>CAYWYX010000306.1:0-1505 GCA_964462735.1 uncultured Acidobacteriota bacterium | reverse complement strand
CGGGGTGGAGCAGTCTGGTAGCTCGTTGGGCTCATAACCCAAAGGTCGCGGGTTCAAATCCCGCCCCCGCTACCAATCCCTATCTTCAAAAAACATCCAGTCCCGTATTTTCTAGATAAAGTAGTGACACGGTCTAGGTTGCTAACTTCTACTTTTCCTCCTAATAAATTAATTTGACAGAGGATTTTTTTTTGCAACTAATATCAAATACAGTAAGAATTTAGTGAATTACAAACGGGTGCCACAATGAATGTGATTAGTCATTGCACAACTTTATTTCTTAGGTTTGTTCTAATGTTTAATTTGAAATCTTTAACTGCGATGAGTCTTTTAATTGGCATGGGTTGCAGTACTCCCTTAACCCCTATTAATATTGGATCAAGATTAGAGCTTATGGTTGATAATTTTCTTATTGATCAAACAATGGGTGGTGCCAAATTAACATTACAAAGACCAACCGAAAAAGAAGTGATCTTTACTTTTGACCAACCCTGGGAAGGAAACAGTTCTGGTTATGCCACAATATTTAAGGATGGTTCAATTTATCGTATGTACTATCGAGGGCAAGCTTGGCGAGGTTTCAACGAACCGAGTACCCTATTTACCTGCTATGCTGAGAGTAAGGACGGAATCAATTGGGAAAGGCCTGATTTAGATTTAATCTTTTTTAAGGGTTCAAAGAAAAATAACATTATCTTGTCCGGTGAAATTAGTAATACCTTTGTGCCGTTTAAGGACACAAATCCAAACTGTAATCCAGAAGAACAGTACAAGGCTATAGCTGCTTTGAGTCAACCGACCAAAGGGTTGTATTCATTTTCATCGTCTGATGGAATTCATTGGCAATCAATGTCAAAAGACCCAATTATCACTAAAGGTAAATTTGATTCACAGAACTTGGCTTTTTGGTGCAATGTGAATAATCGCTACTTATTGTTTCATCGAGAAATGCGGGGTCAAGGTGATGAGATAAGGCCAGGAGGTCTTCAACTTGGACTCGATCAAATGGGTCAAGCTCGTGATGTAATGACTTCCAGTTCCTCGGATTTTCGTTATTGGACGAAACCTCAGTGGATTCAATACCCTGGATCTCGTCGAGAACAGATCTACCTCAATCAGATTCGTCCTTATTATAGGGCTCCTCATATTTTAATCGGTTTCCCTGGCCGTTTTATGGCTGGTCGTGAGATTGAAGAAGGACTTCCAATTACTGAGCATCCATCCTATAAGTTTGGTTCAATTTCAGAAACACTTTTTATGACTAGCCGGGATGGGATAAATTTTAACCGCTGGGGAGAAGCATTTGTACGTCCTGGACTTCGGAAAGAACGTTGGATTTATCCAAATACATTTCCTGCCTATGGATTAACGGTAACTGAGAATTTGAGCAGAGGAATGCCAAATGAATTATCATTTTACATTAATGATGGTGGTTATTGGACTTCTGGTGGGATAGCCTCTCGGCTTCGTCGTTATACTCTTAGAATTGATGGATTCGTATCCTT
>CAYWYX010000305.1:0-1518 GCA_964462735.1 uncultured Acidobacteriota bacterium | reverse complement strand
TTTTCTGCAGTCTTGACTAAAATCTGCTCTTTGTCCCCTGAACTCAAAAAATCTGCATGATCTCGGATTAAAGCTACTGCAGAATCATAAGTATTTGGTGATTCAGTTGCTTGTAAGGGAGCATCACTTTCCCACATACATCTTTCAGGACCAAAAGCATCTACCACTCTCCGAATTAGAGGCAGTTGTTCCAAATAGGGAGGACTTTTCTTTCCTAATGCATAAAAGGCTCCAATCTTAATCATTACTTTTTTGTGCCTTGCCATTTTACACAGTGCAACAATATCCTCTTCAGGGAATAAACCTCTTCGCCCAATTAAACAAAGGTGGTCAATAATAACCGGTGATTCAGGGAACCGTTGGCACATTCGATCAACTTCAGGAAGGTCAGGTGGCGACATTAGAAAGCTTAAAGCAAGATTGTACTCTGCAGCGGCTTTAAACATTTTCTCATAGCCAGGATGATCTAGCCATTGATCACCATCGCCTAGCTTAGGTCTAGTACTTTTCCCACGAATACGAAATGCTCTGATTCCACCCTGAGAAAGGGCTACCATCGTCTTGTCTGGACCTGGAAGTGACACATCAGTAACTGCAGGAACAATTCCTGTGCCAACATAATGTTCTGGATCGTTGGCAATAATATCTAGGATATACCGATGGTCTAATCCATACCAAGTCATTTGAATCAGGTTAATCCGCTTTACACCACTAGGGCGGCTATAACTTAACAAGTCATCTTTTGAAAAACTTGGGAACCAAAAATCCTTTACTGTAAAACCTGGCGCCAGGGGATAGGTCTTAGTATCTGGAGTCCACACATGAACATGTGAATCAACGATATCAAGACCGCCTTGACTCAAAATTTTTTCAGGGATTTTTGATTTAGAACAAGCAGTTAAAACTCCTCCAACCAATGCTGAGAAAAGGAGTTGTCTTCGTGTAAAAATCCCCATAACAATCCTCCTTAATTATTTTTAAAATACCCTTCAACCTACCCTTACATCCCTAATAATAGGAGACATATTATTGCTACTCTAAAGTGCTGTCCAACCAAGTTAACACGCGATCTAATTTGTGGATGCCCTCTGAAATTTGATCGGTATTAATCACTAACGGTGGAGCTATTAAAATAAGATTGCCGCGCGCTAAAAGATGCAGTCCATTTTCCCAAGCTTGACGCCTAATCAATCTAGCCAATGAAGCGTTGTTTGAAGAATCTGTCAGAGATAATTTGGTAACACGATCACGTACAAGTTCAAGACACGTCAAAAGACCCTGCCCCCGAACATCTCCAATACAAGGATGACATTCTTTAAGGTCACCTAATTTTTTAAGAAGCAGTTCTCCCATTTTTTGAGCATTATTGACGCAGTCTTCTTCATGATACGCCGTTAAACAAGCCCGGGCTGCAGCCGTTGCTAACGGATTACCAGCATAGGTTCCACCAATTGGCAACATACGTGACTCAAAATATTGACTCATATGACTGCGGACAACAACAGCTCCCATGGGAAT
>CAYWYX010000304.1:0-1531 GCA_964462735.1 uncultured Acidobacteriota bacterium | reverse complement strand
CCGAACTACTTAAGGGCCTTCCTATTTATTCCAATGAAATAGAGGGTGAGCTAATTACTCCAACTGGAGCAGCAGTGCTGACTACTATATGTGATTCATATGAAGGATTGCCATCCATGCAGATTGAAAAAGTTGGGTATGGAGCTGGTGGTAGGGAAATTCACGGAAGTCCAAATGTATTAAGAATATGTAAGGGAAATTTGAAAAAACAAGAGCAAAATAAGTCTATTCATTCAAACACTTTAGTACTTGAAACAAACATTGATGACATGAATCCTCAAATTGTCGACTATGTGCAATCAAAGCTTTTGGAATTAGGTGTTTACGATGTTTTTTGTTGTCCTGTTCAGATGAAGAAAAGTCGACAGGGTATTCTTCTTACTGTGGTTCTTCCTAAAAACTTACTTAACTCAGCTTGCGAAATTTTGTTTAAGGAAACTACTACTATTGGCGTACGGTACTATGAGTGTGATCGAAAATTTCTTGAGAGGTTTATTGAACAGATTGATATTTCATACGGTACGGTACCAGTGAAAGTTGCCCAAGTGGATGGTAAAATTATTAATTTCTCTCCAGAATATGAAAACTGTAAAGATTTGGCTCTACGAAATAATGTTTCTTATAAGAGGATTCAATGGTTGGTTGTTCAGAAATTTATGGATTTGCATGGTAGAGACCTTGGTTAAGACGGTTATTCTTTAGACATAAGTTAAGAGAATTTTAATGAAGACTTTTTATATAACTACACCCCTATACTACATCAATGCCCAACCGCATTTAGGACACACTTACACTACACTTGTAGCAGATTGTTTAAGTCGCTATAAACGGATGCAGGGGTATGATGTTTGTTTTTTAACAGGAACTGATGAGCATGGTCAAAATATTGAAAGGGCAGCAGATAGCCAAGGAGTCTCTCCCCAGGTTCTTGCTAACCAGAACACAGAGGCCTATCGTAGGTTGTGGTCACAGTTTGACATTAAATATGATTCGTTTATTCGAACTACTGATGACCACCATTATGCTGCTGCCTCCCAAATCTTTAAACGTGCTTTTGATAATGGGTATATATATAAGGGTGAATATGCTGGTTGGTATTGTATCCCCTGTAACCTCTTTGCATCGGAAGCAGACATAGCTCCAAATTGTGAGGTCTGTAATCGTCCTACAGAACGAGTTGTCGAGGAAAGCTATTTTTTTAAACTCTCTGCTTTTCAAGATCGATTACTAGACCTTTACCAAAAGAAACCAGATTTTGTTAATCCCTCTTTTCGTCGAAATGAGGTTATTAATTTTGTTAGCAGTGGGTTAAAAGATCTGTCAGTTAGTCGAACCTCTGTTACGTGGGGTATTCCGGTTCCCTTATCTGGTAATCATGTCATTTATGTATGGTTTGACGCATTAGTTGGTTATTTGTCGGGAATTGGTTTTGGTGATCCAAAACGTCAAGAAGAATTTAAAAAGTTTTGGCCTGCACAAGTCCATCTAGTAGGTAAGGATATCATTCGTTTTCACAGTGTTTATTGGCCCG
>CAYWYX010000303.1:0-1548 GCA_964462735.1 uncultured Acidobacteriota bacterium | reverse complement strand
TCCGATTAAAGCGCTGGATCAATATGGAAGATAAAGGATGGTTTTCCGGCGACACACATCTTCACTTGCTCGACCCAACCAGTGCTCTATTCGAAATGCGTGCTGAAAATCTTCGAGTAGGTAATGTGCTCGTTATGAAACATATGGGAGTCACCTACTCTAAAGAATATTTCCAAGGTAAGCTTGATCCTATTTCGGATGAGAGGCATTTAATCTACTATAACGAAGAATATCGAAATCAACCATTAGGTCATATTGGTTTGTTAAATTTAAAACAACTAGTTGAACCAATTTCAACAGGAGGACTAGCGATACCTAGAACAACATTCAGACGCCATTCATACAGGGAACCTCGGCATCGCAATGGCTGGGCACTTCCCTTGCACGGAGAACCCGGATGGCCAGATTCTCCACTTTTATTAGAAGTAATGAAAAGAACACATCGTCAAAAAGGTTTAGTCAACTGGGCTCATTTGCGTGCTTCACAATGGGAATTCCCAATTGACGCTGCTCTCGGAGAGATTGATACGGTTGATATACTCACACATACCCGTCTGCCCCAGGCGTTGGAATTCTGGTATCATTTATTAAACTGTGGAATCCGTTTACCTGCAACTGCTGGCACTGACCGTGAATCTCCCTCAGAACCAGTTCGACAACAGCGAGTTTACGTATACATACCTGAAAACTTGACCTATCTAAATTGGATAGAGGGATTACGGAAAGGAAATTCTTTTGTTACGAATGGTCCAGTTATCAGTTTGGAGGTAGATGGTCTGGAACCAGGAGAGGAACTTCGACTTTCTAAGCAGCGGAATGTAAGAATACAAGCCCAGGCTAAGTCCCATTTACCTTTTCAACGTCTTGAGGTATTAATCAACGGAAAAGTTGTAAGCACTGCCAATTCTGCTGATTCAGGCACGCAGGCTGAGCTAGTGTTCGATCAACCCATTAATCAGAGTAGTTGGATTGCTGCTCGCTGTATGGGCAATCCCCAAGAAGAATTCTTTGATTGGTCCCATCCTCTTTTTGCCCATACTAATCCCATCTATGTCAATCTAAATGGGCAATCTATAATTCAACCAGAAAGTGGTTGTTATTGGCTTTCTTTCCTAAATAAGCTCGACCATTGGGCTAAAGAAGAAGCTTATTATGCGGATAATTTTCAAAAAGAATCAGCTTTAGCAAGCATTAGGCAAGGTATGAATTTTTATCGAAAAATCTGTAAAAATCTTAAATCCAAGAACAGTCTTCTAGAAAGAAAATAATTACTGAAAATGAATTCATGGATCACATTTCTAGCAACTTTTTTTCTATTGCTCTATTTTGGTCAATTTTTGATCTTAAAGGGAACTTCCTCCAAAGAAATTCCCTTGACTCAAATACCCCACATCGCAAGGTTTGCACGGAACCCCCAAGTTGCCCAACAATTTTCTCGGTTAGCAGAGTTTTCTATTCGTCTCCTACAGTGGAAAAATACAGATAAAGCCTCTGTCATTAAAATTCAAAAATGTTCTACAAGATTAAACTTTTTTTTCTACTCAGAAT
>CAYWYX010000302.1:0-1555 GCA_964462735.1 uncultured Acidobacteriota bacterium | reverse complement strand
CTTTGTAAAACTGGACCAAACCAACCTCGTGTGTCGGCACCATCGACAAAGCTTGGTTATTAGGCTCTAACCGATCTAAATCAACTCCAATGCTGCTCCTAAGAGCAACGTATTCGCCATCTCCTTTGGGAAAACCAGACAATGACCACTGGTCAAAAAGTTTTAGTTCTCTAGCAGTAAGTTCCTGCTCCGAAGCAGATACGTTGGAACCATCAATTGGAGGCATAGTACCGGTATTAACAGCAATACGAATTTGCTCTACCCAAGTCTGTACTTCCCCATAAGTTCCAAAACTCATCGGTGCTTCGCCATCAGGCCGATGACAACTCACACACCTATTCTCTATTAAATAGCCAATCCCACCTGCCCAGGTCGGGGACAGGCTTTTATTTGCTAACCATGCCGGTTCTTCACTTCCACCTTTAGGTAAGCTTTTTGCTGGTACTATCCAGGACATACCCTCAAAAACCAACAAGGTCAGTGCCACTAATGATATCGACTTTAATTTTAATAACATTACCCCTCCACCTCATTAAAACATGGCCAAGTACCGCACTACTGATTAGGAGTTTATCTCTGGGGAAAATAGCGGTCAAGATTAGAAAATGCGAATAAGAGGCAACAACGTTCTAAAATCCAGTAAACTTTTTACCACCAACAATCTGTACTCCACGCTAAATTCCAGACTATCTATTCCCCCTCTGCTATAAAAACAACTCATATTGCAGCAAAACGGAGTAGTTAAGATGAAGTTTTTACGTTATAGTGAATGTCCATTTTTGACACTTAATCTTGTTAGATCCTGTTGAAGGTGGAGCGATATAATTTCTGTGTATAGAAAGTTTCTAGAAGGAGTCTTCTGACATGCGAAAACTAATTTATCTGTATTTTTTCCCACTTGTCCTGGGAATTTTAATGTTTACGATTAGCTTAAATTCTTTAGCGGGCCAGACTCGCTTTCGTCCAGAAAGCGAACGGGAGGCAATGGGACAAACCAGCGCCTATGAAGAGTTTATTAAAACCGAAAAAATTCCCATCTATCGGGGCCAAGCAATCCCTAGTCTAATGAAACTAAAACTGGAGCCCTGGAAACGTCTAGGGGCCCACGGAGCCTATGTGGTCTTGGATGGATCTCAAGGAATGGTAGATAGCTTCGTGTGCGAAATTCCAGCTGGAGGAAAAACCCATCCCCAAAAACACCTCTTTGAAGAAAATATTATGATTCTGTCAGGAGAAGGAGAAACCCGAATATGGGTGGGCAATAACAAAAAGAAACAGACGACCGTTCGCTGGAAAAGAGGAAGCGTGTTCGCACCTCCTTTAAACACTTGGCATGAACATGTCAACACCGGTAGCAAACCAGCAAGATTTGTAACTGTAACCAATGCTCCCTTTCTAATGGACTACTTCCACGATGCGGATCTCCTATTCAATATTGAGGCCGATATCAAAAGCCGCTACAACGGCGAATCCAATTATTTTGATCCAGAAATATCCAAGGACTATGCCCCCTATAAAGGCAAACACTCCTTAAGCATTGTTAACATGATTCGTG
>CAYWYX010000301.1:0-1581 GCA_964462735.1 uncultured Acidobacteriota bacterium | reverse complement strand
AAAGTCAACAAAACCAATGATTTTCCCTTCACATCCTTTCTGGTTTTGCCTAACTTGGCTCTGTATCCTCTGGTATAGCTTTTTAATTTTTTATGTCGGATGGAAAGGATTTAAGGATATTCACTTTATGATTAATAATTTGAAAAAAAAGAGTAGATCGTAAAAAGGACTCCCGCTGCATAAGTTCCGAGATACTGCTAAGACTTGATTGTCTTTCCCTGGTAATTAGACTAAACCCTTGTAAATACTTCGTTACTACCTTTCCCCTTACTCACTTCTAATTAGTTGACTACACAGAAAAAAAACAATCTAATCAAGACTGGTTAAATTAAACATTTTCTGGACCTAAGATAGTTTGACTCAGAATTTGGAACTGAATCCAAAACGGAAAATCCTTCCTTAATATCTAATAGGTTCCTGGATTATTGGAAATTTCATGACCATCTTTCAAATCATAGCAATTCTAGTTACCTTAGCTGCAACATTCTCTTATTTGAACTATCGACTCTTGAAATTACCAACCACTATCGGTTTAATGCTGATATCTCTTACCTTTTCATTAATCTTAATGTCCCTTGATTTTTTCGGGTTCGAATTACAAGAAAAATCTACCCAAATACTTGATAATATTGATTTTAGTCAAACTCTAATGCAAGGAATGCTAAGTTTTCTCTTATTCGCTGGGCCCTACACGTTAATCTGAGTAATCTTATCGAACATAAATGGACCATAGCTATTCTCGCGACCATTGGTGTTGGGATATCTACTTTTTTAATAGGTGCTCTGATGTACCTAGGTCTGAGCTGGATCGGGTTATCTCTATCTCCTATTTATTGTTTTATCCTGGGAGCTATTGTTTCCCCAACTGATCCTATTGCTGTTCTAGCCCTTCTTAAACAAGCTGGAATTCCTTCATCTCTGAAAACTAAGATTGTGGGAGAGTCACTGTTTAATGATGGAGTAGGAGTTGTCATTTTCCTTGTCCTTTACAAAATGATGGCTAGCCAACAGTCATTTGACCCTGCTCACATAGGACTACTTCTTTTTGAGGAAGTCATTGGGGGTATTCTACTAGGACTATCCTTAGGTGGATTAACCTTTTGGCTATTACGTACTGTTAATAACTACCAGCTCGAGATCCTATTGACCCTTTCCCTGGTAACGGGTGGCTATGCTTTGGCCTCAAGTCTCCATGTCTCAGGGCCACTAGCTATCGTGGCAGCTGGAGTACTGATAGGCAACCACGGCCGTCATTTAGCAATGTCAGAAAGTACTCGCCAACACTTAGATACTTTTTGGGAACTAATGGACGAGATTCTTAATGCCATTTTGTTCGTTCTTATTGGACTCGAGGTTTTGAATCTAACAGTCCAGTCTCAATATGTTTTTTCAGCTCTTTTGGCTATACCAATTGTGCTAGTCGCAAGATTTTTTAGTGTAGGATTTCCACTAACCTTATTGCGCCTAAAGAAAAGCTTTAGCCCACATGTAGTAAAAATTCTAACTTGGGGAGGTTTACGAGGCGGGATCTCCATCGCATTGGCACTTTCTCTTCCCATGGGTCAAAAACGCGACCTGATC
>CAYWYX010000300.1:910-1592 GCA_964462735.1 uncultured Acidobacteriota bacterium | reverse complement strand
CTTCTTAATAAACGAAATTGACCGCTCCAATAAAACCATTGATGTACGCCTAGATAGAATTCCAGAAGTTCAAGGAGCCTTACTGGCACTGGACAATAAATCAGGAGCTATTAAGGCAATGGTAGGAGGATTTGATTTCCAATATAGTAAGTTCAACCGTACTACCCAAGCACTGCGTCAACCAGGATCTGTTTTCAAACCATTTACTTATGTTGCTGCTATAGAAAGCGGCTATTCACCCTCAGATAAGGTTCTAGATGCTCCGGTCAGCTTTCGCGACACTCTGGGACGCGTATATGCCCCAGAAAATTCGGACCATAAGTTTAAAGGTCTTATTCCTATTCGAAATGCTTTGGCTGAATCGCGTAATGTTCCAACCATTCGATTGGCAAATGATTTAGGAATCAAAGCCGTCATTGAAGTAGCTCATCGCTTTGGAATCAATCGAGACTTTCCTCCTTATTTGCCTGTAGCATTGGGAGCAGGAGAACTAACCCTTCAAGAAATCACTTCAGCATTCACTGTTTTTCCCAATCGAGGAATGCGCCTAGAGCCCTTTTTTATAAAGCGAGTAGAAAACTACAATGGCGTCACCTTAGAAGAACATCAAAATCAATTTCAGCAGGCAACTTCTCCAGAAACTGCTGATAAAATGGTCCATTTACTCAAAGGAGTTGTCGAG
>CAYWYX010000300.1:0-900 GCA_964462735.1 uncultured Acidobacteriota bacterium | reverse complement strand
AGAAAGGAACCGCTCGAAGAGCCCGGTCTTTAAATAGGCCAGTAGCTGGAAAAACGGGAACAACTAACGAATCTACTGACAGCTGGTTTGTAGGATTCACTCCCCAACTAACAGCTGGCGTTTGGGCTGGATACGACGAAAAAAAATCTCTTGGAGAAAAAGTTTATGGATCTACACTAGCCCTGCCAATCTGGATCGATTTCATAAAAGAAAGCAGTCAGAATTCCCCAGCCGAAGATTTCGATCTAGACCTTACCTCTAGTGGGAGAAAAGCAACACGGAAAAAAATTGAAAAAAGAAGGGAAAAACAACTGGAATCACCATGGAGCGTTGAAGATATTCCACCACCATCCACATCAACTCCTCGTCGCTAAATTACTCAGTCAGTTCACCCATTATTTTTCCCTATTAATCACAAATTCAGGAAATCTGAGCAGTGCTTCACGATAAACAGATTCTGGGAAATCTAGCAAGGCCTGTTTAGCATCCAGAGCATACTCTGTAGCCAACTTAACAACTTCCTCCAAAGTTTTGTAGGAATGGATTAGCCCGATGATTTCCTTCTTGTTCTCAGGGGTAAATTCTTGATTTGCAATGACATCTCGAACAAACTTCTGCTCCGTCCTATCAGCTCGTTGCAGTAGATATATGATGGGCAGTGTTGTCTTGCCTTCTTCTAGATCTTTGAGAACCGGTTTACCCAATGTATCCTCATCAGAACTGTAATCTAATAGATCATCAATTAATTGGAAAGCCATTCCTACGGCATTACCATAAGCCCCCAGCTTCTTCTCTTGGTTTGAATCAACATTGCCTAAAATAGCTCCCAAACGTCCACATCCAGAGAAAAGGTGGGCAGTCTTTCGATAACAAATATCTAACTGCTCCTCGACAGAAAGA
>CAYWYX010000299.1:1045-1597 GCA_964462735.1 uncultured Acidobacteriota bacterium | reverse complement strand
TTCAGCAAGATTGAGAACTTCCTTTCTGTTATTTTTATTTGCGGCTACTCTAATTAAACCCATTTCTCTTACCACGTGTTGAGAGGGATCGTAGGGAATAACCTGGGCTACATCGATCAATTTATTTAGTTGTTTGACGACTTGTTCCAACCCACGCTCATCAGTTTTAGTGGTTAGAGTAATGCGAGAGAGTGTTGAGTTTTCAGTGGGAGCCACGTTTAAACTCTCAATATTATATCCTCTCTGACTAAATAGTCCGACTATTCGCGCAAGGACTCCTGCTTTATTGTCTACCAGCAATGAGACTACTTTGCCCATTTTGCTGTTATCCTTTCCGTTTTTTTTAGCACATTAAAATGCCGAGTTAACACACCCAGATTGCTCCGATAAGAACACGATTTCCAAGATTTTGGAAGAATTTTCGGTTCTTTACGGAGTTCTCGGGCTCAGCCTATTAAGCGGCTAAGTCTCTCCAATAAGAACCGGAGGCAATATTACCGCTAATAATAACGAGGCTAATTTGGTCAGAATCAAAACCATGCCATGAAGAGA
>CAYWYX010000299.1:0-1035 GCA_964462735.1 uncultured Acidobacteriota bacterium | reverse complement strand
AAATTTCTCATAAGTGCCTCTTATAACAGTAGTAAAAGGATAGAAATAAGTTGCCTTGCAAGTCAAGACCTAAAATCATTCAAGTTGTATTCGTGTATGATGAAAGTTATGAGCAGGGTCTCTATTCCCTTATTGCAAGAGGAGTACTCTCAAGCGCGTCAGAAAATCTCCCAAAGTTTTTTGGGTGAAGGAAATGTCGCTTTAACGCTGAAGCAGCTTACTCTAGTCACTGATCAATTAATTCAGAAATTAGTCGATAAATATTTGTCAGGGAACTCGGTTTGCGTTTTAGCAGTCGGAGGGTTTGGAAGGTCTGAAATGTGCCCATTTTCAGATTTAGATCTCCTTTTTATCTATGAGGGATCCCAACAGAGCGAAAAAGCGGTTAAGGCTGTACTTCACGATTTATGGGATCTCAAGTTAGATTTAGGACATCAGGTGTGGACTCTTAATGATTTACAAAAACAAAATTTTGGAGATTTTAGTTTGCTGCTTTCCATTTTAGATGGGCGTTTTATCGCTGGACAAAAATCTTTAGGAGAAGAGCTTTTGGAGCAAATATTTCCCTCGTATGTGCGGAAGCATAAAGCTGAAATTATTCAAAAATTAACGGAATTAACTTGGGAAAGACACGAGTCCTTTGGTAATACGTTGTATCACTTGGAGCCTAATCTAAAGACCTCTCCAGGGAGCTTGCGGGATCACTTGGTGGGAACTTGGATTCTCCGTTTGGAGCCAAAATGAGCTGACCTATCGATTTCAAGATGAGCTTACTGATTACCTTGAATACAGAACGACTAAAGATCGTTCAAAAGTTCAATCTTTCATGCAGGAGTATTTTCTAAATGCCAGAATAATCTATCGTTTTTGCCAAAATAATATTAACTCCCAACAATCAAATTTTTCAGTCAAGACGCTGGATGTGGATGCAAAGAAAAGAATTGGGAATGCAGTGCAGGTATTGAATATTTTTCAACGTTCATTATTGGAAAAGCTCCCGCTGAATAATCAAACTCGTAATGCTATTTTTCGAGC
>CAYWYX010000298.1:0-1603 GCA_964462735.1 uncultured Acidobacteriota bacterium | reverse complement strand
CCCCTCCAGGTACTTGGCTCAGAAATAGAAATAATCTCAGAAACACCTAAATTTCTTAGTGTCTCTAGAGGCTTAGGTCCCCTAGCAATTACGCCCACTCTTGCAAAGGCGTTTAGTAACTCTTGACGGTCAAAATTTTCCTCTAACACTCTTATCAATGTTTGCGTGCCAACTCCAGTCATAAAAATCACCAAAGAGATTTCTCCTTTTAATAATCTTTGACCAAATTGGATGGCACGTACATTTTCTTCTAATGGAGCTTCAGCCATTGCAGGGGCAATTTGTGCTAACCCATCATATCGTGAGATTAATTCCTGCATTTCCCTTGAATTACGACTTTCAAAGGCCACAACCCGCAAATTTTGAAATCCTAATTTCATATTCTAAGAGTAGTAAAAATACAAATTTCTATCTAAAGCTTTTGGGTTCACTTCCTTCCATATGTACTCCCTGGACGAATCATTTCGGCAATAGTTAAACCGATCAGTCCAGTTGGTATTTTTTCCATTAAAACACCAAAAGACTGTGAATGAACTGGATGTAGCCAAACTTGCCAAGCAGGTTCGAGTGCAGAAGGAATAGATTCATCTGTTTCTGCGTTTAAATAAAACCATGCTAACAGTGATACAATACCGGAACTATACCTTTCCTCTACATCTAGTCCCCAAAGCCCCTTATTATTTTGACTCCGGAGCAGCCAACGAATTGTTGGGTCCAACTCAGTGAATATCCAAGAAACTATTTTTTTATCATTTAGAAGATAGTGTGCTCCTTGAAATGCCTCAGCACAATAGTAGACTACCTCAAAAGACTTTTCAGACAACGGCTTACCTTCTACAAAAGAAGGAATTTCACCAGTAGCCTTTCGATTATTCAGTATCCACTTCAAGGCCTCAATTGACTGTTTTTTGTATGCTCGGTTTTTTGTAATTTTGTATAGTTGTGAAAAAAAAAGGCTACCTGAAGCTGTCGATGCCGTAGAAGCCTTTATTGAAGCTTTACCCTTCACATAACCCGTTCCAAAAGCTCCCCTGTTTGGTCCTTTTCTGATAACCCAACTTTTATTCCCTACCAATCCAGTCTTGAGAGGATTTACTAAGGAACCTTCAACTAGAAATCGGCCATAATACTCTAAAACTTGCAAATATTTTTTTTTCCTCTCCTTATTCGCATATTTATAACCACAAGCTAGAGCTGCCGCAGCCAAATTGGATTCTGTCAGATCCAAATTACCCCCATTTACACTATTTAACCAAAGTCCACCAATGTTTTTTTTGGCCGTTTTGACCAAATGCTGCTGGCTACTAAAAAGGTCACACCATTCTAAAGCAGTATCGCGATACTCTTGTTTTTTCCCTGCCAACTTAAATCCTGCCAGTAAGGTTCGAACGAGACCAGCGGCCATTAACATCGAGGAGTGGTTGTCGGCGTTAACTGGATTAGATTCGACCCATTGACAAATTTCAGAAAGATACTCTTTAAGCCCGTTTTTTGCAGTTCGACTAAACAGTTCCTTAGCCTTAAAATTGAAAGGAACTAATATGGTCGCTAGAAAGATAACCAAAAAAATCAAACCTTTAGATTTCTTCTTTTCCATTCTTTT
>CAYWYX010000297.1:0-1607 GCA_964462735.1 uncultured Acidobacteriota bacterium | reverse complement strand
CTCAGTTGGGAGAGCGCGGCGTTCGCAATGCCGAGGTCGAGGGTTCGATCCCCTTCTCGTCCACCAGGAAGTTTTTGGAATCCTTAATTTGAAGAAGTGACTTCTTCAGTTAAGCGGTTAAAGGGATTTAGAGAAACAGACCAACTCTAGGGCTTGTTTCTCTATTTTTTCAAAGATATAGCTAGTTCTTCAGGATCCGTAACTGGAGCTTTGCAAAAATAGTCCTGACATACATATACAGCCGGTTCACCTTTGATTAATTTCTTTCCCTTTAACAAAGGTAGATCCTGCATTTCCTGAATTTGATTAGGTTCAAGAATCGCTACCACCTTGTTAGGTAAAAATGACCTATGGATGACTTTAAGTAATTTTTGTGTTTCAACCTGGTCGATATAGCCGACCAGAACAATTTCTTTGATCGGTCCCAAATAAAAGTCAGCAGCTTCTAGAAGATAGCCAAAGCCAGAGGGGTACCGGGTTAGTGGAACACTCATTTTTTCTAACAGGATCTCTGCCTTATTGCGGTATTCGGATTTTCCTGTAAGAACAGCTAATTTAAGCAAATTATAAGTTGCCACTGAACTTCCTGCTGGGGTAGCATTGTCATAAATATCCCTTACAGGTGTTACTAGTTTTTCATGTTTTTTCCCTGTTAGGAAAAACAAAGATTGATCAGACTTCCAAAACTGTTCGATCATTTCATCATTGTACCTAACTGCATGGGTCAGCCAAGTTCTATCGCCGGTAGCTTGATAGAGTGTAATTAATCCATTAACAAGGTTAGCATAATCATCTAAGTATCCATGCAATTTTGCATTGCCATCTTTGTAGGTACGTAAAACACTCTCCTTCCGACAGAGGTGATGCAGTAAAAAGTTAGCATTATCTACTGCAATTTTTAGATAGTCTGGTCGCTGAAGAACCATTGCAGCCTCTACAAAACTTGTCATCATAAGACCATTCCAGCTTGTAATTACTTTTTCATCTCGGGGTGGTTTGACCCTTTGTTCACGATTTTGGAGTAGTTGCTTTCTACTTAAAGAAAGTGTCTCCCACAGTTTTTCTTCAGATAAGTTGAGATGTGTAGCAACTTGACTTAGGGAATTAGGTATATTCAATATGTTTTCACCTTCAAAATTGCCTTCAGAAGTAACATCATAAAAAAGACTGAACGCTTTACTTTCTTGGTCAGACAAGATCTGGTTGATCTCTTCTTGTTTCCAAAGAAAAAATTTTCCTTCTTTCCCTTCACTATCTGCATCCTGAGTTGAGTAAAATCCACCCTCTGGACTAAGCATTTCTCGAGCAACATAATCAAGGGTTTCTTCAACAATTCTTCGATAAAGAGGTTTTTGAATAAGTTGATAAGCTTCCAAATATAGGTGACTTAAAAGAGCATTATCATAAAGCATTTTTTCAAAATGAGGGACCAGCCACCGTTCATCTACTGAATATCGGTGAAAACCTCCTCCTAATTGATCATACATGCCACCTGTTGCCATTTTGGTTAAGCTTAATTCGACAAAATTACGTGCACTTGTTTGACCTGTTCTCAAGTAGTAACGAAGTAGAAAAGCAAGATTCATTGAGCTGGGAAATTTGGGGGC
>CAYWYX010000296.1:0-1624 GCA_964462735.1 uncultured Acidobacteriota bacterium | reverse complement strand
CGAGCTTTATCCACTTCTTTGGGCTTAACAAAAAATAATAACAATAAGGGCACAATAGAGATTATTCCTACAAACCAAAATACTAGTTCATAAGAAATTAAATTCGACAAATCACCGTGCTCTGGATTAATAAACCAACTCCTTACCGAAGCAGCCATTTTATTGCCAACAACATGGGATATATTTGATAAGGTCATATATGTTGTGAATACCGTAGCTGCTGCTGCTGTCCATGAAATCCTCATTGACATAGACAAAAAGCCTACTGCTCCAATTGCAGAAAGCGTTTCATAGGACAGGATATAGGTCATTGAAAACCAAGGTTCATTCCATAAATTTGGATATGCTGCAAATATCAGGGCAGCCACACCATAACCACCAAAACCAATAGATATAATTGTTCTACGGCCAAAACGATCAGCAAGAAATCCCCCTATGATTGCACCAAAAATAATTGGGAAAGTAGCGTAAAGACCAGAAGCAGTAGAAAATTCCAGATCCGTCCATCGTGGGTTAAGATATTGAGTGTACAACGTATTTGTCATGACTTCATTAATTCCGGAGGCTATCAGCTTCGTTAACGCAAAAAAGATGAAACAAAAAGTCGTTGTTAAAGAAAATGCCTTAACAACCCTTTTAAAGACCTTCCATGGATTAGTGCTTGGAATAGTGGCCTTTTGAACTGCCTCACCAAAACTCCAAGGGAACCGTCTTTCGCCCTGACGTTCCAAAACAAAAAGTGGAACAAACATTACGGCAAGCAACAAAAGAACTTGGATGGACACACAGGCACCTAACCCTCCAACATTTAAAACATGAGACAGGCCCCAAGCACCGATTCCCTTACCAATTAATTTAGAACCCCACATCATACCGTTCATTTGCCCTTGTTCGTGTGCCGGCAAAACATCAACAGCCAATGCATCGGTACACACGTCTTGCAGGGATGCAAAACAATTATGTAGAAAGTACATGTAGAGAATAAATTGCAGCTGTTGTGAAGGATCTCCTATACCAATAAAACCCAACAGTGTCAGAGCCATCATGAGTTCGGAACCAATGATCCAGGAACGCCTTCTTCCCATAGAACGAATCGTAAAACTATCCATTATCGGGGCCCAAATGAGTTTAAAGGACCAGGGTATTAGTATTATGGCCTTTAAATTTCCAATTTCATTGTCACCAACCTGATAGTGGTATGACAAATATGATGGCAGCGTAATCAACATAAATCCCCAAGGTACACCCTGTGCAAAATATAAAGCACAAAGGGTTACCCGTCGCTGCCATCGATTATCAACTAATGCCATTTTAAAGCTTCCGTGAAAATAAATAAAAAAATATAAGATCCTTATTAATTATAACTTAGACATTTTATTGTAATTAGTTACTTTAATATTTGATGTTGATAAATAAAACTCAATAGTTAAAACATGAGAGCTAGTCCTGAAATCTTTTGGATTATCGCCCTTGAATCTCTTCCTGGAAACTATTAATTTTAATAACTACTTATGACTAGAATCTAGAAGCAATTCAGCAAGCTTTGTTTTGTCACTTAGTCTAGGATTCTCGCTTTGACTGACAACAATCGACAAAAAAATTATACAACCAGCCAAATACAAAA
>CAYWYX010000295.1:0-1628 GCA_964462735.1 uncultured Acidobacteriota bacterium | reverse complement strand
TGTCCAAAAGATTAACCAAATGCATAATTTCACATCGTTCGCCGACTGCTTCCCGAGGAACAATCACACGAAAACTTTCTACTGCATCACGGCAAGTCGCATAGACACAGTGACTAGTGCTTACTCCAGTAACAATTAATGTATCAATTTTTAGGGCAGCCAGCATCTGGAGGAAGGCGGTACCTTTAAAAGCTGAAGAATATTTCTTCAAAATTAGGGGTTCTTTAGTTTGACGATTAAGACGAGGGTCTAAGTCAAATAAACCACTACTATCTTTAGGCAACTTAATTTTCTGTGGACGAGGATCTTCAGGATAATAGTCGAGACTAGTAAAAAAGATAGGGATACCAGTCTTACGAGCCACTTTTAGCAAGCGACAAGTACTTTCAACTACAGATTCGAGATCACTTCCTATTTTTGTACTCGGGTCAACCCAGTACTTTGCAAGATCAATTACAACCATTGCAGGTCGATCACCAAATCCAGTTTCGGCTCCCCAATCTCGCTTCAAGTATTTACCTTTCAGATCTCTTAAGTGTGCTAGTAATGGCTGGCGAAGTTCATCTGGCAAACGCAAATCTTCTGAACCAAAACGAGGGATGTTCTTATCGGAAATTTTATTCATAGTTTCTCCTTACCAGAGCAGAAAGTTCAGATAGATATAAGGTTAAATAATACTGTCTTAGAACAAAAAAACTAGAATTTTACGCGAATGTCAACCGACAATTCTAGAACGTTAGTCACGACCTCCTCTAGAATAACCCTAATGATTATGTTATTTTTTAACCTTGGGCAGAATAATTTTTTGTCAGTTGGCCAAACTTTTTCCTAAATATTATAAGCAGGGTAATAACCCTTAGAAACCACGCAACAATATAATGTTACCTTTAGAGTTAGTTAAGAATTTTAAAAACCAGTCTGTATTAGTAACAGGAGACACTTACATTAGCCGAGAAATCTATGGTGATGTCGATCGATTGGCTCCTGAAAGTCCTGTTCCAGTTTTACAGGTTAAGTCAAAACGATGGATTCCAGGCGGAGCGGCTAATGTTGCCAGAAATGTGTCTCTACTGGGAGGCACCGCTCTTCTCTACGGTTTTTTTGAAGGAGATGAGGCGAGTCAGAAAATTCTACAAGAGCTCCGGGAGGAAAAAATCTGCGTTTTGAGTTCACCCCCATCAACACCCTTCCGTCTACCTGAGCGACATCGATTTTTTGCGGCTAATCACCAGCTTATTCAGATCATCCAACGACCTTCTACAGACAAATATGCTGACTTCCTATCTCCTATTTCTGAATTTGTATCAGAATTTAAAACTACATCTCCAGTTATAGTGGTCTATGATCAAGGCTATGGCTTTGTAACCAAAAACTTGCTTGACTCCATTGAAGTTTTGGTCAAAGAGAAAAATTTAAAACTCATTATTGATGCTCATCCTGAACATGTTTCATGGTATCCCAAAGCAGATCTTTTTACCTTCAATGCCAAAGAAATACAGGCCGTTGCAACAAAATTTGGCACTAATAATCTTAGTATTGAAGCATCAGGGGAATTAGTTCGAGATAAACTTGACTCAGATATTTTGGTCACCCAAGGCAGTGAGGGTATGACGGTCTTCTCCTTATCA
>CAYWYX010000294.1:0-1630 GCA_964462735.1 uncultured Acidobacteriota bacterium | reverse complement strand
ATTCTAAAGAGCGATGATGGTCGAAATACTGTCATTCGTCCCTTAGCTTATTGCAGGGAGACTGACATATCACAGTTTGCCAGTCTCATGGGATATCCGATTATTCCTTGTGACCTGTGTGGTTCCCAACCAGGACTTAAACGCAAAAAAGTTAAGAAATTGATTACTGAGTTACAGGAAGACATTCCAGAGCTGAGAGGGTCAATGTTAGCTGCACTAAAGAATGTTGTTCCATCACATTTGTTGGATACTAAAACATTTAATTTTCAAAACCTAACTACTTCTCCCGAGTTGTTGGAGGTAGAACTTGACATATAATAAGGTGTTTTGAAAAGTCTATTTTAACTAATAATTTGAAGGAGTTCAGTATGAAGCATTCTGATGGTTTTTTTAAACTTGTTCAAAGTGCTAAATCTCGTATTAAAGAAATTTCTGTTGATTCCACACGAGAGAAATTAAATTTAGGGGCATTAGTTCATTTTATTGACATTCGTGAAGATCATGAATGGTTGAAAGAACATGCTGAAAGCGCTGTTCACTTGGGTAAAGGAATCATTGAAAGGGATATCGAACAACATGTTCCTAATCATCAGGATGAAATTATACTATATTGTGGCGGCGGCTACCGTTCCGCATTAGCTGCAGACGCATTACAAAATATGGGTTACACTAATGTATTCTCAATGGCTGGAGGGTTCAAGGCTTGGATAGAATCTGGATGCCCTATAAGTCCAAACAAGGGCTAAAATTAAACAATTAATTTTCAGATGGTTATTTGCTTTAATCCTTATTTAAAGTTGATTAGTTAAGGGAGGTTTTCAATGTTGATTAAACTCTCCACACTTGTTCTTTTTTTCTTGGTCATGGCTTGGATCCCATTAAATGCTGCAGAACTAAAAGTAGGAGATGTAGCCCCAGGGTTTTCCCTGCCGGGATCCGACGGAAAAACCTATACCCTCAAGGAATTTAAGAACAAGAGTGTTGTTGTTGTTGCTTGGTACCCCAAAGCATTCACAGGTGGTTGAACGGCAGAATGTAGATCATTCCGTGAGAATGGATCTTCTCTGAGAGCTTTTAATGTAGCGTATTTTACTGCCAGCTGTGATGCCGCTGAAGAAAATAAGAGATTTGCTGAATCACTCAACCTCGATTACCCAATACTAAGCGACCCTGGAAAAAAGGTTGCAAAGGCATATGGTGTTGTTCATGCAAATCGTAGTTTGCCAGAAAGATGGACTTTTTATATAGGAAAGGATGGTCGAATTCTCTATATAGATCGAAAAGTAAGGGCAGCTACTGCTGGCGAGGATGTTGCTGCCAAACTGAAAGAATTAGGGGTCAAATAGAAGGAAATTTGGTAGAGCTAACAGTATTGATTCTTCTGAATAGTCCCCTTGAAAAGTTTAAGTTCTGTCTCATGACCTTAGACAAGAAAAACTAAGGTCATGAGATAATATGCCATACTAACTCCAGCATGAACAACTAAGCCCATCCCAATAGTTTCTACCTGCAAGATTAGTTTTTAGCCTGGAACCTAAATTATTATCTTACATCATGCAGTTTTCAAACCTGACGAATCAAATACCAACACAGTTAAATAATCTTTATTCTGAGTATAAAAAGATTAGGT
>CAYWYX010000293.1:0-1639 GCA_964462735.1 uncultured Acidobacteriota bacterium | reverse complement strand
TCCTTAAAGCCATCAAACGTCCCTTTTTAGTTAAAGTAGCCCCATGATAGGGTTTGTATTCCAGTAACCCAATCTTCTTCAACTTTCTTAACATATCCGTTACAGTAGGATCAGCAACGTCAAGATGCCGAGCTAGCTTTGAAGTACTCGCCTTTTGTTGCATATCCTCTATCTTAAGTACAACCTTAAGATAATCTTCAACTGTACTAGATACTGATTCACTCTTATTAAATTCAATAGTCATAAGGTGCCTTTCTATTAGACTAAATTAACTTTAGATCAGGCAAAATAGTGGATTGCTACAAGATTAAAATTTGAGATTTAAAGGACTCTATCGTCTTAAATAAATTATTAGGCTTGTCTAAAAATTAAGGAATTACTAGTTTAAAGTCAATCTATATAAAACTTTTTTAGGAATTTTTAGTAATAAAACCAATACAATAACCTCAGTAGACACAAATAATTTACAAAGAAGTATTAATGTGGGGATTAAATAATACAACCAAAGCCTTACCCAAAGGAACCTCTTCAATGTCTAAACATTACACTACCCTTGAATGGAAACGTGAATCTAAAGATTTTTCCTATCAGTCTTATAACCGCAAACATTCTTGGACCTTTAATTCGGGTGTTACTATCCAAGCGTCTGCTGCATCTGCTTTCTTGGGTGATCCCAATTTTGTAAACCCTGAGGAAGCATTTGTTGCTGCATTGGCTAGTTGTCACATGCTTACATTTCTAGCTGTTGCTGCTAAAAAACGCTTTATAGTAGACAGGTACAGTGATACAGCAGTTGGATTTTTGGAAAAAAACGTCGAAGGCAGAATGGCTCTAAACCAAGTTACACTAAAACCAGTAATTATTTTTGGTGGGAAGCAAAAACCTTCAAAAGTAGAACTTCAAAATATGCATGATGTCGCTCATCGCCAATGTTTCATAGCAAACTCTGTGAAAACTAAAGTTACAATTGACTATAGCCTAAATAGTATTAATTGAAATCCAAAGAAAGTTTTTGGTTTTCTCTATCCAACATTTCATCTAGAAATTAAATTGGCATTCTAAATTATGATCATTTAAAGGCCAGCTCTTTAAATGTAACGGCAAAGGATTCCCTAACCCAAAAACCTTTAAAAAATACCTGCAAAAGGCTTTACTACTTAACAGTTACTAAACATTCTGCTACTGGTCCTTGGGAGATTCCTTCAATACAAATCTCAGCTGTTATTAATCGCCGAACACCATCTGCAACATCAGGTGCAGTAGCCAAAATTTTAAGTTCTCCTTTACCTCCTTTTGGGATAGCAATACTGGAAAATTCACTATCTGTCCGCCAGCCAGTGGGAACGATAAGCTTAGCTTGATAGGTTATCTTCTTTTCAAAATTATTTCTGAGCAATAATTTAAATTCTATTTCCTGTTCTGGTTTAACTTGAGTTAAGTAAGGCAGCATCCGAACCCAAAACAGATCAATGTGTTGGTCACTGGGATTTTTTACGAGCTTACGAAAGACTTTTTCCTTACGGTAAATAAAATCAGAATAATCTCTCAATAAAGATTGATCCACCTTCCACACATCCCTCTGTCCCGGACAAATCAGATCTGTTGCACCCTGATTCATGACTTCAATACAACGATGATG
>CAYWYX010000292.1:0-1645 GCA_964462735.1 uncultured Acidobacteriota bacterium | reverse complement strand
TATCAGCAGCAATCAGTTCTCCATTATCAAACTTTTCTTGTACTATTCTCTCAATAACACCAGACTCAGGCTGTGCTTTTCTTGATATAGTCTTGACAAGTATTGTTGCTCGCTTCTGAGGATTATCTGCTTCGCCAATAACATCGAAACTACCGGAGCTGGAACCCGAATCTCCCCTCAATACAGGACGTGTAGTAGGAGTGCTACCACTATCAACAACACTAGGGTTAGGAACATTTCCTGTTACTGTAATAAAATAATCCTGCACATTAATTTCCGCACATTCTTGCAGAATAGCATTTACACTTTGTACTGGCCCCTTAATTCTATAATTGTCTGGAAGTTGATCTTTAATTTCTGTCAAATCGACCTCATAATAGCTGCTTCCAAAAAATGCTGGACCTCCAAATTTACGTTCTCCTCGCGATATTTCTTCAATCAAAGTTAGGGCGTCTTTTGCCGGGAAGCCCACACTATTTACATCAGCACCCCCCCATATTCCTCCAAAGCTATAGTTTTCTCTTTCTGCATATGGATTCCAAACCTGACTAATTTGTGTATCAAATGTGTCTCCAGTTCCACTTAAATCCCATTGTGTACCCTGAAAACCTTCCAAAATAATCTGAATACCATCTAACAACTTAGCAGGAGATTCTAAAACAACATCATATGTAAAGCCACTTGTGCTTCTTTTACGTGTATATCTTTGGAATACACCACCAAAATAGAAATCACCCCACTGAAAAGCTACGGCAGTCCCTATACTGGGAAGACTTAATGTATATCCCTCAGCCGGATCATCTACCAGAGTTAATTGGCACGTACTAGAATCTCCACCCCAACCTAAATTGGTACTTGCATTTACTACTCGTGCCCCAAAAAGGAGTGGTGTGCTAAAAGTTACTGGTACCATAATAAT
Organism: uncultured Acidobacteriota bacterium; assembly: GCA_964462735.1. Taxonomy (GTDB): domain Bacteria; phylum Acidobacteriota; class Terriglobia; order Versatilivoradales; family Versatilivoraceae; genus JAKUNG01. The sequence goes on along the minus strand of CAYWYX010000292.1, from coordinate 726 downwards.
CTCCTAATAAACCCATTCTACACTTAAAGAATACTTTCCTGTCGTAGCTGACCATTCTTCATTAAAGGATTGTCTGGAAGCTGTATCGGCGGTAGGGGCATATGCAGCCCAACCAAAAGTAGGCTTGGTTGTTCTGTATGCTTTACCCATGGTCGCCTCTACCGATAATCCTTGTTTCTTTTCTGGTGTAGTTTGCATATCTTGAAAAATAGGACCAGCCGCCCTATTCATAACCTGAATAAGAGCCATTAGCTTGTTACCACCGTCTGGGTTGTCATATGTTACATTAATACTTTCAGATATGGCTCCGGGAATAGTAATAACAACGTCATTAAAGGCCCTACTAAAACTAGCCGATCCTGCTCCTCTGTTTTCTCCCTGACTACTAGATATTACGGTAGACTGAAGAACACCTCCATCTACATTATAAACAGCTTGAGCTAATGTAAAAGCCTGTCCTTCCCAATATGTTCTTCCAGTTTTTGCGTTGCTTAATCTACTATCAGCCCCTGAACTATCTAATCCTTGAATATTCCCATTCACAGTAATAGTTGTAATGCCATCTCCGCTTGCGTCTGTATTAATATCAATTTCCGAAGAATACGTTCCCCCGGCTTCTACCCACGTATCAGTTTGTGAATACGAACCTGATTGAGTAATACTATTTGCAGATTTGACATGATTATAGGTGCCACCCGGCTGTCCAATATCTGGTGCGCCCGCTCC
>CAYWYX010000291.1:0-1648 GCA_964462735.1 uncultured Acidobacteriota bacterium | reverse complement strand
TCTTGGCTTTCAATGTTTAAATCAACGCTAGTTTTGGAGGTTATTCCATCCAGTTCAGGGTCGGCAGAGGAGACGCCCGCGTTAAAGATTGTTAAATCAGGAGAATCAAAATCCGAAAGTTCTTCAGGACTAGGACGAATCATCATGTTCCACATGAATAAGGCATGATAAGGTCGAGAGGCAATAATTCTAACTTTTATCCTGTATTTCTTATCCCAGCCAATAAATCCATCAATACAATATAGTCGTTGACAGCTGTTTAGATATTCAAGGACGCATTTGCGATTAGCCTGAAAGACTTCTTGGGTAATAGGAGCATTTACATTACCCCACCATACGTCTTTTTCTGAATTAGTGTTTTTTACGACGTGTTTGTCTTTAGGAGATCGACCAGTTTTAAGACCTGAATAAGCTAACAAAGCCCCAGAACTAGAAATTTTACTGTCCACTTCATTTAATATGGCTTGTTCATAGAGGACGGCAGGTGATGCATTTCTCAAAATGTTTGTAACTGTAATACCATGTTTTTTTAAACTAAACTCACTCATTGATGTAGGTTGTCCTTTCCGAAATATTTGAATAGGTTTCTAACTTAAATTTAGAAAATCTTAACGTAAATCATTTAATTTCCATGTTTTTATTGTACTGGCCATCTCGAGCAGCACCAGTGCATTTTGCCCGATGATAGAACTCCTGTTGAGCTTTTTCAGCATTTGCATCATTTCCACTCCAGGTCTTTAAAGTTGATTCTTGGAGGGCCCTGCCATAGGAAAAACTAAGTTGCCAGGGGGCGTTGGTTAGCACATTGATTGTATTTAGATTTTGAGTTGCCTGCTGAGGTGTCTGGCCTCCAGAGAGAAAAACAATTCCCGGGACAGAGACTGGGACGTTACGTTGAAAACAACGTAATGTTGCGATCGCAACGTCTCTAGTGGTTGCCTGTTCTGGACAGGTTTTCCCTGGAAGAATCATGTTAGGTTTAAGGAGAATACCCTCAAGGTGAACTTTATTGTTTTTAAGTTCGTAAAAAACAGACTGAAGTGTTTCTGCTGTCGCTTCTTCACATTGTTTGATGGTATGGGTTCCATCCATGAGAACTTCTGGTTCAACAATCGGGACGAGACCAACATCTTGACAATGCGCAGCATAAAGAGCAAGTCCATGCGCATTTGTTTTAATGCATTGGATACTAGGAATATTTCCTCCGATAGTGATAACTGACCTCCATTTAGCAAAATGTGCTCCAAGTTTTTGATATTCGACCAATCGAGGACGAAGATCATCCAGACCTTCAGTATATTTTTCTTCAGGGAATCCAGGCATGTCTTTTGCACCTTTATCAACTTTAATTCCGGGTAGAATTCCCTTTTTGTTTAGAATTTCTGGTAGAGGAAGGCCTGTTTTGTCAGATTGTCGAATAGTTTCATCAAATAAAATAACACCGCTAATAAAATCTTCAATTCCATCAGTAGTAAATAGTAAGTGACGATAAAAAAAACGATTCTGTTCTGTAGAATTAACAGAAATAGTGTCGAATCTTTTCTTTATCGTACCAGAACTCTCGTCAGCAGCTAGAATGCCTTTACCTTTTTTAACAAGTGCCTGCGCAATAGATTCAAGTTTGACAGTGTCCATGTTACCTCCAAAA
>CAYWYX010000290.1:0-1652 GCA_964462735.1 uncultured Acidobacteriota bacterium | reverse complement strand
AATCCAACTAGCTTTTTTTTTATTCCATTTCTCATCTGTCGGATTAACGCTTTTTTACCAATAAAACAATCTTTATCTAAATCAACGATTTGACCGAGACCACTTTCCCAAGGTGTAATTTGTTCGTTAATTTCATGCCCGTATAAAGCCATCTTAGCTTCTAAACGCAAGGTATTTCGGGCCCCTAATCCAGCACAAATCATAGAAAAAGGTTTACCTAATAGGTTTATTTCTTTCCATATTTGTTCTGCTGAATCAGGAGAAAAGTAAATTTCAAAGCCATCCTCCCCAGTATATCCTGTTCGTGCGATAATGCTAGGTATCCCATTTATCTGTCCATGAATAAAATGATAATAACGAAGATCCCCTAAATCAATGTTAGTGATGGATTGAAGAACTTTTACAGCTTTTGGCCCTTGAATAGCGAGTTGGGCATACTGATCACTCACGTCCAGAACTTCTGAGTTAAAAGAGTTATATTTACAGATGTGTTGGAAATCTTTATCTTTGTTTCCTGCATTAACGCACAAAAAGAAACTGCCATGACCCATACAATGAATCAAGAGATCATCTACGAAACCGCCCTCTTCAGTTAGTAGAGCTGAATACTGTATTTGTCCCACTTCAAGTTTTGATACATCATTCGAAGTTATTCGCTGCAAGAGGGACATGCTTTCAGGACCTGTTATCAATATTTCTCCCATGTGACTTACATCAAAAAGACCTGCTTTTTTTCTTACAGCAATATGTTCTCGTATAATACCAGAGTACTCGATTGGCATAGACCATCCACCAAAGGAACCTAACTTAGCTCCCATTTCCTTATGAAGGTAATAGAGTGGCGTTTTTTTGGGGGGAGAATTACAAGTCATTAATTTTTTTTAAAAATTTTTTTCTAAGCAACGCTAGCATACGAGATATTGGGCGTCAAGATTCAAGAAGGACAAATTAGATCTTAATTCAAAAAAAATATAACCTTATCATGTTTAAGTTGGGATTCTACGCAACCGTATTAAATATGTTAAAGTGAGTAAATATAGAGCTATAGAATCATTCTAAATAGTGGTAACTGGGGTACTAAATGAAACCAAAAACTATTATTGACCTATTTTACGAACCCATCTCCAATCGGTCTCGAAACGATGCTCTTATGTTCAAACAGAATGAGGTTTATTCCTCTTATTCTTCTGAAGAAGTAAGGCTTCACACCGAATGTCTGGCTACAGGTTTAATAAATGCGGGGCTATCCCCTGGAGATAAAGTTGCACTTATTTCCGAAAACAGGCCGGAGTGGCTCTTTTCAGATATTGCAGTTTTGTTGTGCCATGCAATAAGTGTTCCAATTTATCCCACTCTAACTGCAGCCCAACTAGAAGAATTACTTAACGATTGCAGCGCTAAATTCATAATAGTTTCGACCATGGATCAATTAGCCAAAGTGGAAGAAATTCAGGATAAGTTATCTTCTTTGCAGTTAACGATTGTAATGGATTTAGAGAATTCTATTTGTGAGGAAGTACAGAGCTTAAAAAAAATAATCAAAAAAGGCAAAACTTCTAGCATCCTTCAATTAAATCAGATGAGCAAGCTTAGGAGCTCCATAAATCCAGATGACATTGCAACTATAATTTACACATCTGGAACAACGGGAC
>CAYWYX010000289.1:0-1653 GCA_964462735.1 uncultured Acidobacteriota bacterium | reverse complement strand
TGGAAAATCACAGCTCTGACGTAGTAGACAAAGTTCAGGAGTTATCGAAGAATTTCTTCATCCTTGGGTTTTTTACGTTTCTTGATCACTTCTACTTCTGGAGATATAAACTCTTGCGATAATATGGAAACCTGTTTGGAAGCTTTCTTTTTAGGTTTCTTCTGTTCTCTTTTACCTGCGTGTCCTCTAGGCATATCAGTCTCCTATCGTCAGTTTACGCTCCTAGGATGGGTAGTTTAAGACATTAATACCAAAACTGTAAACCCAGTCCCTCGAACATACAAACATTGTCTTAATGTATCTCCTCGACTATAATAGCGCTGAAAATTTTCACGGGATATTACCGTACCATGTCCAAGTCTCTGGCCTTTTTTAAAGGCAACATAGTTCCGCTTTCTCAAGCTAAAGTAAGCGTAATGACTCATGCACTTCATTATGGTACTGCTGTGTTTGAAGGAGTACGAGGGAATTGGAATTCCAAACAAAACAAGATGTTCATTTTTCGACTTAACGAGCACTATGAACGCCTTTTACGTGGCTGTAAAGTACTGCTAATGGATATCCCATATTCGGCTGCCGATTTATGCAAATTGACAATTAAACTGGTTCAGGAATCTGGCTACCAGGAGGATGTGTATATCAGACCGATTGCATACAAAAGCGCTGAACAAGTGGCAAATTTAAAACTACACACACTTGAGAGCGATTTTGCCCTGATGACCATGCCATTCGGTGACTATATAGAAACTGACGGCGCCATACGATGCTGTACTTCTTCGTGGCGCCGCATGTCCGATACTTACATACCTCCAAGGGTAAAAATATCTGGCACATACGTTAATAGCATATTGGCAAAAACTGAAGCAGTTTTGGCAGGTTTCGACGAAGCAATTATGTTAAATCAAGATGGTTCAATATCTGAAGGTACTGGGGAAAATCTGTTCTTAATTTCAGATGGAGCTTTGATTACACCCCCGCTTGGAGACAACAATCTTAGCGGCATTACTCGTGATTCTGTTTTCGTTCTGGCTGAGAACGAATTGGGACTTAAGGTTCAGGAACAACATATTTCGCGTAGTGAACTGTACCTCGGAGATGAAGTGTTTCTCACCGGAACAGCTGCCCATATAACACCAGTAGGATACCTAGACAACCGACCTATAGGAAATGGAGAGGTGGGGCCAGTTACAACAAAACTCAGAGAAATCTATTCCGAAGCAGTTAGGGGAAACCACCCCAAGTACCTAAGCTGGTGTACTGCAGTACCAAATTAGTCCTGTACATGAGTTGGAAATGAAAAAAATCCCTATATGGCAAAAGCATGTCTAATTTTGCAATTGACTACTGTATATTGGTTTTTGCTACATCCTTAGGAGTGATTCAATTATCAGCATCTTTGGGTAACCTGTCGGGAATCCTCCTTATCAAATCACGTATACTCACAAAGTTTTTGGGAATTATCTTAATGGCAGCTTCTTTTATGTGGTTCTTTCTTTCTGATACACGTAACATCAACGATTATATGGGTGGTCTCGATGCAAACCAACAGGCACTTATATTTGTACCAAGTGCTTTAGGAGCCTTAATATTTACCTTCGTCACCTCTACGATTATAAATGCACAAATGAAATCATTAGATGGATTGGATTGTAA
>CAYWYX010000288.1:0-1656 GCA_964462735.1 uncultured Acidobacteriota bacterium | reverse complement strand
CTCCAACAAACCAAAAGCCTCCCGCATTCTCTAACCTAAACAGCGCACCTAAATCCAAAAAAGATTCTTCAGGAAGAAAATAACGATTTTCTGGTCCGCTTTCTGTTCTTGTTCAAAAATCACCTATCATGTATACAGTTAGGGGCCACCTGGAAAGTTAAAACTATATATGTAGTATTATAAATAATTCATTCTAATATACTTAAATTAATTTAAACGGTTTCTACACTCATTTTGAAATCGGTTAACACTTACTTCTTCTATGGGAATTCTAGGTTTTTTTTTGGAAACCAAATCTACGATTACTTTAGCAGTAGCTGGCGCCTGCATCATACCTTCACTGGAATGTCCAGTAGCCCATAAATAACCTCCACTTGTTCGGTAGTCTGGCCCAATGACAGGTAAACCGTCTTTGGTAGCAGGACGCAAACCTGACCAGATATCTAAAATTCTTCTATTAACTAACTCGGGTAACACTCTTTTTGTGATATTAGATAAAAGTCCTAGCCCCATCGGTGTAATCACTTTTTGGAAACCGATTTGTTCATGGGTAGCTCCAACTAATGCTCGGCCGTCGACCCTGGGAGTTATGTATCCAGATTGGTTCCAACGACATAAGGTATGACGTAGACCATTTACTGGGCCTCTTAGAGCCATAATTTGTCCATGATCTGGAAAAATTGGCAAAACGAGTTTCGGATCTAATTGACCTCCCCATGCTCCAGCAGCATTTATTACACAATCAGCTATCAGACTGCTAAGTCCAGACTTTACTCCTACTATTCTGGATTTCTCCCATAGAAATTCTGTGACTGGCCATCCCTGGAAGATCCGCACTCCCTTTATTTCTGCTGCCTTGGCTATGGTTAAGGTATAGTTTCGAGCATCCAGGAATCGTCCATCAGGCCTTAACATTGCAGCAAAAATATTTTCGGGTAAGGATGGTTCCCGTTGACGAGCTTCTACTCCCATCAAGATTTCTGTGGGCACGTCATCTCCATTTTGTTCTTCTACGTGTTTCTTGATCCCATCAGCCTCCTCTGCATTAAAGGCTAAAGTCAGAGTACCTTGGCCCCCGTATCCCACCAATTGTCCTGTTTCTTCAAAAAGTTCCTGATTAAGGTTATCGTACAGTTTTTTTGACATCTTAGTTGCTGGCTTAAACCAAGAATTACCTCCTGGGAAAGCCCCTGGACCTACAATGCCTGCTGAGGCCCAAGATGCCTCAACACCAATCGGGCCCTTATCAACTAAGGCTACCTTAAAACCTTCTGACCGAAGGTAGTAGGCGATGGTGCAACCAATGGCCCCACCACCTACTACAATCACTTCAAATTTGGAATTTAATGACATCCGGACCTTATTCTGGATAATGGGTTAAAATCTCCGTAATCTTATTTAAGGCCTATTTCTTTTTTTTACAAAAATACATATCTATTTTCAATTAAAGACGTACCCTTGTTTTGAAAAAGTTAGAGTTGAACAAATAAGCTACTTGCTGCCAGTTAAATTAAATTGGGGTAAATGACTATACAGAATTACTATCAAAAGAAAATATGCTAGCTTCAGTCATTAGTTTCCAGTCGACTTCAAAACCCAAACCTGGTCCTTTTGGTGCACGGACCATTCCATCTGACTGAGTCCGAATCACATCTT
>CAYWYX010000287.1:262-1681 GCA_964462735.1 uncultured Acidobacteriota bacterium | reverse complement strand
AAAAAGCAAAGGTTACGGGCGTTGGAGTTGTGACTTTATATAATAGTGGACATTCTGGTGGAATTGGCCATCATGCAATGTTGGCAGCTGAGCAAGACATGGTTGGAATGGTTTTAACTTCTGGAGGAAAATCTGTTTTACCTACATTTGGAGCTGAAACTCGATTAGGTACAAATCCTATAGCCTTAGCAGCTCCAGCAAGAAATGAAGCCCCATTTTTATTCGATGCAGCAACTTCAGCAGTTGCAGGTAACAAGACTGGTTTGGCTAGACGTGTTGGTACTACAATGTTGCCAGGTTGGTTAGCTAATTTGGATGGTTCTCCTATGGATGAACCATCTCTAATGATGGAGCAAGGTTCTTATCACTTGCTTCCTCTGGGTAGTACTAGAGAGCAGGGTTCCCACAAAGGTTACGGATTAGGGATGATTGTTGAGATTATGGCGACATTATTATCTGGTGTAGCCCCAAGTATGTTAGATTCCAAGCCTTATTCGAAACATCATTTTGCTGCTTATGACATTGCTGCGTTTTGTGAACTAGATCAATTCAAAGATAATATGGATGAAACCTTAAAAATGTTAAGGGAAACACCTGCTGCCCCAGGGCATCATCGAGTTTTATATCCGGGCTTATCTGAACATGAAGAAGAAATTGAACGTCGAAAAAATGGAGTTCCTTTGCATACAGAGGTTGTTGAGTGGTTTGATGGGATGTCTGCAGAAGTTGAATCCATTCCTGCGTTAGTTCGAGTATGAGTTTCTTTTAAATGGGAATAAATGAATTCCTTTAACGGGGTTTTTCTATCCCTTGCCGCCGCAGCAATGTTGGGATTAAATACTGCTGTTATTCGAAGGGGGGTATTAAAAACCTCTGCTTATAACGGCATGATTATTTCCATCCCTCTTTCTATTCCTGCATTTTTCTTTCTTTCAATGGTTACTGGTCAGCTAAGTAGAATTTCAGAGTTTTCTAGTTTTGATTATCTTGTTTTGAGCATTGCTGGGATTATAAATTTCTTAGGAGGAAGGTACTCACAATTTTTAGCAATACAAGCGGTCGGAGCTAATTTAACAGCACCTGTGCGCGTTCTTTCTGCTTTGTTTGGAGCTATTTTAGGAGGATTATTCCTTAGTGAAGAAATTACTTTATTGAAGGGTTTTGGGATAGCGTTAATAATTATAGCCCCGTTAATTGCATTTTTGAAACCGGGAGAAATACCTGTTGGATTACTAGATCTTCCTCGTGGAATTCTTTTTGGATTGACCGCTGCTCTAAGTTATGGAGGATCAACTTTTTTATTAAGATTAATTTTGGCTGATTCAGACCTGGTGTTTTTAGGTGCTTTCATAGCACATTTAGCTGCGGCTTTTGTATTGGTAATTTCTGTAGGTATTCCAGGCAGGATTCACGAACTTA
>CAYWYX010000287.1:0-243 GCA_964462735.1 uncultured Acidobacteriota bacterium | reverse complement strand
TGCGTATATATTTAATAGGAAGACTGAGATCTTTAGCCCGGCCGTTCTCGGAGGGATTATAGTAGCCGTGATTGGAGCGGTTGCCATTGCTTTGTAGCATTAGAAATAATCAAGCTAGAATGAAAATTCTTCCTACCTTGATTATTTTCATAACAATTGGATCTAATAGTTTTATAATGTATCTTGCAACAAGTGTACTTAAGATACCTATCAGCAGGCCTCCCAAAATATCTGTAGGGTAGT
>CAYWYX010000286.1:0-1718 GCA_964462735.1 uncultured Acidobacteriota bacterium | reverse complement strand
ATTCCCCTGCACTGCACCTAGTTGATACCACTTTACCGCCTGTTGGAAATCCTGAATAACCCCTTGCCCCCTTGCATACATCCTTCCTAAGAGGGCTTGAGCAAAGGAATCACCCTCAGCAGCAGCCAGGCTTAACCATTGATGAGCCCGGGCATAGTCCTGAGGAACACCTCTGCCATAAAAATACCAGGCTCCTAGCGTCATTTGGGATCTAGAGTCCCCCTGATCCGCTAGCTCAATAAGCTTTTGTAGATCCTCCGGGGTTACTTTTGTTTCATTCTCCCCAAAGACACTCTCGCATCCACCTAGGAACAGGACTAAAAGTAGTAGGTATGTAAGTTCTTTCATGCAGTGAAATAAAGACGCCATTATTTTCAATGATCTTCAAGTTGATTTGATCTCTTTTAACCGTTTAGCATCATACTCATCAGCGGCAGCATTGAGTCTCTGCATGGCTTCCTTGGGAAGAACCAGTTCGGTGCCTTTAAAATTGTCAGCAACATGTTCCGGTTTTTCTCCACCGGCCAGGACACTGGTTACTTCCGGGTGGTTCGAGGACCATGCTACACAAACTTGGGGCCGCGATACCCCTAATTCATTAGCAACAAAATCCAGTTCTTTGATTAAGCCAACAAGAGCAGGACCTTCCTCAACTTTGCGACCGGGAACTAATCGGCCTTCTCCTAGGGGACTGTATGCCATTAATCCAAGGTCGCCCTTTCGAATGACTGGAAACATTTCATTTTTTTCAACTTTCCTAAAGAATTTTTCAACATTACGACGGGGTCCTGCAGCGATGTTGTAATAGTCTTCCAGCCCTGCAATCGGTGATTTTTCAGGACGCTTTCCGAGGTCCACTAGTTCACTGACCTGTTGGGCTGAATGATTGGAAACACCCCAGTAACGAATTTTTCCGGATTTAACCAGGGCATCCATGGCATCAGCGATTGATTGCATATGTTCTAAAGTGGGTGTTCCAAAAGGGGGATGAGGAAAGTCATCGTCATCCGAAGGAGTAGCTTTATCTGGCGCATGGAGTAGGTAAAGATCGATATAATCAGTGCCTAACCGTTTAAGACTGTCTTCAGCTTTCTGGAAAAGAATCTCTTTGGTAAAAACAATTGGTTTTCCAGGAACATTTTGCAAGTCAGGACTTATTGACGGGGATGCCTTGGTAGCTATGATGACCTGGTCACGCTTTCCAGCAACGCCTTTGCCCAGGGCAGTTTCTGAGCCCCCTGAACCATAACCCTCGGCCGAATCGAAGAAGTTAATTCCAATGTCAATACAGTAACGGATTAATTTATGGGCCTCAGCATCACCGCCCACCCGGCTAAGGTGTTTTCGGAATGCAGTTCCCTGGCAGAGCTTGGAAACATACAGTTCAGAATTGCCAAATTTCACTAAGTGGGAAGGACGGGTTGCTGGCGGGGTCGGCGGTGCGGCCTGTTCACAACCGGTCAGTCCACTCAGCATGGCTGTACCGGTGGCGGTTCCAAAAACCTTGAGGAACGTTCTTCTGTTCCCATGACGGGCCATGTATTCTGAAAATTGTAAGTGACGAGACATCTGGATTTACCTTTCTATACGGCTGTCTTTTCTTCCTCTTGTTTTTCTTTCTGGAAATGATGATCAGTGCCGTGTGTTGTTGGAGGTTTTCATAATTCTACTACTACACATGCATGGAGGCAACATGGGTGGGAGGAACTCAAAATATT
>CAYWYX010000285.1:0-1762 GCA_964462735.1 uncultured Acidobacteriota bacterium | reverse complement strand
TTTTGGCCAGTAGTGGGTTGACTGTGTTTGAGGCAGCTTGAAGCCAGCTGTCTTGGTAGAGCATTGAGGAAAGCGCTAAGCTTCCCAGCCCCTTGCCGAAACGATATAGGAGATCCCGTCTCCCAAGATCACCAAGCCGTGGATCCGGTTGCTCGACATTACTACAAAAATCAAATTCACCTTTTCGCATTTTTCCCAATTCTTTTTCTATATTCCTGCATTAGTGGAAAGCCTTAGGTCGTTTTACCTTTGGAACACCTGACCTTGTCAATCTGGATATTGGATGTGTCCTGCTGACTTATTACGCCACCTTAAAAGATATTACTCATATCCGTTTGTGTCAATCCTGAAAAATTCCCAAAAAAGATCACTGATATCACGGTTGAACAGGGAGATCTTAATGCTCAAGCTGTTTCAGGGGATCTATATCACCGAGTATTGGGTATTCCTCAAAAAAACCGCCCATCATTCCGCTGAACTATTTCCATTTAATGTGACCTTGTAAGTAATTTTAACTCAGTAGTACAATGCTAGAAATTCTTTGCTCTATTTATTGTCTATCTCGACTGACCATTGATGGGACTAGTTAAATAGTTGAAATTCAATTTACAAAACTTTTTCAGAAAACACTTGTGCGTAGCCATAGCAAAAACTGTTGTTATTGTTGCTAGTGCAAGCTTGATGTCTTGTGGTGGTGGCTCCATTCAACCAAATATAATCCTTATTTCCATGGATGATGCTGGTTGGCGTGACTTCGGTTTTCACGGTTCTGCTGTTAGAACTCCAACTCTTGATCAGATGGCTCGTCAGGGAATCAAGCTTGACCATTTTTATGTTAGCCCTGTTTGTACCCCTACCCGTGCGGGATTAATGATCGGACGACCCGCAAGCCGGGTTGGTATATTCGGTGCCATCAACGCCGTGGCGTCCCCTCCTTTAGCCCGTGACCAAGTTACAATCGGAGAGATATTTTTCCGTGCCGGCTATGATACTGCCCTAACTGGAAAGTGGCACCTTGGCAATACACCTGACTTCGGGCCTTCAGCATACGGTTTCAATCATAGTCATGGATTCCTTGGTCCTTGGGTAGACTATTACACTCACCGAACAATGGAAGACAAAATTGACTGGCATCGAAATGGTGAATATATAGACCAGGAGGGTCATGCCACAGACCTCATCTCAAATGAAGCCATCAATTTCCTCACTACTGATCGGGACAAATCAAAACCTTTTTTTTTGTACGTGTCCTTCAATGCTCCGCACTTACCGCTTCAGGAAGAAGAAAAATGGTTGGATCTGTACCGTGATCAATTTGAGACAGAATCCCGTCGCTTTTCAGCTGCAATGGTGACACATGTGGATGATTCAATTCGTCACATTCTGGAGACTTTAGACCAGGAGGGTGTAGCTCAAAATACACTGGTTATCTTCTTTAGTGATAATGGAGGAGAACCTCCCGGAGAAAAATCGTACCTTCGGCCCAAACCAACATATAAGACAACCCCTTCAACTGAGTTTTACTCTGATAACTCTCCCTTACGTGGCACTAAGGGTTCGCTCTATGAAGGTGGAATTCGAGTTGCAGCAATCGCCTACTGGCCAGGGAAACTAACACCTGGAACATTCAGTGAACCGGTAGCAATTTATGATCTCCTCCCTACGCTAGCGTCCCTAGCAAACATTCCAATTCCTGAAAAAATGATCGTCGAGGGATTAGACTTCTGGCCCGCCCTTGTCAAAGGAGAAAGCCTTGATGACC
>CAYWYX010000284.1:0-1784 GCA_964462735.1 uncultured Acidobacteriota bacterium | reverse complement strand
AATACTGCGTTCACCATCCTGAGTAGGCTCGAAAGTATAGGGCTCTCTTAGAATACGTGTAGGCCGGGGGATAGAGGAAAATTTGTTGATAATCAGATTTAAGGTTTTTATTTCATTAAACTTGCCGGCAACAAGCAAAATAGCATTGTCAGGTTGATAGTATTTTCGATAAAAAGCTTTCAAACGACTAATTGAAACATTTTCAATATCGGAACGTGCTCCTATTGTTGATTTTCCATAATTGTGCCAAAGAAAGGCAGTAGAAAGGGTTCTCTGCATTAAGATTCCCAAAGGCCTATTTTCTCCCATCTCAAATTCATTACGAACTACTGTCATTTCACTTTTAAGATCTTTTTTTGCAATAAATGAATTAATCATTCTGTCAGCTTCTAAATCAAGAGCCCATTCTAAATTTTCATCAGTTGCACTAAAGGTTTCAAAGTAATTTGTTCGATCAAACCAGGTTGTTCCATTAGGCTGAGCTCCATGTTCTGATAATTCTTTGGGGATATTCGGATGTTTAGGGCTACCCTTGAAAAGCAGGTGTTCCAAAAGATGAGCCATCCCTGTTTCACCATAGTTTTCGTGCAATGAACCAACCAGATAGGTCATATTGACAGTGATGGTTGGTTTAGAGTTATCCGGAAATAGAAGGATTCGAAGACCATTCTTTAATCGATATTCTGTTATTCCTTCTACTGAAGTCATACGTATAACTTCCTTAGGTAAGTTGTCAGTGGTCGAAGCACTCGAAGATCTTGCTAAAACTAAAGAATATTTGACAAGCCCAGTAGTCATTGATAAAGCTAACAAAATGCCACAAATAATTAATTTTAAATGATACATAGTATATGGTCTTGAAACTCCTGGGTTGTGAAAAACTAGTTAAAAACAATTTCTCAAGGAACCCAATTTTAATTGTACGAGATAAACTTGGTGGAAGGGAGAGCCTAAATAAGGCCTTTAATGGGCTGACCAGTTTCGTCGTCTAAAGCATTGGCGATTTTTACTGGCCTTCCAATAGGACTCATGTATTCTTTGTGCCAGTCAATCCCTAGAGCTTTATAAATTGTTGCATATATATCGCCCATTGAAACTGTGCGTTCAGCTACGTAGGCTCCTCGGTCATCACTTGCGCCAATCACCTGTCCTCCCTTGATTCCTCCACCTCCAATAGCAAGAGACCAGCAGTGAGGCCAGTGATCCCTTCCCAGTTTAGAGTTATGGTGAGGTGATCTGCCAAATTCCCCCATAACTACTACTATGGTTGTTTCAAATAAACCGCGTTGCTTAAGATCCTCTAAAAAGACTGGAAGGGCCTTGTCTAAGCCAGGGGTCATTTTTTCTTTGTGTCTTTGATCATTATCAGAGTGGGTATCCCATCCGTTTAATTCATGGCCAGCAGCAGTCACAAATCGACTTCCAGCTTCAATCAATCTTCTGGTTAAAAGTAAACTTTGACCAAAACTACCTCGACCGTACGCATCCTTAGTTTTTTCAGATTCTGTGCTTAGATCAAAAGCTTCCCTAGCTTCAGGTGTTAGTATCATTTGCAAAGCTTGTTCAGAAAATTTATCCATTGCTTGATGTTCAATCCGTTCAATCTTGCTTCGATAAATCTGATCAACCAGATTCAACATGGATTGTCTATGATGAAGTCGTTCGACAGTTAAAGTCTTTGGCAAGGCAAGATCAGAAACCTGAAAATCTTCTTTGCTTGGGTCAGGAACTATCATCGGATTAAAAGCAGGGTCTAGGAATGCACCTTTAATATATTCTCCATA
>CAYWYX010000283.1:744-1790 GCA_964462735.1 uncultured Acidobacteriota bacterium | reverse complement strand
AGGCTACCGTAAAGAATTTCTAACAGATACCAAGGGAACTGGTATCCTTACTCATCTCTTTCACGATTTTCGGCCATGGGTAGGCAACATTACTCATCGCACTACTGGAGCCTTAGTAGCTGACCGCATAGGTAAAGTCACCGGTTACGCTTCCCTTAATATTGAAAAACGAGGTGAGCTGTTTGTAGCTCCTACAGAATCTGTATACTATGGAATGTTAGTTGGTGAAAACAGTCGTGAGGACGATCTTTTGGTTAATATCACAAAAGAAAAAAAACTCACAAACATGCGAGCATCTACTTCTGATTCATTTGAAAAATTAGTACCACCCATTAGAATGTCTCTAGAGGAATCTATTGAATTCATCCGGGAAGATGAGCTCATTGAAATCACACCCAAAAGCTTACGTCTTCGAAAAAGGAATCTAGGGAAAAACGTTCAACATCATTAATTTACAGAAAGAGAGAGTTAGATTTATGGCCAATCTAGTTTTAGCTACTTGTCAATTTCCTATTCAGAAACAAATCGAGAAAAATTTGTCTTATATTATTCGCCAATTAAAACAGTCTAAAGAACAGGGAGCACACCTAGTTCATTTTTCAGAAGCTTGTCTTTCAGGTTATCTAGGCTCGGAGGTGAAATCTGCTAAAGAAATAAATTGGGAATCTAATGCCAATGCTTTACGTAAAATTATGTCTCTTGCTAAAGAACTTGGTTTATGGGTTGTGGTAGGGTCTAACCATCAACTTTCCGGAAAACACAAACCCCACAACTCACTTTATGTCATAAACAGCCAAGGGAAATTAATTAACCGCTATGACAAAATGTTCTGTTGTGGAGCCAACTATAATGATGCTGACCTGCTCCACTATAGTCCAGGCAGAGCCTTTGTAACTTTCAGGTTAAGAAAAATGCTGTGTGGTCTATTAATCTGTCATGATTTTCGCTACCCAGAACTTTTCCGCGAATATAAAAAGAGAGGGGTTCAGTTAATGCTTGTATCTTTTCACAATGCAGGAGGAAAGCTAAAAGACTACCATAATTAC
>CAYWYX010000283.1:0-734 GCA_964462735.1 uncultured Acidobacteriota bacterium | reverse complement strand
CTGTCAATATTCCTATAACAGTATTGTTATTATCTACCATAATTACAATACCTGGGTTTCTGCAACACTTCAATCAGCAGCAGCTAGTAATTATTTTACCATCAGTGCGACAAACGGAACCCGAAAATATGCTTGGCCAAGTTTCGTTTCCAGTGCTGAAGGAATAATTGTTGACAGGGCGAAACCTCACCGTCCAGCTGTACTCATTAACCATATTGACACCACTAAAAAACTCTATGATGCCTCAGCAGCATGGCGTAATCGTTGTATTAAGGGAATTTATCACAGTGGGAAATTAATTGAAGATCCCCGATCACAAAATCGTCAAAATCTGTAGGTAAGTAGAATCATCTATTCTGTTTGCATTTTACATTTAATCAATGTGGTCGTACCACTGTCTTACCAAAGCAACATCTGTATTCAAAACCTCTCTCGGATCGGTTTCCCCTTGATACTCAATCGATAGGTAACCCTTATATTCGATCTGATGGAGATTGGATAAAACTGCTTGAAGGTCAACTATCCCTTCAGCCAATGGAACCCCTGTATACCGGTTCCCCTCAGTAGAGTCCAGAAAACGTTCAACTCGCTCGTTCGATTTAACAGGACGAACATTCTTTAAATGAATGTGGGCAAGAAAGCCACTCATTGTACGAAGAGCTTCTAGTGGATCTTCGTTAACAAATACCGGTGCAGCAGAGTCAAAAATTAAGCGAAAAGAGTCTGAATTAATC
>CAYWYX010000282.1:0-1798 GCA_964462735.1 uncultured Acidobacteriota bacterium | reverse complement strand
CTAGGGGAATTTCTCTTCCGATCCTTATTCGATTTACTGAGATTTTGAGGAATCGGTTAAAGGAGATTAACCAGGCCTTTCTAAATGCAATTGAAGAATTTGACTATCGAGGAAAATATAGTTGTATTTATCCAATCAAGGTTAACCAGCAGCGCCACGTTGTTCAAGAGATACTAGATTTTGGACATGAATATAACTTTGGTCTTGAAGCTGGTTCAAAGCCCGAACTGCTAGCTGTACTTGCTATTACACAAGGGTACGATGTGCCGATCATTTGCAATGGATTTAAGGATGATGAATTTATTGAGATGGTTATTCTTTCTCAAAAAATCGGCAAAAATGTTATTCCTGTGGTGGAAAGGTTCGCAGAGCTAGAACTTATTGTCGATTATGCAAATAGACTTGAAGTAATACCTAAGATTGGTGTGAGGGTTAAACTTGCTAGTGGAGGTGCTGGACGGTGGAAATCATCTGCAGGGTATCAATCTAAATTTGGATTGACATCCACAGAGGTTTTGGAGGCTTTAAATTATCTCAGTAGTAGGAAAATGAGTAAATGTCTAAACCTTTTACACTTTCACCTCGGCAGTCAAGTGACTGATATTCAAAAAGTAAAGAGGGCAGTTACTGAATCAGCCAGGGTTTATGTAGAGCTCATCCGAGCTGGGGCAGGTTTGAGATATCTGGACGTGGGTGGGGGTTTAGGAATTGATTATGATGGTTCACAGTCAAATTTTGAATCTTCCGTAAATTATACGTTGCAAGAGTATGCTAATGACATTGTTTTTAGAATTAAATCGGTTTGTGATGAAGCAGGAGTTAGGCATCCAGTGATTATTTCAGAGTCAGGACGTGCAGTGGTTGCTTACCATAGTGTTCTGGTATTTGGCGTTTTGGGCGTTTCGGGATTTGACGGAGTTCATGTACCTAAAGCTCTACCTAATGATTCTCCCCAGCCCCTTGAGGATCTCCATTGGATTAGTAATAATCTTTCTAAGAAAAATTTATTAGAGTCTTATCATGATGCAGTTAAACTCCATGAAGATACGCTCAATCTATTTAATCTAGGATATCTTAGTTTAGAACAGCGAAGCATTAGTGAAAGTCTCTATTGGCATATTTGTCGCAGAGTGCTAAAGATTATTAAAAATCTGGAATACATACCAGATGAGTTGAGTAACTTGGAGGAGTTAATTTCTGATACTTATTTTTGCAACTACTCAATTTTCCAGTCGATGCCTGATAGTTGGGCAATTAGGCACCTTTTCCCTATTTTACCTATTCATCGGTTAAATGAAGAGCCAATGCGTCGTGCTACTCTAGCAGATATTACTTGTGATTCTGATGGAAGAATTGACCGGTTTATAGATTTATACGATGCAAAGGGTATTTTACCATTACACTCTTTCACTGGTCAGTCGTATTTTTTAGCATCTTTTTTAGTAGGAGCCTATCAAGAAATCTTGGGAGACCTCCATAATTTGCTAGGTGGTACTAATGCAGTTCACATTAGTCAAGATGAGGAAGGTGAAGTTGTCATTGATCATGTAGTAAAGGGTGACCGAGTTCGGGATGTACTTAGTTATGTTCAATACAGTTCAGATGAATTACTTGCTTCTATGCGAAAAGATGTAGAATTAGCAGTGCGGAATAAAAAAATTACACTGGAGGAATCTGGTCGTTTTCTTAGATTTTATGAATCAGGTTTACAAGGCTACACTTACTTAGAAGAACCCCATCTGCCTCCAAGTAAGAATTCAAGGAAAATCAGTTTTATGAATGCTTCTCCCCATTTTTG
>CAYWYX010000281.1:0-1802 GCA_964462735.1 uncultured Acidobacteriota bacterium | reverse complement strand
TCCTCCTGATCTAAAATCAACGTAAATTTAGCAGATTTTCCAGGAACAATATTAAGCCTGTTGGGATCAGTCCGGCCATCTTCAAATTCTAGGGTTCGAGTTTCAAGAACCATATTCCCAACATGAGGTACCTGAGGCCGGATCAACAGGCGATAGGAAAATAAGGATCCTCCTTTTCTCAGAGTAACATCCCTCACTTTAAGATAATAATCTCCTGCCTGTTCAAAAGTTCCAATTATTTTAGGATCGACTGAAATCAAGTGAGGGGAATTAACATTTTTATACTTTTCCGATCGCCTCAGATTACTAAACTTTTTATCTCCTTTAGAATTTAAAATTTGAAACATTGGATTAAAGTCTGGGCGCTTCAAGCCAACAGTCTCTATTTCAAAGGCAAGTTTTTGTCCTGCAGCAACGCTGAACTTGTATATGTCAAAGTCACCAGGAGTTTCAATCACTCCTTCAATAATAGCTGGAATTGGAAGTTCGTTAGCTTTGATTAATTTGTTATTGGGCTCCTTCTCTATCAATTTATCAAGTAAACGAGTTGGACTGGAAAGCTCAAAATCAAGAAAAGCCGAGTCAAGACCAGGCTCTTCAGCGTCATCTTTACCTACTTTTTCTTGATTAGAATTGGCTACTGGGATTCTAACTCCTCTAGCCCACAACTGCTCCAGACGATTAACCGTCAAATTCCTAGTAAAGCTCCGTTCATTCCAACTCACTGATTGGGATTCCACTTGAGATGAATGTTTAGAAGAAATAACTTCCAGCTGATAAATGTAATCAGGTTCTGCTCGACCATTTAATGAACCAACTGAGACTATATATTGTCCCTCTTCAAGAAGATGGTATTGCAACTTTACATAAGAACCTGTAGTTTGCCGCTGGTCCTTATTATTAACAACCCTGCTCCCACGATCCTTGTCACTAAAGGCTAATCGAACCAACCGTTTTGAATCGAACCAGCTCCTTGATTTTTCGTAAATCCCAAGCTGGGATCTAAAAACATTTGCAACGGCACCCCGACTGGGAGTAACTTTCAACAAAAGTCGCTCTCCTTTTGGGACTTGGACTTCATAGTAATCTATCTCTCCAGGATTAGTTATACTGCCATTAATTATCACTGGATAATTTATAGGTTGAGCTTCTTCCGGAACATGGTGGGGCAGGTCTGACTCGTTAATAACTTGTAGTCCATTAACCCTAAAATGGAAGGGATTGGAAATACCATTTGGTGTGACTAAACGAATCCAGTAGTCACCAACATTGACAAAAGGTTCAATTTTTGTTGATACAAAAACCCTAAAATCTTTGTCTTTTTTCTTTTTTGTCTCTGGGCCCTGTGCCTCTATCTTAACTTTCTTTTCTATCACCTCTTCGACGCTGGTTATCGAACACGTTATACCCTTTTCCTCAGTAACTACAGCGTAGGCACCCTCAAGGCCCCTGCCAGTAATTGCAAGATTAACAGTACTTCCTCTTTGGCCACCTAAGGGAAAGAGATAACGAATTTCCGGTCCGGTAAAAGCATCGCACGATGGAAGACAAGTTGCTGACAAATCTACTGACCACGGAAGTAAAAATCCCCCAAGAACAATAAAACTTGTCCAAAAAATCTTTTCCAGCATAAAGAATCCTCTCGGTATAGGATTAAATTATATCAAAGCTTTTACCGTAGTTACAAGAACCTGATTTTTAAAGCTGAAACTTAAATTACTTTTAAGCCAATATGCTGCCTTGAGAAAAGTTCTTACCCTTCCCCTAACTGGTAAAAGCTTTGATATAATTTAATCCTATAC
>CAYWYX010000280.1:0-1816 GCA_964462735.1 uncultured Acidobacteriota bacterium | reverse complement strand
CAATGCCTGAAGACTTCGAGGTTGAAGATTTTATTGCCAGCTGGACTCGTTAAATGGTGGAACATTAATTCATTTAATCGTTTGCCCACTGCTAATCCAAAATAGTTTATACTGATAACCAGAACTATTAATGATTGTTAACAATAAAAATTTTAATAGCCTCCAGAAGTGGTTTATGGTTTTCAATTCTTATGGTTAAACCTAACATCCAACTAATGCTACCTATATCCTAGTGTACTGAACGGATTCTAAGATGAGTTTTTTTCGACGTGTGGTACTACGAGTTGCCAAAGAGCTAGTTCAAAATCCCGAAGCCCGAGCCAGGGCTTCTCGGATAATAGAAGAGAAAATAAAACCCCGAGCAAAAAAAGCCTGGGTGGATGCTCAACCCGAGATAAATAAGGCTAAGCGCAGCTTAAAGGACATTTCTGAAAAGGTGCGTGAGCAATACAAAAAAAATGTTGGAGACAAATAAAAATTCAGCCTTTAGTTAATGATTTTGTACTAGTGATATAGCCAATTCACATCAAATAAGGTAATCTGTGTCAATGCTAGGCCATTCGTTTCTTGCTTACCGGCACAATGTCCCAACAAGACACGATCCCCTACAAACTCAATTGCTGTATAGCAGTACCAACCTCTTGGATCACTTTCCAAAACTTTCCTATGTTGCCAAGTCTTACCTTCATCTTGAGATACAGCTACATTGAGGGGTGTCCGGTTGCCTGATCCTTCATGACTGGGTTCATAGTTATTATTCCACACTAACATGAGATCCCCTGTTTTTGGAATACGTTCGATACTAGCCGGAGACCGTGGTGACTTAATTTGGCTAGGAATGGGCAGTTTCCAGTTTTCCCCTTGATCACTAGAATAGGACAGGTATTGACTGCCCCCATCGGTTCGAATAAACATCATCAATCGTTCATCATTTAATTCTATTACTCCTGGTTCTTGCATCTGAATGCGATTACCTTCAGGGGTCTTAGGAGTAGTCAGAACTGTCTGACTCCGACGCCAAGTTTTTCCACTATCGTCTGACAAGTAGCAGAAGACATGACCATAAGGAGATGTCCCTTTCCAGGCAGGAGTGTTGTGCAGTGCCACGGGAACAATTAAGCGGCCACTCTGCAGTTGTATCACCCGATCATTATTTACTACATAATACCCAATTTCCTCGTCGGCAATAATTTCTATTGGTTCACTCCAACTTTGGGCTTCATCAGTCGACAGGCGTAAAATCGGTCGGTCATCCTCTACTGAGTTTTTTCGAAGATAAAATAAAGCAATTTTTCCATTAGCCAGACGAAGCAAGGAAACTGACATAACATTCATCCTACCTTCATTCTCAAGAACTTTTACATCGTCGGAGGTCCAAGTGAGTCCTCCATCTGATGAAAATCGAGCCATGAGGTGAGCAGGATCATTGTCATGTCCCTCTCCCGCATAGTAGTGGCTATAAATAAACATAATTCGTCCATCATTGAGTTGTATAAAATCTCCTTCAGAATTTCGGGGATTTCCTTCCCTTGGAGGAAGCAAACGAATTTTGGTAAGACCATTCTGCTTAATAACTTCTGGCAGCTTGACCTCTGGAGTGGTTTTTTTTAAACAGGAAGCTAAACAAACTAACATTAAGACAAAAGAAGTAATCCATCCATTTGAAACCATTGTCTAAAGACTCCTTTTAACTAAAAAATTATTTATAAACCACTCATAATAAAATAATTAAGTCGTTTAACAATTTATTTTTCTCTTGACTCAGCGAATATGGAGAAACTCGTTAGAACTCAGTAAAACCTGTGTATATTGTTCC
>CAYWYX010000279.1:0-1821 GCA_964462735.1 uncultured Acidobacteriota bacterium | reverse complement strand
CACTAACAAAATCATTAGGACAAGAAATTTGCCGAATTTTTAGTGAACACCACGATATCTACGTTCTGGACTATTTATTCTATAATTTTAGAGATCCCGCAACTGCAAAAAAAGGCTCCAGGGGAGTTCCTTTTATAGTTTCCTGGGCAGATGCAGGAGAAGCCTTCAGACTGGGATTGGATATCGATCTCGACAAATTACCTTCTCGCTGTGAAGCCTTTTTCATTTCTGGGGATATGCCTCAAGGAAAATTTCTTAATGAAAAGGCAAAACGAATTCTAGGCTTTAAACCTAAAGACAATTTAGAATACCTCTGGCATCGAACCTAATCATTAACTAAGTAGCAATTTCTTGAACCGTTTGTAATTTCAGCATTCTTTGTTTATCTAAAATAAAAAGTCCAGTTGATTTCTAGCTGGCATAGGGAAAATTTATGATCCATCGTCGTCGATTACTAAAAATGGCTGCCTTAACAGCTAGTCTCGCTCCTTTTCCTGTTTCCCTGCTTTCTGCTGTCCGGGGAAAAATGAAAATTATTGATATTGAAGAACATGAAATTGTTCCACCTTTTCAAGATTACAATGCACTGGAATTATTTCGATATCACGGTCTCTCGATACAAACGAGAATAATCTATGTAGTTAAGACAGATATAGGATTGGAAGGCTATGGAGAGAGTGGGGATGCCCCAAAGGGCCGATTTAAAGATTATATTGGTACTGATCCATTTGATTGGCTGGGCGACAAAAAGAATCTGCCGATGAACATGGCTATGTATGACCTGATGGGTAAATATTTAGATCTGCCAGCTTGGAAGTTAATCGGTCCAAAAGTACGTTCTTGGATACCTGTAGCAGCCTGGACTGTATCTAGGCATCCTGATGCGATGGCCGAAGAAGTGCTTAGTGTTTCTCGTCGAGGATACCACTGGTTGAAATATCATGTCGATGTCCTGCAGAATGCAATTGACCAAACTGAAGCGATGCAGAAAGTAGCTCCTCCAGGATTTAAAATTCATTACGATTTTAACGAAGATGCCAATTTTGAAGCGGTCTATCCAGTACTTCGGGAACTTCAACGATTTCCCATTGCTGGCAGAATTGAGGATCCTATTAAATCTGAGGACCATGATGGATACCGTCTACTGCGAGAAAAATGTACTATCCCAATCCTCATTCATCATGGCCCTCATGACTATTTTATGAGACACGGACTGTGTGATGGATTCATGGGTGGACATGCTTCCATAGGGCTAGCCATGAAGCTGGCTGCTCTTGCAGAAGCTTCTAATACCCCTTTCATGCTCCAACAAACCGGAGGAACCATCAATCAAGCTTTTTTAGCCCATGAAGCTGCCGTCTTTCATATGGCTAGCCTTGATCATGTCAATTGTTGTCATCTTTGGAAGGAACACGTAACACATGAGGAAATGCCTGTAATCAGTGGAAGTATTGCTCTTCCACAAGGTCCTGGACTTGGAGTAACTCTTGATCGGAAAAAGCTTCAACATATCGCTGAATCTCCACGGCCTAAACAAACCCGATTTCTAGTGCGTACTCGCTATAGCGACGGACTCACCATTTATTTCCGTTTTAATCCTGATCTTCCGGGAGCAAATGTTCGATTCCTTAATCCACCGGGGTTTGGCAAACGATACTCCGGTTTCGGACCAGACGTTCCTGGTCCAGTTCCAGGTTATGCAAATCCAGTAGTGACTGATTTTTGGGATGAAACTAATTCTCCAGAATTTAAAGCCATTTGGAAACGAACAGCTGAAGGTCCCTTCTGGAAACAATGTGACTGCTAACAAACACTAACCCG
>CAYWYX010000278.1:620-1826 GCA_964462735.1 uncultured Acidobacteriota bacterium | reverse complement strand
CCAAGTAATTCACTCCCTTTGTTGATTTAATACTTACCCAGTTGGTTAGTTCTAAATCAAATTTAACGAATAGATAACTAGGGAACATTATTTCTTCTATAGGGGTAGATGGCTTTGTTAATTTATCTTTTGATTCATAAATTATAATTGGTAAAAATGTTTTGAATCCTTGGTTTTCAAGATTCTTCTTGGCTCTCATTTCTTGTTTTGGCTTTGTATAAACCAAATACCATTTAGAGCTTTCTGTTTCTTTTGGTTTCATTTAGATATTGTCTTTACTTGAAAAACTAATAATCAGGCAATAAATGGAAACAAAGAACTGAAATTACTACTCAAGCTCTTAGACAATCAATGTCCTGAACACAATAATTATCATTCATAAAAATTTCTTTTTAAATGATGACTCTATTTAAATTACAACTTAAAAACTATTGATTGCTGCAGTAGCAATTGCTAGTTGGTAAATAACTTGTGTAGCTTCGGCCCAAACAGCAAGAGCTGTAGTTTCAGATAGATCAACAGGGACAACCACTGTATCACCGGCTTCGATTGTTGACGTTCCACTGCTACGAAAAAATCCAGCACTATTTGTATTTGGGATTAAGACCGAGCCATCAGCTTTGACAATATAGATACGATTTTCGTCTGCATATTCAGTTAGGCCCCCACTGCGTTGTAAATAGTCATCAATTCTCAGATCAGCGTTATACAGGTGAGAGGTTGGATGCTGAATTTCACCAACCACTGAAATTTCCTGGTTGAGTTGGGGAATATAGAGGGCGTCGCCGCTCTTTAAGTTGATATCATCAAAAGTTCCATTAAGGATGCTCTGCAGAGAGATAACCATACGACCAGTAGTATCAATACCTGCCAGTGTTTCTAATATTTGTTCTTTAGCTTCGCGAGAACTTTCTTCGGCTTCGACAGAAAACTGATCTGTGGCAGCACTCTTTTGTGCTGTATTAAATTCTTGTAGTCTGGCCTCTTTTTCAAGCTTTCCTTGTAATTTTTTAAGTTGCTGTTCTTCCCGCTTGGCCAGTTCTACACGGGTAAAAATTGCAGCCTTAGTATATGCCAAATCGGTCAATCCTCCGGCCCTCTTTATAACTTGGGAGAGAGTCTCGCCACGCGAGATATTGTATACACCAGGGAAACGAACCTCACCACTTAGGCTTACCGACATGGCCACCATAAATTCTGGTGTGA
>CAYWYX010000278.1:0-610 GCA_964462735.1 uncultured Acidobacteriota bacterium | reverse complement strand
TCATATGGTAACAATTGAAAATTGGCTGAAGGATCATCAAACGCAAGGGTTAGACTAAAGCTATCATGCTCATATCTTGCTAACTCAGGGTCACTTAAATCTAATCTTGACACCTCAAAATTTTGAACATAGGCTCCCTCGGTTAATCCACCTGCAGCCTGTATCAGTTGGGTAACAGTCATCCCTGGAGTCAATGGGTATTCTCCCGGATATTTTGTGGACCCAGAAATCGATACCACGCGGGCTAATTTACCAGACCGAGCTTGGGACTTAAGTTCAACTATCAAGCTGGCCAGTTCATCAGGTCGATCTTGGAACTCTTCTTCATCCCCTTCAGTTAACAAAAAGTCTCGAAATTCCTTTTCGGTCTCAAATAGCCTTTCGGTGGCAAATAGCATTAGCTCATCACGGGGAGCTAATTTCAGATCGGCTTCACTACCTGCATTAGCAAGCACAGATCGCAGATCAATAGCAAGCACTTGCACTTCACCAAATGGTGGCAATTCACGTCTCAGCAAGGCATAATCCAGATCTACTTTGTCCCGCAAAAGGCTAGTATCACTGATCAAATCAGAGACACGCATACCTTCTTTCCAACGAAAGTCGCCTG
>CAYWYX010000277.1:0-1837 GCA_964462735.1 uncultured Acidobacteriota bacterium | reverse complement strand
AGGGGTAAATCGAATCAGCATAGGGGTACAGTCTTTTCAGGATCATATTCTAATCAAAATGGCTCGTACTCACACCGGTCAAGATGCTATTGATACTATTAAACTTTGTCGCGACCAAGGAATTAAGAACATCAGCTTAGATTTTGTAGCCGGTTTACCAAGCCAAACCCAAAATGATTGGCAAGAGAACTTAATTCGTATCGTTGACCTTTCTCCAGAACATTTGTCGTTGTATATGCTAGAAATTTCCCAAAACACAGGGTTAAGTCATCGTTATAGGTACAAGGATGAGCAGACTGATCTACCAAGTGAAGAACTAGTGGCTCAGTTTTACAAAGTAGCGACAGATTTTCTTGATAAGACCCATTGGAAACAATATGAGATTTCAAATTTTTGTAAACCAGGATATCAGTCTCGCCATAATCTTAAGTACTGGACAGACCAACCGTTCATAGGATTTGGATGTGGTGCTTATTCCTACTTGTCTGGGCACCGGTGGGGTAATGAGCGTAGCCCTAAACATTATGTTAATCTACTTAAATCTCAGGGACATGCTATTGGTTTTCATTCAGAAGTCAGTCCTAGGGACCATTTAGAAGAAGTCCTCTTTCTTGGATTGAGACTGAATTCAGGACTAGACTTACAGTATTGGAGCAGTATTTTTGGATTTGATTTACAACAGTATTATAGAAAAGAAATAACCGGGTTAACTGAGAATCATTTAATCGAAATTAGTTGCGATTATCTAAAGTTGACTCCAAAGGGCAGGTTTTTTTCCAATGATGTATTTATAGAGTTTATGCATTAGGTTAAATAAATTTTTCTACTATCATTGCTAGCATTTTTCTGTTTCATAAAAAGAATCAGTTGTCTAATGTTGATGAACTAAACCGGCACTACAATTATGTCGGGCTCCTAGAATGTTGTAGGTACAGTGGTCGATCTTGATTTTCTGAGATTTTATTATAGCCAGTAGAGATTTTAGTATTAATTGGTACGGATTTAATAAATTTGGAGTAATGATGCACAAAAGAGTTCACCTTGACAAAAGTCTAAGTCCAAGCCTACTATCGGTTTGTAAGTCAGCTTGAGAAGATTTTGCCCTTATTCCCCCAATTTTCAGAAGGTATTGTGTCAGACCTGCAATATTTGATGTTCACTTTAGCTAAGCTTTTTAGAGTGCGGGCTTGCATGTAATATCTGATCAGCTAAATAGGATTTTCTGTTGTATTTGTGACTGATTACTAAATTAAAATTTCCAGAATTGAGATATGAATATACTATACTTCGACTGTTTCTCTGGAGTCAGTGGTGACATGATTTTAGGATCTTTCTTAGATCTAGGTTTCCCTCTAGAGGTCTTGACTGCTGAACTTGACAAACTAAAAGTTAAAAATTTCCAGGTCAAATCTCGTCTAGTTAATAAATCAGGTTTAGTAGCTACCAAGTTTGATGTAAAAACAGGTAAAGAAGATTCCCATAGACACTATTCAAAAATCGAAGAAATTATCCAAAATAGTAACATTAGTCCATGGGTGAAAAAAGAAACATGTAAGGCGTTTTTCCGGCTAGCTCAAGCCGAAGCAAAGGTTCATGGTACTTCTGTGGAAAAAGTACATTTCCATGAGGTGGGTGCGATTGATGCAATTGTGGACATTACAGGTGCTTTCATAGGATTAGAATGGTTCGGTAAGCCAAAGTGCTTTGCTTCATCACTTAATGTTGGCCGAGGTTTGGTGAAATGTGCCCATGGAATATTACCAGTTCCTGCTCCTGCTACTGCCGAACTACTTAAGGGCCTTCCTATTTATTCCAATGAAATAGAGGGTGAGCTAAT
>CAYWYX010000276.1:0-1846 GCA_964462735.1 uncultured Acidobacteriota bacterium | reverse complement strand
ATAATCGTCCTATGTCCTCTTGTAATTTTCGTCCAACGAAACGACGACTCAAATCTTGGTTATCACTTTCATTGACGGTGGGGTTTTCATAATCATCTCTATAATTTTTAGCATTGCTATCTGTTACTAGTAACACAATTACTCTAATATTACTCTGATTTAGAACCGATGAGGAGAGGTCCATTAGGGCTTGAAACGATTCTAACAGACCTGCCTTACCAATTTGGTTAGTGTTATTAAGGTTGTCTTGAAGAAGCTGCTTATTATTTGTTGGTGGTTGAATTACGGTAATGCTCTCTTGGGCTGAAATTAAGCAAACCCAATATTCAGGTCTCATTTTCTGGATCTGATAACTAAGAGCTAATTTTGTGGTTTTGCTAATTGTAGGATTACCAACTAAATCTAAAGCTAAAAAGATAAGAGTTGGAGTCCCAAGTTTTGCCTGTTTAGTAATATTAATCTTTTTTGAGTCGAATAATAATGATAAAGCATTTTCATCAAATTGAGGCTGAATTGGAGTTGATTGATTTAAAATCCATAGGGGTACACGCAAACGAATCATGTTTTTATTCGCTGCTTCCTGGGAGATCAATGCCGGGGCTATTATTAAGTGGCAGCACAGCAAAAAAAATGTCGTTGATGTTGAAAGAAAAAAATGTGTCAGCAAAACTAGTTCCTAAAATTAAAGAGTAAGGAGATATTAGAAATTGAATCTCAACCCGAGCTGTACGACACGTCCCCCCCTTGAACCAATAATTCTTCCAGCATTTATATTGGGATTTTCAATGGATCCAATTGTTGAATCGGGTCGATTCCAGTTTGCATGATTGAAGGTATTAAAGGCTTCAGCAATTAAGTCCATGGTCCAATCCTCATTAAGTATCATGCGTTTGCTTAGGGACATGTCAACATTCCATAAGCTAGGGTTACGCAAAGTCGGATGTCTCCGAGATCCGTCGCCTAGAGTAAAATCAGGTGGTTGAACAAAGGCTGACGGGTTAAACCAACGCAAAGGAGAAGGGTTGTCAACATGGGGATTAATGGTGGGCACTACATTGACTCGTAGGGATTCGGCAATACCACCCGTGTTATTGAAAAGGGACCTGAGACCGATGGGGGTACCGCCAGCTGCTTTAGCAATTCCACTCAAGCGCCATCCATCGATCAAGGTATTTACCAACCAGCTGGTGTTTTGGAAAGGAATAGTTTTTATAAGGGGTAGTTCATAAAGGTAACTGGCAGTGACACGGTGTGTTCTATCAGAATCGGCAAGTGCTTTTTCAACTAGCAGATTAGTTGAATTCTGAGGCCTGGACCAGTGAGACATGTCAGTTATGGTCTTGGCAAAAATATAGCTACTACTAAAAGTTAAGCCAGACGATAATTGTTTATCAATTCGCAATGATCCTGCGTGATGGGAAAGAAAGCCTGTTGGATCACTATCTCCAGATACAATACTTTGAAAATGTGGAAAAGGTCGGAGAGACTGACGAAATTCAAGATCATTCAGCTGGTCCCGAAATTTCAGAAAATCTGGATGAAGGGGATTTAATTGGCGTCTTGCTCCTCTGAATAGGTGGTTTCCTCTTTCGCCGGTGTATCCCAGCTTAAAAGATAAATCAAAGACATCTTTTTCTACTTCCAATTTCCACTCATGAGTATCATTCAGTTTGCCTTTTTGATTAACATAATCAGCGTCCAAATTGTTGGCAGCATCTGGAGTTGGTTGTGGGGAATTTACTGGGGGAAAACCTTTCCTGAGGAACATGGCTGGTTCCAGCTGTTTGTTTGATGAAACTAGCAGCGGAGTTGAATTAAATCCTAAAGAGGTGTAGTCAATAGGATA
>CAYWYX010000275.1:0-1854 GCA_964462735.1 uncultured Acidobacteriota bacterium | reverse complement strand
GAACAGCTGAAGGTCCCTTCTGGAAACAATGTGACTGCTAACAAACACTAACCCGATTTTTCCTTCGAGAAACTCTTAAGGAGAACTTCATGAATCGCAGACGGTTTCTCAAAACAGCCAGTACCACTTTAATAGGCACCTCTTTCTTAGGATCGGCAACTTCGCATTTTTCTAATCCTTTAGGCTTTCCGACCCGGAAAAAACGTCGAATGCTTTCAAACCACGACGGGGCTATCATGATGTTAGAGCCCCCACTAACAGCAGAACACTTTCGAGAGGTGGTAAAAAGTTACGAAGGAACTCCAGTAGATACCATTTGCTTTTGTCTTGGAGATCGAGAAGTTTATCACTATAACAGCCAAGTTGCCGAAATCTTCGGTCAAAGACACAAAACGTTTAAAAATGATTGGGACTGGAGACTTTTTAACAATATCCGTGGACTCATTCAGTCTGGTAAAGGGCCCTTAGCCACTTTTGTTGACGTTTGTCATGAGGAAGGTATGGGTATCTTCGGCTCGGTCCGGATGAACAGTCACTATCCGATAGACCCTAGCTCACCCAGTCATAGTGAGTTTCGTCTTAAACACCCCGAATGGTTAATTGGCCATCCTCCAGGTTATTCCAAAGGCAGCAAGGAATTTGGAATCCGAATGGGACTGAATTACGCTATTCCTGAAGTTCAAGAACACATGGCAGCAACCATTGTAGAAATTTTTGAAGATTTTCAGGTTGACGGAGTTGAATTGGATTTTATGCGACATCCAGCCTTTTTCAAACTTCACGAAGCTGTAGAAAATCACCACCATATGACCGATATGTTGCGGTATATCAAAAACAAGCGAGACCAGGTCAGTCAGGCTCAAGGCCGAAGTATTGACCTGGCAATGCGTGTTCCTCCTACTTTTGCCGACGCATTAAGGGTGGGCTTAGATGTTAAAACCTGGATCCGTGAAGGTCTGGTTGATATTCTCATTGCAGGTGGAGGATTTATCCCCTTTGATATGCCCTTTGAAGAGTTTGTAGAGGCAGCTCGTGGCACAGATTGTGATGTCTTTGGAGGATTGGAACTATTACGTTTTATGACAGGTCCCACTACTGCTTTAGATATCAATCGTGCAATTGCCATGCGTTTCTGGAAAGGTGGTGCTAATGGGCTGCACCTATTCAACTACTTCGCCCAACCAACCGACTGGAAACAACAGTTGTTTAAAGATATTGGCGATCCTGAAAAGTTAGCTTATTTGGATAAATCTTATCAGATGGATCAACGACGCTGGTTCCCTAGCTGGAATGGTCATGGAGCTGCATTTTCATCAGCAGTACCTGCAGTTCAACTTCCTGTAATGCTTACTGAAAAGCCCCGTGGATCTGGCCCTCGTCTGAGCCTTAGAATTTCAGATGATCTTATTTCAGCAAAAAATCAAGGACTCTTGAAAAAAACACAATTGCGACTGCTTTTCGACAATTTTACATCCCAGGATAAAATCGAAGTCAGTTTAAATGGTCACCGCTTACCTCAAAGAAGTTCAGACTCTTTTGACTTAGTTTCTTATTGGAACAAGTCACGTGGGCCCTATGGCGGAAAGTTTTTAACCGGCACTCTTGAATACGATGTGGATGGCCCGCCTCTGCAGCAGGGAAAAAATATCATTCAGGTTCGGCTTGTAAAACGCCCTCCTGGTCTAAAGACACCTTTGAAACTCAGCATGGTTGAAGTGGATCTCAAATACCAGTCTCCTTAAGTTGTTATTAGACCTGAGAAAATTAAGTAGCTATTAATTAGAAACGATTTAGCTTTAGAGCTTCTAAAGACAGAGATGGTGTTTCCCTGTTAATCAATTCCGCCATTAGTTT
>CAYWYX010000274.1:0-1868 GCA_964462735.1 uncultured Acidobacteriota bacterium | reverse complement strand
GCTAGAATGAGTGCAGTAGCTACATAACTACCGAACAGAACAGCTCCTGTTCCAACGTTTCTATCCTGAACTAATTCCTTATATATGCTAAATTGCCTTAAGACCATTCGATCTAATATTTTTCGACCTAAGTTCAATAGAATGATCCCACCGAGAGCATAAGTAGCATCCAATGCCATTTCTGGTATCAGTTGGTCAAAAAGAAAGTCTCCTTCCTCAAAACCTAGAGCAGCACCCAAAAAAATAATAATTACCCCAGCATAGTAACCAGTGAGACTCAATCCAACCGCTGGATTATCATTAACTGTCAATTCTGTGTCGAGATGATATGGTGTCAAAAGATCATTGATGAGCTTAGCAATGATAAGTACAACAGCACCCAAAACTACATAAGACAAACTAATTCCTAGATCTAGCCATTCCATATTTATTTCCCTCCAAATGAACGACTTCCACCAAAGCGATAGGATCCGCCTCTTCCACCACTAGTCCTCTGGCGCCTCGATGCCCTATATCCCCTTGTATTACCTCCACTTCGAGTATAATAAGAATTCCGATAGCCTCCATTTTGAACATATCTCGAAGACCGATACTTGGATATAGTCCCCCTGCTATTCGTACCATACTTAGGCTGACCGGTATTAGTCCTTCCATAATAGGTCCTGCCAGCTGTGTATGATCGCCTATAAGTGTTGTAGTTATTGCGGTAGATAGGACTGTAGGTGGGACCCCAAAACATATGGCGCATGAACATATATTGACCATAAAACATCCAGACAGAACCCCCATAACTATCACGTCGCCATTGCCCATACTGGTTACTTTGTCCTGAGGCCGCTATATAAGAGTACCCAGGAGGTTGCGCCAGACTCTCAGCTTCGTCTTCAAATTTTCCGGCTGCCTTGCGAGCAACTGACATTCCTAATTTATCTTTCAAAGTATCATAGGTCTTCTTCGACACTTGGAGCCATTGCTCACTCTTTGAATGACTTCCTTTCTTAGACTGGGGATCCTCAATGCTAACCTTGACTATTCTGTATTTATGGTGAAGGGTGACGGTCTCATCTTCCTTTATTTCCATGTCTATTAAAATTTTATCCCAAGAAAGGTAAAGTTCATTAACTCGCTGCCCCAACTCACCATTTAGACGAGCTTGCCGCACAGCATCGGTCTGAAGAGTCTGGAGTAGGTGCAGCAGTACAAAAGGATCAACACTAGGCTGTAAAAATTTTTCTTTGTTCTCATTCCATAGCATCTCAGCATTCTTCTTTACTTCATTCATGCTTTCGATCCGATTAGTCAAATAAGTCTTTTTGGCAGGCCAGTCAATGATAGCACCTCGGGCGTTAGCTACTTTAGTTGCACTGTAGTCAATTAAATTTTGATAAATTCTCTTTATTTCTCTAATAACCTGATCCCTATTACCGTCTATCTTAACAATTCTTTTGGCTAAATCATCAATCTCCGTTACCCCTTGAATGATCGCCAACCGTCTTTGATTAATACTGTTGATCCTACTTTCAATCTGAACTCTTATGGCATCATCGTTTTGGTCGGTCAATTTGTTGGCCTCTGACAACTCTAGAGCACCCATTTCTTTTTGTTTTTCGAAACCATTTAGCTTAGACAACCAGTCTTGTCCCTTAGCACCAAACAGCTTTGAGTTAGATTTTATCAGTAATCTTATACCTTTGTTGAGCTCCTCATAACGAATCTCTGAGGAAGACCATAGTTGTTTGGTTGTCTCTAGTTTTAACCGAGTCCCTTCATTTAACCTTCCAAGAGAGTTGGAAACTACCCCTATTAAAAGGAAAAGAACAAGAATTCCAGCTGAAGCGTAAAGGAATGATTTTTTGTCTATTTCTTTA
>CAYWYX010000273.1:0-1870 GCA_964462735.1 uncultured Acidobacteriota bacterium | reverse complement strand
GTTTCCTGCGGGAAATTTGAAAAATCATCCCGACCAACTAGGATTTGTTCTGCTTCTATGGCAAACACGATTTCAGTGAATGCTGGCGAAAAAGATACAAACGAGTTGATAGGTTTACGGATAGTTAGGCTCTGGCCATGTGAGTCCTTAATTGATATAAAAGGTGTACTACTGGGACTAGAAGAGCTTATAGTTTTGGGAGGCATAGAATATGGCTCACATGCTCCTAATAGCATGACATAAGAGGACAGAAAGAGGAAGGTAGTCAGGGCTAAATTTGGTCGTAGCTTACCCCTGTAACAAGGTGATGAATTGCAGCTAGTTGTTCTGAAAATGCCTGCAGTTTTTCTGAGAGCCTTGTTGGACTGACGTAAATGACTTGTGAGGTTCAAAAAAATCTCCTCCTAGTTAGAACCGGAAGAGACTTGGTTGTTGGGATCATCCTCCTCCTTTCCTCGAAGGTTAGTATGATCTGGTAAAGGCTGGTGTCGGGCTTAACTCCTAGTAGTAAGAAGTCATACCGTTGCGGGACAGCTCCGGACTTTCACCGGTATTCCCAATTATCTCTATAAAAAGACCTTCACCAAATATTCGTTTTTGTGTTACAACTTACTAAATCCTAATCTACCATCACAAATTATGGAAGTCAATTGAACGATTTTTGGATTGACCAAATGCCGTTTATATAACTGGAGGTCGTTTTGAGTGAGCAACAATACTTCTATTTGGAACAAGCTAACCAACTAATTCCGTGGTTAAAGAATAAGTTAGAGGAAATTTATTCCTTGGCATCTAATGTCACTCCAGACTTAGAATCCCATCAATTAGCATCTGAAATCTACACAAATGGTACTAGTAAGTCTGTAGAACATCTGTCAGGATTGCAAAAAGAAAAGGAGGAAGTAGAAAAACAAATCGAAGGGATACTAGAAGACATTAAAGAGAAAGGGATTATTTTAAGGAATATTGAAAATGGACTTTCTGATTTTCCATCTGTTAAAGATGGAGAGGAGATATTCTATTGTTGGACATCGGAAGAAACACAAATTCAGTATTGGCATTACCGTCATGAGGGTTACAACGGCAGAAAGTCCATTTGATTAATCATATGAGTAAAGCTTTTGTAATCAGCGGTAAAGACCACAAACTTTTGAAAGATAAAAGTTACTTTGCTAAGCAAAACATTGTAAACTTTGCCCTAAACTTGGGTTTTGATTATGTGGGTGTGACATCTGTTGAGTCACTTGAAAGAGGAGTTGTTGCTCGTAATAGGGTTCGTCAAGGATTTATGGAAGGATTGCCTTGGTTTACAGAGGATCGGGTTCTAAACGCTTCCAGTCCAAGTCGTTTGTTATCTGAAGCTCAGTCCGTCATTTCTTTGGCAGTGAGCTATTATTATCCATATAGTAGGAAAAACGTCCTTCAATTACGCGGAAAGGTAGCACGCTATGCATGGGGGTTAGACTACCACCCTCTCTTGAAAGATAAGGCCCGACAACTTGTGGGTTTTATGCAGAGTCAATTTAACTCGTGCCATAATCGTATTTTTGTTGATGATGGGCCTTTATTAGAGAGAGCTGTTGCGGAAAGATCTGGTATAGCTTGGTATGGCAAAAATACTATGATGATAACTCGTGGTCATGGGTCATGGGTTTTGTTAGCCGAAATTTTAACAGACTTGTCATTACCCGAAGATCTTCCGATGAAAAAAAACTGTGGCTCTTGTACTATTTGTATTGATAAATGCCCAACTGGAGCCTTGACTCCTTATGCACTTGATAATCAGAAATGTATTTCGTTTTGGACAATTGAACATAAAGGCATTATCCCCAGAAAAATTAGACCTTTGATAGGGACATGGGTTTTTGGT
>CAYWYX010000272.1:0-1884 GCA_964462735.1 uncultured Acidobacteriota bacterium | reverse complement strand
GGGATGTTGCTCGTGCTGCAATTATTCACGATCTTCTTTATAAACGTATTCGTCAGTATCGTGCTGAAAAGAAAAAACAAGAATTTAACTTTGAAGACCCAAAAGTAATTCGAGAAGCAAAGAAAGCATCTGATAATGTATTTCATATGGCAATGAAAGATGCCAATCCACCTGTTGCAAGGTGGAAAATTGCTGCAGCATACTATTCAGTAAGAATGTTTGGTCGTTGGTCTATCATTCCTAGAGATGAAGACTGAATGACATTCTGTAAAAATTGTGGTTATAAATCTCATTGTGGCGTATCTTTGGAGCGTGATGAAGCTTGGCCAACTAGTGGTAGGTCAAGGCAGGAACTTCCTCAACGACTCCTTGAAATATGCAAGAATTGTCATTGTGAATTATGCGGTGGAGATTAAATGACGCATTGTAAAAAATGTGAACATGAATCGCATTGTGGAAAGACTTGTACCTCTTTTGTTAGTATTGGTATGACAGATAAATATGATTCGTGTGAATGTAATAATTGTCGTTGCGTATTATGCATCGACAGAAAGGAATCCTGGCCAGGGCCAGGTGTTTAGGAGGGAAAATGGTCGGAATAGACTGTACTAATGAAGAGTGTACAAATCCTTTATGTGATTGTGACCCATGCCTGTGTACAAAGCAAGACCCTTGTGCTTGTTGCATAATGTGGGATGGAGAATCCATAGTGCAGAGTGATTAGCTATGTGGTTTTTTTTGATTAGTAATATTGCAGGGTCAATTCTTGGTAGTGCTACAAACAGTTGGTTTGCAGACACTAAACTAGGAATTTGGTTCTACAAAAAAGTTGATGATGTTTCGACATGGGCTTCTAAAAAATTGGGGTTGAAGGTTCTGAAAGATGAAAACAATTGGAAGAAAAAATATCCTAATGTAGCAAAGAAATTTGACGTATTAGAAGCCAGATTAGAGAAACTAGAAAAGGAGAAATAAATGGATATTATGCAAAGAGCAGGAGCCTGGGTAATTGGGCTCACTCATATCAGCGTTATGCTACTTACACTAGGAATAGTGTGGGGAGTGCTGTTCGGCAGCGCCGTTCCCTTTATTGGGGGTGATGTTGTTGGCAATATAGTTGGTATAGTTAACCAACTTGGTAATGCAGGCCTTGCTGGTCTTATCGCATTAGTGGTTATTTTTTGGCTATTCCGTCATCAAAGTCGTTTTGATGATGCGTTAGACTAAATTTTATGTTGAGTATGATAATTACTCAGATTTTAAAGGAGAAAGTAAATGTGGACGACACCTATAGTCACAGAGATTGCAGTTGGTCTAGAAATCAATTGTTATGCTTGTGCCGATCTCTAAATTAAGGAGAAATAAATGGGTAACTGGATAAAAAACAGGTTAGCCGAAAGAACATCTTGGGACGGAGCTGCTCTTGTAGCTGTCGGCCTAGTGTTCCTTTTTCTTGGTCCCTTTGCAAATTGGGCAGCTTGGGCTGCAATTGTTTGGGGTGCCTGGACAATGTGGACTAAGGAAAAATAGTTATGTCGGAATTGGAAACGGAGGTTAAACTTCTCAAAAAGGAACTTCATGATCAGAAAAGGATTCATGATCGTTTGGATGTTGCAATTGAGAAGTTGACCGACGTTTCTAATTCTATTCATCGTATGCTTGCTGTGCATGAAGAAAAACTTACTAGACAAGAGGAAGCAATTTTTCAGGCAGAGGAACAAATTGAAGTTCGTAGAACAGAAGTATTAAGACAAATAGAAGAATTACATTCTCGTATTACTACTAATACTAAAGATATTATGTCAGCCGCTGTGGCACAACATCAACAACAAAATAAAGAAATTCAAAGAATAAGAGATGAACTGGTTTCCAGAGTAGGTGTAC
>CAYWYX010000271.1:0-1898 GCA_964462735.1 uncultured Acidobacteriota bacterium | reverse complement strand
CAATATTGAGAAGATTTGATAGTGTTAAAAAATAAGGACTCAGTATCCAAAGAATAAGACATAGTCCAATTAAACCAAATAAGGTACCTAACTGTCGTCCAGGTAAAGATAGAAAGCAATTTGATTTCATAGACCTTTTTAAATTATTCATAAGTTTGTTCTAGAAATGTTATTTAACCAATGATAATTCATCAAAAAACATTGTACAGAATGTTAGTATTACAATTAGATTTTATCTAATTTTAAATTGTTCTGACCTATTCTCATCTGTTTCATCCACTAAGTCAAAAAGACATTATTCAAATTTGCTTTAAACAGTTAACCTTGCAAACGAAGAAGATTTCACATTTAATTTTTTACTTATTAGCAAAAAATCCCTAAAATATCTATAACTTGAAAATGGACTGAAGGATTATTTTGGGGGTAAATAAAACAAAATAAAAACTTTATTTTTCTAGTCTCCCATAGACCGGAGAAAATCACACACAGGTTCCTCGAAAAAAATAAAATAGGTTAATCGATATGACAAATAGAGTTGTAATAGCCCTAATCCTCATTATCAATGTTTTTGATTCAGCAATCGCTGACAATTGGCCACAGTGGAGGGGTCCCTCGCTAGATGGAATTAGCCAGGAAAAGCAATTGCCTTTACTTTGGAATAGAAAAAGAAACATCACTTGGGAACTAGCTTTACCTAGTTTTAGCGGATCTACTCCTATTGTTTGGGGTGAGTCTATTTTCTTAAATGTTGCGGACGGCTCTGATCTCTATCTTTGGTGCATTAATCGCAATAATGGAGAGTTAAAATGGAAAAAATTCCTTGGCAGCGGCAATGTAAAAAACCACAAACATAATATGTCCTCCCCTTCACCCGTCACTGATGGCAAATCTGTTTTTGTCATGACTGGAACTGGTGTCCTCAAGGGATTTGATTTTAATGGAAACCCTCTTTGGACAAGAAATATTCCAAAAGACTATGGACAGCTAGGAATGAATTTTGGCTATGGCTCCTCCCCTCTACTATATAGAGAGAATCTTTATATCCAAGTACTTCATGGTATGTTTACTGATGATCCTTCTTATGTGCTCAGAATCAATTCCAAAAATGGTCAAACTGTCTGGAAAAAAGAACGGGATACTGATGCTGTCCATGAATCACCTGATTCTTACTCTACACCTACTGTGGTAAAAACCGACCGAGGCACTGAACTCATAGTCACAGGTGGTGACTGTGTCACAGGTCACAGCCTTGAAAATGGAAAAGAACTCTGGAGGATCAATGGTTTCAACCCTAACAATAGTCGTAATTACCGAGTTGTTGCTTCTCCAGTTGCTATGAAAGATTTAGTTTATGTTCCCACCCGCGTTAAACCTTTAATAGCCATTCGGCCAGGCGGTATTGGTAATGTTACTAAAAGCCATAGTGTTTGGAAATTTCAAAATGGTCCAGATGTCCCAACCCCTGTTGTAGATGACACTTATTTCTACTCAGTTAGTGATAATGGTGTTATGTGGTGTCTGGACGCCAAAACTGGGGAAAAAATTTGGGGAGGAAACCGATTGAAACCAGGAACCTATACCTCTTCTCCTGTGCTGGCTGATGGGAAAATCTACGTAAGTAATGAGGACGGGTTGACAACAGTAATAAAAACTGGCCCAACGTTTAAAATTCTGGCTGAGAATCCTCTTAATGATTATTGCCTTAGTTCTCCGGCTATTTCTGATGGACAAATCTTCATCCGAACTGCTGAACGTCTTTTTTGTATTGGACAGCGCGCTAACAACAATGATACGTATTAGAACCTAGCACAGATCCTTTGGCACTCGTTCCCAACATCTAATTTATTTTTAGAGAAAACGTTTAGCATGAGCCACAAAGTCAAAATTGACATGCTCCT
>CAYWYX010000270.1:0-1938 GCA_964462735.1 uncultured Acidobacteriota bacterium | reverse complement strand
CAAGTTCTTTGTCGTCATGATCTAGAATGGCTGTTTGTAGGGCCCCACCAAGAAAAATTTTTAGTAAGGCTCCAGATTTAGGCGCTCTTGAATCAAATTTCAGATGACTGAAACTACAGGCTAGAAGAGGACGGTTTTCGATTTCAGGAACCAAGAATCCAAAACCACTTAATGGAGCTGGAATATCCTTAACAGAGTACCCTAGGTTAACTGTTGCTGTAGAAGTGTATTCTATTTTGAGTAGGTTTTTAGCTAGGTTAGGGGTTATATTTTTTAAAAGATTCCCTGATTGGTAAGCAGGCAAAGCTAGGCAGACTGCATCAGTTGCAAAGTACTCTCCGTTTTGAAACTGAAGCATCCATTGTTTAGAGATGTTGTTTCTTTCCAGTGAAACTAGTTGCCAGTCCATATGAATTGATTTAGAGGGTATTTTTTTTCTAAGGGTATCCACAAGTAATTCCATACCCCCATCCAGAGAGAGAAAAAGCCCATATCGAGGTCCTGCAGGCCGATCATTTAGAAATGATTCTTTTTTTCGGGCTTTCCACATTGCTATAAGAAGACTCCGATGTTTTTGTTCCATTTCTAAAAATTTCGGGAAGGTTGCTTGTAAACTAAGTTTTTTGGGGTCAGAAGTATATATTCCCCCAATTAGTGGTTGGGCGAGACGATCCAGGGTCTGTTGTCCTAAACGGCGGCAGACAAAACTAGCTACACTTTCATCTATGCCTTTTAGAGTTTGATTTTTCTTGGGTATGATAAGATCTGCTGCCATACGTAGTTTTCCTGACCAACTTAGGATAGGGGACCTAACGAAAGACATGAACTCACTAGGGGCCATCAGGTAAAACCCTTTCGGAATTGGTTGTAATTTTCCTTGATGAACAATGGAACTATGCCGCAGAGATTCTTGTGTACCAATTAGTCTGGATTCAAGGCCAAGCCGTTTACAGAGGGCTACAGCCCAGGGTTTTTCCGAGATAAATGAATCAGGCCCTCCTTCTAATAAAAAGTCTCCGTCTTTAACTGTATGAATAGTCCCCCCTACTCGAGAAGCAGCTTCAAATAGCTGAACATCAAAAGCTTGTTGAGAACCTTTAGCTCTTTCTAACAATCGATTAGTGGCAGCAAGGCCTGAGATGCCTCCGCCTACTACGGCCACACGATAAACACGGTTTTTTTTGAGATTTTGCATAAGTCAAAGAGTTTGTGCTGACTGTTTCCACTGACTCAACCAAAATAAAGAGAGGACTACACTATAGAAGTCCAATGACATAGATGTCAAACTAGTTTATTGTAGACGTAGGACCTATTTGTTTTAGGCTCTAAATAATTAAACACGCCTTGTTTCTCGTCCCCTTGACTTTGTACTTATTCTCTTCATAATGGTTAACTTAAATTCTTGTTGAGAGGATATTCGTTTGATTGTCGATACTGTATTAAAAAAGATTTTTGGCAGTAAACATGATCGTGACGTTAAGGAAATACAACCTTTTGTCGACGAGATCAATGAAATAGAGGCTTCGTTATCCGGTAGTTCTGACGAAGAATTGATGAATAAGACTAATGATTTTAAGCAAAGGGTGTCCAATGGAGAAACGCCAGGGGAACTTCTTTGCGAAGCCTTTGCAGTTGTTAGAGAAGCATCAAAGCGAGTTCTTAATATGAGACAGTTTGATGTTCAGCTGATGGGTGGTGTAGTTCTCCACCAAGGAAAGATTGCTGAAATGAAGACAGGAGAAGGTAAAACTTTGGTTGCAACAATGCCCGTATTTCTAAACTGTCTTTCTGGAAAAGGAGTTCATGTTATTACGGTCAACGACTACTTGGCTCGCCGCGATGCTGAATGGATGGGGAAGATTTATCGGTTTTTGGGACTATCTGTTGGAATTGTTCAACATGATATGGATGATGAAGAACGTCGAAAAGCTTATTCCT
>CAYWYX010000269.1:0-1941 GCA_964462735.1 uncultured Acidobacteriota bacterium | reverse complement strand
AATTTGGCCACAAGGCTTTGGAAAATCGAGTGAGTGTTCACGATTTTCATGCCACTATTCTGCATCTACTTGGTATGGACTTTCGCTCCTTAACCTATGAACGTCATGGACTGAAAGAACGTCTTACCGATCAATTCCCTGCCCGTGTTGTTTCAGAAATCCTTTTGTAAATACATCAATTCTTTAGTGGTCACCCTAGAAAGATGATAAGAAAATTTTTACCTGAATCATTTCAAAACTTACTATTTGGTAACCGTACAAATACGGACTTGTCCCAGATCTAATAGACCCTGACTGGTTGGAATGGTTGGTCTTCCTGCTACCGGAAAGTTTATAAAAGGAGCAACGGATGAAGAAAAATGTTGATTCGCATAAATCAAAACTAATTGATTGGACGGAAGATCCTGAATCTGTTACCCCTTACAATATTGACAGCTGGCATATTGGAAGGAAGTTTAGCCGTCTTCCATCAAAAGTTGATTTAAAAACTCAAGGGTTACTTGCAATAACAAAGGGCTGGCTACCCAAAAAACCAATAATTAATGCAAACACACGTGTCTTAGGTTTGGGGAGCTGTTTTGCGAGTAATTTTATTTTGTGGTTAGCTGAAAATGGATTTAACCGTCTATTCCCAGAATCCCCATATAATGCATTATTAACATTTGGCTCGGGTTTCGAAAACGCGGCTGTAATTGCACAACAATTTCGCTGGGCATTTGGAGAACTTAATCCTGACTCTGTACTTTGGATTGATAAAGATAAACAGATATTTGAGGCAACCGAGAAAAGACGTACTCTTATTAGAGAGACCTTGGAGAAAACAGACGTAATTATTTTAACTCTCGGCGTTTCTGAGATATGGTATGACTCCAAAACAGGCGAGCCATTATGGAGAGCATTAACTAAATCAACATTTGATCCAACACGACACATTTTTCGTGTTGAGACGGTTGGAAAAACTATTTATTGGTTGGAAACTATTGAAAGAATAAGAAAAAAGTATCTTCCCAAATTGAAAGTCATATATACCGTTTCTCCTGTAAAATTGAAAAATACGTTTCGTCCTATTTCCGCTATCAGCGCCAACTCTGTTTCAAAGGCGATTCTTCGCTCAGCACTGGATGAATTTCTAAGAGGTCAAGATAAACTCGTTAATCACGAGCTGTTTTATTTCCCCAGCTATGAAATCGTTTATGATTTTTTCAGAGACCCTTTTGAAGAGGACAAGCGGCACGTTTGCTCCTATATTCCCACACAGATAATAAAGTGTTTTGCTGAACATTTCTGTGAAAAAATTTTCAGCAATAATAGCGAAGAAGAAAATTGCGATGTATTTACTAGTGAGCTTCTTGCGAGAATTTCCGAGCTTGAGCAAGAAGTCAAAAACTCTCATAAGGTGGCTGATCAACGCCTTGCTGTTATTGAGGAACTTGACAAAGCCGCTAAGGAAAGATTATTGCTGGTCAACCGGTTAAACGATAAAGTTCAAGAATTAAAGAGCAATAAATGATCAAAAAAGCTTTTCGAACTTTACTTATAACAACATATTAAGATGATTGACATTCCTGTCATTTACTCTTTTGCCCGTTCTGAGGGCACTTATGTGGGCCTGTAGCTCAGCCGGATAGAGCAACGGTTTCCTAAACCGGAAACCTTGCTCCTGCAGGCTTACTCCTCCACAAGCACACAACTGCATAGATGCCCACTAGTCAAGGGTTCACAGAGACCTTCCTGCTCTCATGGTCTGCAAGAAGCAGCATGGAGTGCTGTAAATCTACAATTCCAACTGACACCAGAACTGACACCGAAAGTTTTTGTCTTAGGGTGGGTGGCATCCCTTTTTTGCGTAGCGCTTTTAATATATAACCCCCTTCGCAAATTTATTTTTATTTTTTAACATTTCAGTAATTAAGCCGTTACTCCTCAAATAGATTTTTTCAA
>CAYWYX010000268.1:809-1951 GCA_964462735.1 uncultured Acidobacteriota bacterium | reverse complement strand
GATTCTACTAACGATTCACCATCAAGACCGGGAGGGACATTCACAGCCGTTATCGCATTAGATGCAAACTGAGGGTCGGGGAACAAATGTAATCGCATTTGTTCAATCCCCTCCCTTGTTTGTTCCCCTAGTTTTTCATGACGTTTAAAGGTCTCTTCAATTCCTTCTTCCAAAATATGTTTCACCGCAGTATCTAAAGCAAACAAAACACTTAAACATGGGGTCCAAGGAGTCTGACCTTTGCTGAGAAAGTTCATCGACTGCTTCACATCAAAGTATAACTTTGGCATCGTTGAGCTGTTGTAAGCTTTCCAGGCTTGGTCACTGAAAGTAATCATACTGATCCCGGGGGGAGACATGAACCCTTTTTGAGAAGCGCTAGCAACAACATCACAATCCCATTCATCGGTATAAATTGGCAAACAAGCTGCGCTGCTAACAGCATCGACCAATAAAAGCGTTCCGAATTCTTGTTTAACCACCTTAGCTATGTCAGGTAAATGATTTGCAACACCAGTTGAAGTATCGTTATGAGTCACTAAAACAGCTTTAATTTGGGGATTCTTTGATAGGCATTTCCGTATAGCTAGTGGATCTGCTCCCTGCCCAAGAGGAGATTCCAATCTTTCGACCTGTGCTCCATATAGTTCCGCTATTTTTGCAAATCTCTCACCAAAAAACCCAGTAATAACAGACAACACCTTATCTCCAGGAGATAAGGTGTTCACCACTGCTGCCTCTAGACTTCCTGTGCCCGAACTGGTGAAAAAAAATAGGTCATTCTGGGTATTTAAAACAAGTTTAGAGTTATTGGTAAGTCTCTCGATTAACCCAGCAAATTCTGGACCACGATGATTTATCATGGGTGTTGCCATACTAGCAAGCACGTCCTCTGGACAGGGAGTTGGGCCAGGGATCCGCAAATCACTAATTATAAACTCCTTTCAAATTAAAACCCCACCTATCTCCTTACGTCCGGTTTTATGATCAGCAGGGACTAGCTTAAGTAAACAGTATTCTTCAAATGAAGTGCATCTTAAAGTAAAAATTTCAAAAATCCACGTTTGCCAATTTTCAACACTTTCTCTGGGGATGCAGGGATTATAATATCACTTATTTTCTCTCCATGAAGATCAACCCCA
>CAYWYX010000268.1:330-799 GCA_964462735.1 uncultured Acidobacteriota bacterium | reverse complement strand
TATTAGTCTTTTGACTTCGGACTTACTAGAAAGCATTCCAATTCCAACAAGAAGTTCAGGTAAGTCCACCAAGAATACTTCATTTACATGAATTCCCTCTTTGAGGGCATACTGCTTGCAGCGATCAACATAGTACGCTATCTGTTCGCCAGAATACCCTTCAAGGTCAACAGTTTCAACAAAGGTATCGGTTTGACTAGTCTGCTGAACAAAAAACCCTGCCTGTTGAGTACTAGTCTTCTTTACAAACCTAGCCAAAACACTTATGTCGGATGGAACCTGGCCAAGCTGCACGGTGAATTCAAAGTTTTTGTCCGCTTCTTGGGCTGCTTCCATTCCATGAAACTGACTGACAATATCTCTACCTAGCTGTTTTTTAAGAATCATAGG
Source organism: uncultured Acidobacteriota bacterium (assembly GCA_964462735.1). Taxonomy (GTDB): domain Bacteria; phylum Acidobacteriota; class Terriglobia; order Versatilivoradales; family Versatilivoraceae; genus JAKUNG01. The sequence continues at coordinate 409 of CAYWYX010000268.1, read as the reverse complement.
GTTGACTGATTGTCGAATTAACTGCTCTTTCAGTTGGGTTAATTCTATTAAAGGGATGTCCGTCAAAAGTTCAAAATAT
>CAYWYX010000268.1:0-320 GCA_964462735.1 uncultured Acidobacteriota bacterium | reverse complement strand
GCGAAATGTAATTACCATACGATTTACTCATTTTCTTGATGCCGTCAGTTCCCGGAATTATCGGGACTAAAATCAATTGCTGTGGCATTTGGCCCATCATTCCTTGGAGATCCCTACCTACCAATAGGTTAAACTTCTGATCAGTCCCACCAAATTCTACGTCAGCTTTGGTCACAACGGAATCATAAGCTTGTAAAAGGGGATATAAAAACTCCGTGACTGCGATGGGCCGGCCTTGTTTGTATCTATTAGCAAAATCTTCCCTAGCCAAAAACTGTGCAACACTAAACTTAGAAGTTAATTCTATAACGTTTGCCAAC
>CAYWYX010000267.1:0-1953 GCA_964462735.1 uncultured Acidobacteriota bacterium | reverse complement strand
CAAGTTCTTTGTCGTCATGATCTAGAATGGCTGTTTGTAGGGCCCCACCAAGAAAGATTTTTAGTAAGGCTCCAGATTTAGGTGCCCTGGAATCAAATTTCAGATGACTGAAACTACAGGCTAGAAGTGGGCGGTTCTCGATTTCAGGAACCAAGAATCCAAAACCATTTAATGGAGCTGGAATATCCTTAACAGAGTACCCTAGGTTAACTGTTGCTGTGGAAGTATATTCTATTTTCAGTAGGTTTTTAGCTAGCTTAGGGGCTATGTTTTTTAAAAGATTGCCTGACTGGTAAGCAGGCAAAGCTAGGCAGACTGCATCAGCTTCAAAGCACCCTCCATTTTGAAACTGAAGCATCCATTGTTTAGAGATGTTGTTTCTTTCCAGTGAAACTAGTTGCCGGTCCAGATGAATTGTTTTGGAAGACAGTTTTTTTCTAAGGGTATTTACAAGTAATCCCATACCCCCATCCAGAGAGAGAAAAAGCCCATATCGAGGGCCTGCAGGCCGTTCATTTAGGAATGATGACTCTCTTTTTCGGGATTTCCACATGGCTATAAGAAGACTCCGATGTTCTTGTTCCATTTCTAAAAACTTTGGGAAGGTTGCTTGTAAGCTAAGTTTTTTGGGGTCAGAAGTATATATTCCCCCAATTAGTGGTTGGGCAAGACGATCTAGAGTCTGTTGTCCTAGACGGCGGCAGACAAAACTAGCTACACTTTCATCTATGCCTTTCAAAGTTTGATTCTTCTTGGGTATAATAAGATCTGCTGCCATACGTAGTTTTCCTGACCAACTTAGGATGGGTGACCGAATGAAAGATATGAATTCACTAGGGGCCATCAGATAAAACCCTTTCGGAATTGGTTGTAATTTCCCTTGATGAACAATGGAACTATGCCGAAGAGATTTTTGTGTGCCGATTAGTCTGGATTCAAGGCTAAGCCGTTTACAGAGGTCTACACCCCAGGGTTTTTCCGAGATAAATGAATCAGGCCCTCCTTCTAATAAAAAGTCGCCCTCTTTGACTGTATGAATAGTCCCCCCTAATCGAGAAGTAGCTTCAAATAGCTGAACATCAATATCTTGTTGAGAACCCTTAGCTCTTTCTAATAATCGATTGGTAGCTGCAAGGCCTGAGATGCCTCCGCCTACTACGGCCACGCGATAAACACGGTTTTTTTTGAGGTTTTGCATAAGTCAAACAGTTTGAGTTGACTGTTTCCAATGACTCAACCAAAATAAAGAGAGGACTACACTATAGAAGTCCAATGATACGGATGTCAAACTAGTTTATTGTATTATTTGGAGCTGTTTGTTTGAGGCTTTGAATAATTAAACAATCCTTGTTTCTCGACCCCTTGACTTTGTACTTATTCTCTTCATAATGGTTAACTTAATGGTTAACTTAAATTCTTGTTGAGAGGCTGCTCGTTTGATTGTTGATACTGTATTAAAAAAATTTTTTGGCAGTAAACATGATCGGGACATTAAGGTAATGCAACCTTTTGTCGAGGAAATTAATGATATAGAGGCTTCGTTATCCGGTAGTTCTGATGAAGAATTGATAAATAAGACTAATGATTTTAAGCAAAGGGTGTCCAATGGGGAAACGGCAGAGGAGCTTCTTTGCGAAGCCTTTGCAGTTGTTAGGGAAGCAGCAAAACGCGTTCTTAATATGAGACAGTTTGATGTCCAGCTGATGGGGGGTGTAGTTCTTCACCAAGGGAAGATTGCTGAAATGAAGACAGGAGAGGGTAAAACTTTGGTTGCAACAATGCCCGTATTTCTAAACTGTCTTTCTGGCAAAGGAGTTCATGTTATTACGGTCAACGATTACCTAGCTCGCCGTGATGCTGAATGGATGGGGAAGATTTATCAGTTTCTGGGACTATCGGTTGGAATTGTTCAACATGATATGGATGATGAAGAACGTCGAAAAGCTTATTCCT
>CAYWYX010000266.1:0-1958 GCA_964462735.1 uncultured Acidobacteriota bacterium | reverse complement strand
CTGGCTCTTGACAATAAAGATAACCTATATATCTGTGATCGGAATACTCATAGAGTTTTTAAACTTGACAACAAAAGTGGATCCTTAACAGTTGTAGCAGGGAATCGCCAGTTTGGTTACCGCTATGATGATGTAAAAGCTACCGAAGCCAGCCTGTCAACTCCTGTTGGAATAGCTATTGATAAAAAAGGCCATATCCTGATCGTTGAACAGAGTAGTCGACGCATTCGTCGGGTGGACTCTCAAACAGGAATGATTACAACTATTGCAGGAAGTGGAAAAACAGGATTCTCTGGGGATGGTGGTGATGCTACTGAAGCTGCTTTTGATGTTCCTTTCGACATTGCTGTTGATAGAAAAGGGAATCTTTATATTGCTGACACGGGCAATAATCGGATCCGAAAAGTGGAGGGGAAAACTGGCATTATTTCAACCGTTGCTGGCAATGGTAAAAGTGAATTTAGTGGGGATGAAGGACCTGCGGTTTCTGCGAGCCTCTCTAGTCCTTTTGCCGTTACTCTTGATCAGAACGGAGATCTTTATATTGCCGATACTGGAAACCATCGAGTTAGGTTTGTTGATGTAAAGACTGGGATTATTTCAACCATAGCTGGGAGTGGAAGTAATGATCTTGGTGGGGATGGAGGTCCGGCTAAAAAAGCTAGTTTATCCCGTCCTTTTGATGTAACCATTGATCGAAGTCAGAATCTTTATATTGCTGACACAGGTAATAACCGAATTCGAAGAGTTAATGGAAAAACTGGAATCATAACAAGTGTTAAAGTAAAGTTGAGCACTGGGCAAAAAGATTTAAATAATAAGAAGTAGTGACTGAATAGTTTGATCTGTAGATTAATGACTGTTGCTTGTTCTCTGTAAGAGCTAAGCGTGCCATCAATATCCAAAGTGAAATCTGCTAGTATTTAAAATCTGCTGAACTTACCAATTAAATTTAATTTGTCTGTGTTATTGCCAAGGCGGAGAAAGAGTGGGTTGGTTAATATAGCGCTCCATATTGAAGACCATCTGGGTGCCACATCCTGGATCTAGTTGGACTAATAATGAAGATTGTTTAATTGGAATTTCTTGATTACCAACAGTGACTGCATTGAATAGGTGTTCTCCATAAGCACCTGCTTGGACAATTAAGTCACGAGGATGAATTTGATTTGTATTGACAAGGGTTAATGTGAGGGAGTTCTCTGTGAGTTTTTCAACCAGTGCGGCCACATCCTTTGGTAAACCTGCGCGTTTATTGATTGGATCAAAGTATCGAACCCTAGTATGAAGTGTCCAGATCCGTCCAGCAAGAGAACCACCAAGCATTAAGTTGACTAGGTTATCAGTTTTAGCAGGATTAAACGATAATAACCAATCGGCTAGTCGGGTTTTAGGAGTAGTAGGATCGTTTTTTATTGCTAGAATAACATTTCGAATATACTTGAAATCATTTTGAAGTGTCTGTTCCGGGTAATTGGGATTTCCTCCTTCCAAGTAGTTAAGCCAACCGGTTTTGGGTAAATATTTCAGATCCTTCCGATCCATTGACCAAAGGTAGATTTCCAGTAGGCGGTCAGTAAACAGATTGTTAGTCCAGTGATACCAACGTTCTTGGCCAGTATATTGGTAGCCCCGAGGATCACCAAACATTTGAGGAATCATAAGTTGGCCTCTAACAAGTTTTTTTTGAGCGTAGAGGTTAGCAATTTGGCGGCGAAGAGTATCAAGGTATGCTGGATTTCCTGTCAGTAAAAAGGCATTTCCAAAGCCTGGCCACATTCCTGCTGCAAATGTATTTCTATGGGCTATTTTTTCGATTTCCCCATCAAAGATTGTAAAATTCCAGCCATATGTTCCTTTATACCATCTTCCGCCATATTCACCACCAATCTTGCCATTCAGACCAATATTAGTTGGAATGTTACCTCCATTAAGTTCTGTTCTTTTTTTCCAAGCGT
>CAYWYX010000265.1:0-1991 GCA_964462735.1 uncultured Acidobacteriota bacterium | reverse complement strand
AGGCCTTAGCCTTTGTAGTTTCTGCACACATCGATCATTCCTTCGTTTCAGGTGGAGAGTTTTGCCAGAAATAAATCTCTTGAATGATAACGATAATGTGATGGACAACTGGATTCTTGATTCATAAATTACAGCAAGCTTCAGTGTCCAACCATCCATGGAGTATGTGAAACATGATGATGCGAATCGGAATGATTGTGTTCCGAATGACTTTTTGGATTTATCGTTTCGACTCTTGGAGATTCCTGGTTTTTTTCGTTAACACCTCTGGATTTTCGGTAGTTAGGGCTTGTCTTATACAAATTGGGAGGAGTGTAAACTCTATATGCATTGTCATCACAATTCGGACATTGCACCTTGATTCCATATTCTTTCAAAGAAAGAAATTGTTCAAATGCACCGCATTGTTGACATTCAAACTCGTACAGGGGCATATGGTCCTTTATTATGAAAAGTTAAGGTTCCAGCAACATAGGGTCAGACTTTATTAATCAGCAGTTCAATATGCTGGAAAATCAGCCTGACCCAAATTTGATTTAATTTATGCGTGTTTTCAACGACCTGAGTAAGAATACCATTTCCCATTTCCAATCCAACCTTGGAGCCCAATCCATTATTGTCTTTAATCACTTTTTGAAAAAGGCTTTGTTTACTTTTCGTATCCTTTATCGTTTCTTGAACAGAATCACATCCCGTGAAAGTAAACATTAAAATCATCATTAACAAAAATTTTGCATTTCCCCCCTCTCTTCATAAAATACAACTTATCATTTTCAGGGCAATATGCCACAAATTCCCTAGAGGATTAAAAATGAGATCTATGGGTATGTATCTTTAGGCGAAGTAAAAAACATTAGAAGGGAAATGCCAAGGTACAGAATGCCAACCGCTGGCCTTGAAGTCTAGGGTCGCAAACTTTTGGGTTACAGACTAATAATTGTTTCTGCCCCATAAGCTTCTTTTATGGTATGTTCGGGGCCGCAAGTTATACGTTGGTAATAGGCTTGAGAGGCAGGGCTGTTGATAGGCCAGTTTTTCTGAAATAATTTCAACCATGCAGTTTGGTCATAATCGATGGAAAGGGCGTCGATAAATACCCCATCAATATTAATACCATAGAGTTTGTTGTTCATTTGAAGGGGTTTTGTTGCAATTCTTGTGATCAGCCCTGAAAGCTTGTTGCTGAAATTAGGCATGCCAGCGGAGCCGTTGTTGACAATTATTTTCTTTTTTCCTTTTAGGGAAAATTCTCTTAGAAAGGCAAGACCGGTATGTGTTGAAGCAAAGACATCAACTTTAGAGAATTCAAAATAATTTTTGATTTTTTCAGTTTTAGAGATAGTCTTCCTGGAGACCTTTGAATAAATCTTTTTTTTTAAGGATGAAATGTCTCCTATTTCTTCATAGGCCAGATTCCAGCCTGAAAGGGACTCTGGATCTCCATGGATGACCCCTATACGCAATGAGTTCACCTTTAAAATAGCTATTTTGGGAAGAAGATTTAGTTTAGCAGTTAGGTCAGCATTTTTTTTAGCCCTTTCACGAAGTGTTTTTATGATCTGATTTGACCAATCCTGGATTTTTTTATCGATGTACTCTGGATATCCACATCCACAGCCACCATCCGCTGATGGTGTGACGAGTTCCAACTCAACGTTTCCCTTAAGAGCATAATGTGAAAGTACGGTTTGATTGATATCTCGGAAACTTTTGTTGTCAATGTTAAGCCAGTTGAAGTCACCATTGAACATCAGAACGGGTTTTATCCCATTCTGGTTTTCGTCTCGATCGGCCGTCTCAAGGATCTTGTTTAAGGCATATGGATTCCCATACAGGCCACCAGCGATATAAAAGCAATCTGTTACAGTTTCTTCCAGAAGAGATAAATCTCTTGGATGATAACGATAATGCAATGGACAACTAGTTTCTTGATTCATAAATTACAGCAAGCTTCAGTGTCCAACCATCCATGGAGTATGTGAAACATGATG
>CAYWYX010000264.1:0-1991 GCA_964462735.1 uncultured Acidobacteriota bacterium | reverse complement strand
TCAAAAAGAAAGATACTGTAGTATTAGGTGTAAGTCCTGATAGTGTTGCCTCCCATCAGAAGTTTAAAGTTAAATTTTCCTTACCTTTTCCACTTATAAGTGATGAAGACCATAAGATCGCAATGGCTTACGGTATTTGGCAGGAGAAATCCATGTATGGAAAGAAGTACATGGGTATTATAAGATCAACGTTTGTTATTGATGGGAATGGTCTAATTGTTCAGGTATACGAAAAAGTAAAAGTTAAAGGTCATGTAGACGCAGTACTGAATACACTTTAATAATGCTGGACTGCTGGAAAAAGACAAATTTTTTCGGATTAGTCCTAAAAATGAGGAAAGCGCTAAACGAATATCCTCAAAAAGCTTTTTTAGCGATGTCCTCGTCCTGAAATAGGCCAGCTACCGACGATCATTTCTCCTCGTCGACAAAATAAATAATCGTAGAGATTAACGGTTGGGTCACAATGGGGAACTATAAACTCCAGACGGTCCCCTAGTTTGATTTCTTGACTGGGATTTTCAAGATGAAGGATTCCGTGTTCGTCTCCTCCAAACTGATATTTAATTCCAGTTAAGTTTTTGATTTCGGGTCCAACTTCTCGGTCAGTAGCAAAACCTTTTATGCCAGCATCAACTGTGGCGATATCAGAATGTTGTTTGCTCATAACTGTAGTTAGTATAGTTAAGGATGGTTTGAAATCATCATAAACTGGGCTATTCTTTCCACCTATAATTCGGTAGTCAACATCCATAAAGATATAAGAACCCACCTGAAGCTCAGTCATTTCTGAAAGAAATGGATCAATATTATAAGTACCTGTGCTTCCGCCACTAAGAATCTCCACAGGCATTCCAGCTTTTTTCATGCGCAAAAATGATTCTATCGGAGCTTCCATGACCTTTTCAGAGTGGGATTTACGTTCTGTAAAGCCCACAACATGAGAACTAGCACCTGAGTATGAATGTATGCCTTGGAGGTTTAATCCAGGAAGTTTCATAATTGATTCAGCTAGGTTGAAAGCTTGATCTCCAGGGGTAGTTCCTGTACGACGTCCAAAAGGATCGATGTCAATTAACACATTTAGCGTTACACCTTCTTTAGTGGCAATATCATTAAGAAAGTTAGCATGGGAGTGATCATCAACAACCGAAAGAGTATCTGGTTGGTTACGTGTCAAGTTTATTAGACGTTTTGCTTTATCAAGGCCTATCATTTCGCAGGTAATGAGTAATCCATGAATTCCAGAATTTGCCAGCACTTCTGCTTCATAAATTGTAGAAGTACATAGTCCTATGGCTCCAGCTTCAATCTGACGTTTTGCTATTTCAGGGCATTTGTGAGTTTTGGCATGAGGTCTTAGCTGGATGGACGAATTCCTAGAGTCTTGACTCATTTTCTGTAAGTTGGCTTCGAATAAATCTAGATCAAGCACAAGGGAGGGAGTAGGCAACTCATCAATACAAAGAGGATTACCATCGGAAAAACCCTTTTGTTCAGTAGAAATCGTAGTCGCAGTTGAATGGCTAGTTACAGTTTGAAATGAGTCAGAGGACATGTTTTACTCCTAATCCAATATTTATGTATTCGAAAGAAAATGAAAATCTAGTTTAAGGAAAATAAGCTTTAGAAGCTTCACGAAGAAACTTTGCACAACGTTTTGCTCCATGTTTATTTTCCATTTCTTTGGCTAATGTTTCAAGTTCATCTTGATTACTTCGACCAGGTCTCAGAGCTTGATATATCTGGAGAATTTTCGTCTCTGGAATTTTAACTAGTTCGGCAGATCGACGCAGGTTTTCAGCCAATTGATGACGATTTGAAGTTTCAGCAATTTGAGCTTGTATTTCTAAAGCTTCTGCTGTAATTCGTAGATCCTTCATCTCCACTTTTCCCTCGAGGACTAATTCTAAGTTAACCTCTTTCCAGGAAAGTCCACTTGGAGTTTTTAAAACGTCTGATTTTTTTTCAGATAGAGGATAATTATTAAT
>CAYWYX010000263.1:0-1995 GCA_964462735.1 uncultured Acidobacteriota bacterium | reverse complement strand
AGAGACAAACCTGCATTAGTGAACGTTCTTTTAAGAACACGTCCTTCAGAACCAGGAATGGGAAATCCTACAAAATTTTGACGCCGCCTACCCATGTTAAAACCCAAGTCGAGTTTTGGTCTCTCTGCGGCTCCAGCAACCACTATCTCTGCCTTAGCTGCTTCTAAACGTGCCGCTGCTGCCTGCAAATCTTGGTTGCGTTCAAGGACACGCTTAATTACTCGATTGAGACCGGTGTCATTAAAAGTAGTCCACCAATTAGAACCTACTGGTTCAGAAAGAACTTCTCCTCCACTCCATTCTTCTGGAATAGTAACTACTGGTGTTCGTTTTACCTGCTGTAGGGAACGGCCACAGCTAAAAAATGTACCCAGAATGAAAGAAAATACGAGTGCAAAGACTATGACTCTAACTCTTGGCATTATATAAACTCCTCTTCTAAAGCAGTCCCTAAACCATCTACTTTTTGGTTATCTTTTAATTCGCCACATAAACCAGAAACACTAAATTGAACCAGTCTTTCAATATTTTCTTCTACATTTAGGGAATTCTTAATATCTGGGCAAAATTGTTTGAGGGTCTGTCCGTGTAACATCGTATGAATCATTGCTCCAACAACAAAATGAAAACGCCAAATAATTTCTTCTTCCGGAATATTAGGAAGAGCTCTAAAAATTGCTAGACTGAATTTTTCAAAGACCTCTCGGAAAAGTGATATAAACATTCCTCTTAAATGTTCTGATGACTCTCCATATGCTCGACCACATACTTTTATAAAAACATGCCCTCTTTCTGGCTCCAGCAGTAAGCATAACGGAGGGGCAATAAAAGCTCGTAAGACTGTCCTTAGATCGGGAACATTGCCCCTAGAATTTATTAAACAATCGTTAAGTAATCGAAGTCTTTCATTATTTACCTCTCCAATCCTCCTATGGAAAACTTCTTTAATTAGAGATTCTTTTGACCCAAAATGATAGTGAATTGCTCCCAGATTGACCCCAGCCAACGAGATTATAGAGCGAATTGAAACCCCATCAATTCCCCGGTCGGCAAAAAGCTCTTCTGCAGCATCTAAAATTTTTGTTTTTGTCTCTGAAGCCATATCTTTTATAAAATCAAACGTTTGATTGAAATAAATCATACGTTTGATTTTATTTTTTGTCAACTATTCTGGAGTAAAAATAAATCTTAAGCCTAAAAAGAGCAGAACTGGTGTTAAGCTGACTTACTTTTCGGCAAAACCTGAAATATGCGGACTGACTACAGGCAGTGGCGCTTGAAATTGTTCATATATTACCTTAGAGAAACCAGCAGCCTTAATTTCCTGTAATGTTTTAGCATTAGATTGGCATCCATCAAATAAATACTGCCATACTGGTCTGACTCCACCCTGTAATAAACTTAGCCAACTGCCAGAAGGTGCGGCTACATGTTCAATAAAATAAAACCGCCCGCCTGGTTTGAGGACCCTAATAATTTCTAGTAACACTGATTGAATTTCTGATACTGAACATAAAACCAAGGTTCCGACAACTGCATCCACACTAGCATCAGCTAAGCTCAACTTTTCTGCTCTTCCCTTTTTGAGTGTAATTTTTCTTCCTAATTTATTTGCCTTCTCAATTATATGTCGGTGAAAGAAAATATTTGGTTCAATGCCACTCCACTGAATGCCCTTGGAAAGATAAATTAGATTTGTGCCACTTCCTGGACCAATTTCCAAAACCTTTCCTTCAACCATTTTAAAAAGTCCACGTTTGCGTTTGACTATCCAGTGTTCGTATGGTTTCATTGCGTAAATCATTGCCCAGGCAAAAAAGCATTTACCCCAACCACAATGATTTTTTTCAGTCATCAAATTAATTTACTCCTAAGTTCCTAGATCGTGACGAGCACTTAAAGCTATGCTATCTTACTTTTTATGTACAATAAATTGACACCAAACAACATGGGATGTAATCAATTACATTGAAAAATCTTCGCGAATTCTTAAGG
>CAYWYX010000262.1:0-2003 GCA_964462735.1 uncultured Acidobacteriota bacterium | reverse complement strand
TTAGTAGGGGGCAAGTCTTTATATGATATTCCAAAAAAAGGGAGGATTGGTCCCTATTCCCCTGTGACCCGCTACTCAGATGGAACCTTGTTACAATTCTATTACCACGTTCAGACAGTAGAAGGAGGTGAAATTGAATCAAATGCTGAACGACGTGACCGATCATTGGTCATTCGATCTCTGAATGACGGTAAAACTTGGTCAGGTCCTTACTATTTGGACCGTGACAATTTTGATAGCAATGAATGTATGGGGGTGGAATGCGCTGATGGGAGCATTGTAGCCTTTGCTCGAACTTTACGTGCTCCTTTTATGTGGATGAATAGATCAAAAGACAAAGGAATTACTTGGTCAAAGCAGCTCTCATCTAACTGTACGGGGGAATGTCCACAACTACTCCGCCATAGTTCAGGGGTTCTAATCATGGGTAGTCGGGGGTATGGAATCTTTATGAAAACTAGCATTGATGAAGGGAGGACTTGGTCCCAAGAAGTTCGTATTTCTTTGTGTTCAGGAATGATGGGTTTGATGGAAATGAAAGATGGCCGAGTCATGGTTGTTTTCCACGAGGCCTACAGAACACCAACTCGCATTAGAGGACACTATATGCGCGTGGAAAATGATGGTACTTTGGTTTCAGCTTAAATCAAATTTTAAAACTTCTTAGCCGCAGTGGATTAGTCAAATAATATGAATGTTGAGATCCTTTCAGACAACCCGGTTTCTCCAAACTTTGCTTCTGGAAAAGCCAGTCTTGCTTGTTCCTATCCTCTTTCAACCCTTCTGGACGATGGTTCAATAGTTTGTGTTTATCGTCAGGGCACTACTAAGCATAGTTCTGATGGAATCCTTCTTATGCAGGTTTCCCATGATAATGGGAAAACGTGGAATTCCCCAAAAATCGTTTTTGATGGACAAAAACTTGAACCAAGGCAAACTGCGGAAATAGGTGGTCCCTGTCAAAATACCGAAGGTTCCTTACTAATTGTATACAGTACAGTAGAAAGTCTCCCTGAAGATGTCTATATGTTTAGTGAGGAAGGTGAGAAATTACCCCGAAAATTGTGGATTACTGAGAAGAGATTGGATGATAGTAGTTGCCAATCCTCGCGCGAAATTGTGCTACAGCAGCAATTAGATCAACCTGGAATTACCGCGAAGCCATTGGTATTAAAAAATGGAAGAATCTGTCTCCCTGTTGAATATAAAGCTTCAAATGGGATTATTGGCACAGGGCTGTTCTTTTCTCAGGATCAGGGAAAAAGTTTTGGTTCTTTTTCTTCAGTGGCTGTTGATCATAGTGCTGAAATGAACTGGTGTGATGCCCGCTTTAATTGTTTGGAAGATGGTCGTCTTATTGGACTGTTATGGACATTTCTTCAAGAAAATGAGCGTACCGTAGAGGTTCACCAAACATTTTCTTCTGACGAGGGTCAAACTTGGACCCGACCTCAGAAAACAGGCTTTGTTGGGCAGATTACAGCGCCGCTAGCTCTAAGTAACGGGCACCTAATTGCGGCTAGCAATTATCGACGTTCACCTGAAGGAATTCGACTTTGGACCTCTTTAAATGAGGGCACCCAGTGGGATCTCAGAACCTCAATCCAAATGTGGGATTCAACCTGTGGATCGATGCTAGGAAATAGAGCATGCAATATGGATAAAGTTGGGGGGAAAGATGCTGTCTGGGAAGAGTTACCTAACTTTACTTTTGGAACACCTGACTTGTTACTTTTGGACGATGGATGTTTATTACTTAGCTATTATGCAACACTAGAAAGTATCATTCATGTTCGAGCTTGTCGATTTCGAATCAATTGGTAGTCATAATTAAGGGTAGTTGTTATTTTCTTTATTAGGATTATCATGAGCAAGCTACTTTTAGACTTGATAATTCCAGTTTTTTTAAAATATCTTGATAATGGAAGTATGGTTTTATTAGATTTCTGTCTATTAACCACAATTTCCCCATCTCACTTTGTTTAGAGGAGGTCAATATATGC
>CAYWYX010000261.1:0-2013 GCA_964462735.1 uncultured Acidobacteriota bacterium | reverse complement strand
AAGTTTTTATGAAACCATTTGTTTTTATCACCAACAGCGTTAGCGTGAGTAGAAATTTAAAAGCTTAGAGAGAGCAGCAACTACTAATTCTACGTCAGCAAGGTTCATTTTGGTGTGAAGAGGTAGAGTGATAAGAGAATTGTGGGCCTTGGTTGAAACAGGAAAATCATTTTCTTTAAGGGAGAATGTCTTTTTGTAGTAAGGCTGCATATGTAGGGCTGGGTAGTGATTACCACAACCAACATTTTCTCCTTTTAAAGCTGCTATGAACTTGTCACGGTTAATCCTAAGTTGCTTGTTATTTAATAAGATAGGGAAAAGATGGTGTGCATGACGACCATTGGTAGGATCTTCGGCTAGCAGTTGGATTCTTTTTTCTTGGCGAAGCAAATTTCGGTAGTGATCAACTAATTTTTGGCGGCGTTCCAAAAAGCCTTCTAATCTATTTAACTGATGAATACCCAGCGATGCCTGAAGATCAGTCATATTATATTTATACCCCACTTCAACTAACCCCCAAACGTGACTCCCTGCTGGAGAGAAACGTTTCCATGCGTCGGTACTCATGCCATGTAAACTGAGAATTTCCATGTGGGCGAGCTTTTCCTGGTTATTTTCATTACAAGTTACCATTCCCCCATCTCCCGTACAGATGTTTTTTGTTGCATAGAAGCTAAAGCAAGTAAAGTCTCCACAACCACCAATTTTTTGTGAATTCTCTTCGGTTCCAATTGCGTGTGCAGCGTCTTCAATAATCGTCAGTTTTTTTTGGTTGGAAATCTCCATTATTGGTTGCATTGGGCAAGGCCTGCCATACAGGTGTACTGGAATGATAGCACGTGTCCTAGGGGTTAGAGCTCGTTGAATCGCTGGAACTGAAATTAATAAAGTAGTGGGGTCAACATCAACTAGAACAGGGGTTGCACCTACATAAGTAACAACATTGGCTGTAGCGACAAAAGTTAATGAAGGGACAATTACCTCATCTCCAGGTCCTATTCCTGAGGCAATGAGTGACAAATGTAAAGCAGCTGTGCAACTATTGAGGGCAAGTGCACCAGATGCATTAACATAACGAGCAAATTGTTCTTGAAATAACTGAACCTTTGGACCTTTACTTAACCACATTCCAGAAAGTGTATCTAAAACCTCTCGTTTTTCTGCTTCTGAGATATCAGGTTGCCCTATGGCAAGGAATTCTTTAAGAACTGGTACACCACCCTCAACAGCCGGTACATTCTTGCTCACTAATATTTTCTCCAATTAACTATTTTCTATTCATATTTTATTTTCAGGTTTCCGTAATAGCAAACTAAAATTTGAAGTCATGATCTGGCTAGTTGGATAGCAGCGAAGTATAATGTCCAAGAACTTAAATGGCCAAAGAATTGACGTGAACAGAATAAATAACAAAGCATGTAACTGCCTAATTCCAAAACTTAGTAAGATTGAAAGAAATTCAGTGGTGAGCCAAACCATTGCTGAAGCTGGGCCTCCCATGGACTGAAGTTCAATAATTTCAAAATTTCGAAATAAATGACGCAGTCCTGACGAGGTAAACCTTTGAAAATCATCGGGGGAAGCATGGTAGGGTTGCATAAATGGAATATTAAAATGAGCTATGGCCCCTGGTTTGAGAATTCTTAGTGTTTCTTTAACAACAATTGTTGGTTCTTTAATGTGTTCAAGGACAGCAACTGATGTGACTCCATCAAGTGAGTTGTCAGCCAAGGGAATCTGATGAAGGTCAGCTACAATATCAACATTTGAACCAATGTAACAATCCAAGTTCTTTAGGTTAGCTTTTCCAAGAGAAGTACCACAACCTAGGTTTAGGAACTGTTTTTTTGGATGATCATCAACTATTTTCTGAAACTGTTTTTCTAGGTAGTCGTTTCTTAATACAGGGCCAATAATTATTTGGAGATAATTGTATGTTCTTCCTAAAGACCTCAATGCATTCTTGATCTCAAAAATTAGATTTTTTTTCGTATGATTAGGCTTGCACACGAA
>CAYWYX010000260.1:0-2016 GCA_964462735.1 uncultured Acidobacteriota bacterium | reverse complement strand
CAGAACAAGAGTATACCTTTGCTGTTTTCTATGTTCAGAATCATAGCCAAAAGAAAATAACACAGGGTGAAAAGATGACAGAGATTATAGAACGACTGCGTATAGAGGTAAGGTCATGAGTTAGAATTCAATTAGAAACTGAACTGGAAAACTCATCAAAGAAGTGGGCAATACTAATAGTTCCATTCTTAAAATTGGTTAGATTAAGTTTTTCATTCGGAGCATGAGTATTACTATCAGGAAGTCCTATACCCATTAAAGCTGTAGGTATGTCAAGAATCTCTGCCAAAATAGCTACGACAGGAATTGAACCTCCTTCCCGAATAAAAACTGGGGTGGTTCCGTAACCTTTTTTGAATGCTCTAGATGCGGCTTGAATAGTTGGATGGTCTATAGGTGTGATCCAGGGTTTACCTCCGTTCAAATATTTCATCTTTAGTGTGACAGAAGGAGGAGTTATGTTTTGGAGGTAGTTTTCAAAAAGTTGAGCAACATGCTTTGGGTCTTGATTAGGAACCAGTCGCATACTAATTTTAGCCATTGCACAGGCTGGTATAACTGTCTTAGAACCCTCTCCTATAAACCCTCCTGACATTCCATTAACTTCCAGGGTAGGTCGCGCCCAGATCCTCTCCAAGGTTTTATGTCCTTGCTCTCCAAACAGCTTTGGAACACCAAAATCTTTACAGAATGTTTTTTCATTAAAGGGAAGTTTAGACATTTCAATTTTTTCTTTGGTAGTCAAAGGGACTACATCATCATAGAAACCTGGAATCAAAATTCGTCCCTTCTCATCTTTGAGTGATAGAATTATTTGCGCTAAGGCAAAGTTTGGGTTTATGACAGCTCCGCCAAAAGATCCAGAATGTAAATCATGGTATGACCCCGTAACATCTAACTGAAAATAGGCGAGTCCTCTCAAGCCATAACCGATAGACGGAAGTCCATGTTTGAACATAGGTGTATCAGAAATAAGGGCGGCATCTGATTTAAGCATCTCTTGATGACTGTAAATAAAATTTTCTAGGTTGGTACTACCCACTTCTTCTTCTCCCTCAATTAGAACCTTAATATTAATTGGAAGGCTCCCCTGAGTCTTTAAATAGGCTTCAATTACTTTAAGATTCATCCAGACTTGACCCTTATCATCTACAGAACCTCTTGCATAAATTTCACCCTGATGAATGGTAGGTTCAAAAGGTTTAGATCTCCAAAGTTCAAGCGGTTCGACGGGCTGTACATCGTAATGTCCATAGAAAAGGAGGGTTGGTTTTCCTGGAGCACCAAGCCATTCTCCAAAAACAATTGGATGACCATTAGTAGGAAAAATTTTTGTTTGTTGAAAACCAATGTTTTTAAGTTGATCTCTAAGAAAATTAGCACAATCTCTCATATCAGCTTGGTTTTTAGGGTCGTTACTGATACTTGGAATACTCAAAAATTCCTTAAGTTCATTGATATAGCGATTTTGATTTTTGCTAATATAAGTCAAAGTTTCTTCCATTGTTATAGTCCTTTTCTATGTTTATTTGGGCCTTTCCTTTTGTTGACTTGGGAAAACTGTTCTTAGGGTATCTGAAAAAATCGTAGGCCAGAAGATAATTGAATATTAAATTAAAACAAGAATTTAGTTTAAAAGTCTTTTCGGTCTATGCTTTTATAGCAAACCAAGAGCATCATAAGTAACCTGCATAAATAAATATATTAGTTTAGGTAATTAGGATAAAATTTTGCTTTAAAAATTCATACGAGGACTCTTAACGTAAAAGAGGGTTTAATGAAAAAGGAATTTAGGTTTTTAGACAAGAATTATTCATTAGAAATGGATGACTCCAATAGTTCTGATGGTGATTTTGAAAAGTGTGATGGTCGGGTCTATGACGGAAAATTGCAGTATCAGGGTGTCTTTAAATTAACTAAGATCGCTTGGGAGAAGGCTAGTCAAAAAGCTCAAGAGAAAGAAAAACCTCTAGACGAGATATTAGTTACTGGTTGTATTGAGGTGTTGAAGGCTGA
>CAYWYX010000259.1:0-2020 GCA_964462735.1 uncultured Acidobacteriota bacterium | reverse complement strand
GGGGTCATTTTTTTTTCTATAAAATCTCGGTTGTGAATAGCTTCTTTCACGCCATCGGATGCAGAAATATAAAACCACTTATATGCCCGTACATAGTCTTTTGGGACTCCTTGTCCGTTTGAATACATTACGCCAAGATTAATTTGGGCATTGGTATGGCCCTGGATGGCAGCTAGTTGGTACCATTTAAAGGCTTTCTGATGATTTTGGTCAACTCCTCTACCGTAATCATACAATGAAGCCAGGTTAAATTGGGCTTGGGGATGTCCCTTTTTTGCAGCTAGCTGATACCACTTTTCAGCTTTTTGGTGATCTTGTGGAATTCCTTGTCCATTCTGATACATTTCTCCCAAACTATGTTGGGCATCAGCATTTTGTTGATCAGCAGCCAATCGATACCAGTTTAAAGCTGCCCGGTGATCCTGGGTAACGCCTCGACCATTTCGATAGATCCACCCCATATTATTTTGAGCTTCGGAATGGCCTTGTTCAGCTGCTAGCCTAAACCAGCGGGCTGATTCCTGGTCATTCTGGGGAATGCCCCGGCCATTTTGATAGATCCAGCCAAGATTAGTTTGGGCCTGGACGTGGCCTTGTTCTGCGGCAAGCCTGAACCACTGGGCTGATTTCTGATCATCTTGAGCAACACCTTGCCCGTTTTGATACATCAAGCCCAGGTTGTATTGAGCTGAAACATCTCCCTGTTTAGCCTTTGGTAAAATTGTCTTGTATATTTGTTGATAGAGGCTTGGCGAGTCATTTGAAAATCCAGTTGAACATTGATTGATTAGAAGGATTAGAATCAGCAGAGTTTGATTAGAATATATTCTGAACAGATTCTTCATGGGGAATGTCTGGATATTCAAGAATTATGAATATCCAGATTGAATTTTCCAAATCGAGGTAAAAATTTTATTATCTAGTTTATAATATAGAGGATTTTAATCTGTTCTTTAGATAAAATACACCCTTCTTATGTATATGATGTTTGGTCTAGTTTAGTCATTCCAGCATAAGTTGAACCTCTTTCAATACAAATTTTGGTCAAAGACAGGTCAATAAATGAATTTTAAAAGGTGGCATTGGATCATTGTAACTATTTTAATTGGTCTTGTTTTCCCCGGTCCAGTCTTTGCAGAAGATTTACCCAATTTAACTTTTAAAGAAGCCCATCAATGGGTAACAACAGATAAATTGGTGATCTCTTTTGAGAAATTTACAACAAAGGACAGTTCAATTTTTCTGAGCACTGACAAACTTTTCCTAGACTTATCCATCTTAAATGAAGGAATAGCGAATGTTCCAGGTGGAGCTGGAAGATGGCAAGTTTTAGTAGATGGGGAGGTCATACTTAATAAGATTAATTCAGTTTCTGTCTGGGAATCAATGCAGGCTTTTTATTGGTACGACGAAGAAATCTCACCTCTTAGTGCTGGAACTCATACGATTAAAGTGGTCGTTGACCCTGACAATGAGATTGCAGAAAGCGATGAAACTGACAACGAGTATTCAGAAATAATTACGGTGAGAGAATCTAGTCCGGCTAATTTAACCTTTGCACAGCCTGCTGGATGGTCTGACAAGATTGTTGTGTCGACGATGAAAGGTCTCAATACTGATAGTCCAGTCATTGATACAATTTCTCCAATCTTTGTAGACAGTGTTGCCGTCAATCTTGGAAATAAAAGGATTGAAGGCAGCGATTTTGATATGTTTTTGTATGTTAATGGGCAGAAAAAATCGAGTTATAAAGATGTAGTGGGAACTATTTCCAAGGACATTCCTCCTGAGGGAAATCGATTTTGGGAAGATGTTGAGCTTGGAATGCTAGGAGTTGGCAACTATACCATAAAAGTTGTTATTGATCCCGATAATCTTATTGAAGAAAGCGATGAAACTGATAATGAGTATTCAAGAACGGTCACAGTTGTTTCGCCCTCATGTTATTCCCTGAATGCGATTGTGTCACCTCAGGGAGCCGGCACAATAACAAAAGATTTAGCAGCCAATTGCGGGGGTG
>CAYWYX010000258.1:0-2023 GCA_964462735.1 uncultured Acidobacteriota bacterium | reverse complement strand
TGAGAAATAGGTTACTGGTATCTACCAAATCAATCATCAGTTCATAGATTTTTCCGGGATCGAGCTTTTTAGGTTGATCAAGGCTCTTTCTGTACCGGGTGCGGAGAAGTCCTTCAGCCACATTAATAGCCGTTCCATCAGGGTAGACATCTATTAGTTTTGCCACAAAATCAGTCTCTGTTGAACTAGAAGCGGCATAGAGTTTTAGTTTTATGGGCCCCGTTACCTCTAGAGGTTCTTGTAGAAAATCAGAAGTGTAGACAAGGACGTCGTGGCGCTGTTCAATAGATTGCTGGTCCACAGGGCCAGCTCGTGTTGGCACGCCACAACAGTTATTGCCTCCCAGACTTTTCACAGGGTTATTGGGGTCATAGCGGTAATGGTCAGGTTTTGAGTTTGAGTTAGGAGTATTCCAGCTGAGTTTCCCATTGCCTCTTGCACTGTTAGCTCCTCCCTTACTATGAAGATAAAGTTTTCTATACTCAGTATTAGTTAGAGGATATTTTGTTTCGAATCTCCATTTGTTTTCTCCCATCACGAAAATTCTGGCAGCAAGTTTGTTGTCAAGTCCGGGGAGATCTTTAAGCCAGTAATTAAACCATTGAAGTTGAATTGCCATTGTGTCAACCATAGCGGTGTCACCAAAAGCTAGATCTCCAAAGGATCGGGCAGGGCCATGTCCCCAGGGACCAATAGTCATTTGAGAACCTTGGCGTGCCTTTAAAGATCCACCGGTCTGACTCATTCCTAGATAGCCGTCAACAGTTCCCTGAGTAAAAATATCGAACCACCCACCAAGAGTATGAACGGGGATTGTGATTTTGGAAAAATGTTCAGTTACATCAAGTGCTTTCCAATAATCATCATAGTCGGGATGTTGAATCCATTCTGTATAAAATTGAGCTTGTCGTCCTAAAAGTCGTTGCATGTCAAGCAAGGGTAGGTGCCAGATGACCTGGTCGTAACTAAGGTTTTGTGAGCCTCCGGCTTTTTTGTGTAGGGTCGCATTTTGCCCGATACGCGATTCTTGTCGAACTGCTCCCCATCCAAAGTTGAATGAAAGTCTCCATGCTCCATTGAGGGTAACAAAGCTATGGTAGGGGCTAACGGATGCTACATCCGGGAAAATAGTTATTAGGTGCGGTGGTCGAGCCTTAGCCGCTTGCCATTGGACCAGGCCTAGATAGGATTTACCCTGCATGCCAACCTTACCATTAGACCATGGTTGTTTAGCTGCCCATTCCACCGTATCATAACCATCATTTGCCTCGTTCCGAAAGGGATCCCAGCTACCTTCAGACTCATAACGTCCTCTCACGTCCTGAATCAGAAAAACATAGCCTCGTTTGGAAAAGAATGCAGGTTCAGATCTTCCTTCCACGCCATAGGGTGTTCGGCAGACGAGCACAGGATAACGACCTTGTTTGACTGGACGAAAGATATCTGCGTAAAGAATGGTGCCATCTCTCATAGGGACAGGTACGCGGTTTTCGACCTGAATGTCATTGAGAGGAGGAGTCGAGGTGGGAAAACGATCTCCGTTATTTGAATCAGCCCAGGTAGGAAGAGAGAGTCCCAAGAACATTGTAGTTGAGATGAGAACACTACAGGCTTCAGCTAACAATCTAGGAAGTTTTCTAGTATTCAATCGGTTTGTCTTCAAAATGTCGGTGCAAGCGATATTTTATTGAGCAGTCAACATCATATAACTCCATCTTAAATGTAACGTTAGGATCACGTTTAAGCAGAACAACTGTCACTTGATTGAGTCCCTGTTTAGGAAAGTAATC
Source organism: uncultured Acidobacteriota bacterium (assembly GCA_964462735.1). Classification (GTDB taxonomy): domain Bacteria; phylum Acidobacteriota; class Terriglobia; order Versatilivoradales; family Versatilivoraceae; genus JAKUNG01. The sequence continues at coordinate 233 of CAYWYX010000258.1, read as the reverse complement.
TGGGCTGAGGTGATAATCAAAAGCATAGCCATATGGATTTACAGGTCCCATTCGTAGCAATCGATAGGTCATATCAACTTTCTTAAGAATTGATTCTGGAAGCTCTTGGCCGTTCAGCTTGATCTTAATTTTATCGTAATGAGGTTGAAAATTTGTAAATCTCACTCGAAGAATAACTGATTCAACACGACCTAAATCTTCCCAGTGAGATAGATCATCAGCTAATTTAAACA
>CAYWYX010000257.1:0-2081 GCA_964462735.1 uncultured Acidobacteriota bacterium | reverse complement strand
TGCACCTCCCCAAAATCAAGTCCTTTTGGATTGCATCAACCAAGACTGTATGAAATTACTTGCCCGACCTGATTACATGGTTTGTAGTGATATTACTCCAATGGGCAGATGGCAACACCCTCGCTGTTATGGAGCTTTTCCTAGATTTCTTGGTCGACTAAGAAGAAACTCTCAGTTTTTAAGTTTAGAAGAGGTTGTGAATCGTATGACGAACAACCCGGCCAGACGATTTAAGTTAACCAAGAGAGGTAGACTTGCAAAGGGCTATTTTGCAGACATTGTATTATTCGATCCGGATCGAGTGATTGATAAATCAACCTATGAAAATCCTCGTCAATTTCCACATGGTATTACATTTGTCTTGGTCAACGGGCAAGTAGCAGTTAAACAAGGCAACTGTACTGGCATCCTAGCTGGCCAAGCCGTCCCTTAAAAATAAAAGTTACCCGTGAAAAATAAGATGGCTAAAGATATTAGTTAGTCGGAAAAACCATCTAAAAAATTCCACTATTTACAAATAAGGAATAAAATGCCCAAAAAAATAATTTTCTAACTAAATAGAATGAAAAATCATCCTAACCCATAATAAATCCACCTACTAAATCCCCTTATTTTGTTGTTTCTTTAAACGAATTTCCAAACCAGGGACGCCAAGTTCCAGTCGAAATAAACTACCTGGAGAACCTCCTGTAACATAAAGTTGGTTTAACTGAGGCCCCCCAAAAGCACAATTGCTGGTAGTTAAATTTCCACCATCATAACGACGGATAATCTTTCCATTTGGATCCAAAACTTGAACTTGCCTCATACCGTAATGAGCAACATAGAGATTCCCAGCTTGGTCAAGGCAAATCCCATCTGGCTGATTATCAATCTGTTCACCCTCCTTTGTAGGGAGCTCAGAAAAAATTTGCATTGGTCCTACCTTACCCGGTGAGGACAATTCGTACAAAAGAATCCGATTCTTCCTACTCTCAGCCACCAAAAGTCGTTTTCGATCCGGAGTAATAACAATGCCATTGGGGTAGGCTAACCCCCCAGCTACAAAGTGAGTTTTCCCAGAGGAATCAACATAATGTATTGTTCCTATCGGATTAGAAACATCTGACGGATTAGAAGCATCTAAGCCACCAGGATCAGTGAAATAAAAACCTCCCTGAGGATCTAAAGTAAGGTCATTGGGACCTCTTAGTGGTTGTCCTTCACATTCCTTGGAAGCAGGTTCTAACATCTTACCGGATGCATCTAAATGTAACACTGCATGATGACTGGCATCACAAACCAGATGAGTACCATCAGGTAAAATCTTATGGCCATTTGGCTCACCAGTCTCAGCCCAAATTCGGTCGGTACCATCAGGTGCAACTATAGTGATGACCTTGCTGTGGGAAAAATAAACGTTCCCATCATAATCAATGACCACTCCCTCAGAATAATCTCCTGTATGAACAACTTCAACCGATTTGACTGAATTTGGCAAAGGTAGTTCCAGAATACTAGATGAAGATCCAGTCGATTCTTGCCTTGAATCAGGAGTTGAACTACACCCTCCTAACCCAAATATTAATGCTATTAAAACCACAGAATAAGACAGAAGGAAAGAACAGTAAGTCATAGAACCTCCAAGAGAAAAATTTCCTGTGTCTAGCAGGAGAAGGGTTGTATTGAATTTAGGACCCTACTAGTTTTAGACTACTATAATAAATTTTGCTTGTTGTTGTAATTTTATAAGGAACTACTCGGTAGTCAATATGGAAAATTACTTTTAAGAAGAGTGTGAAGAATTTTGTTTAAATTTTTGATATCAATGCATTTTAATACCTTTTCAGTAATTAGATCTTAAATTGTTGATCCAGTTAGCTCATAATTTAGCTATAATCTAAATAAAATTAGTCAAAGAGTCCATTAGCTTGTAGACAGGGTTATAAAATTGCAAATCAGAAGCCAAAAAACTACTTTAATCATTGTTATTTTTACATGGTTTTTATTTCCAGTTTCAATAGAAGCTACCCAAAATGTTGAACTGCTAACTTTTCAAAAAGAAATACTGCCAATATTTACCAATAAATGCTTGATGTGTC
>CAYWYX010000256.1:0-2101 GCA_964462735.1 uncultured Acidobacteriota bacterium | reverse complement strand
CACAAAATCCATCCTACATGAGACCACCAAAATCCCATGCGTTCTGGTGAATGAACATCTTCTTCTTGATCGGAATGCTGGTGATGTTTTCTATGATGTGACGCCCACCATAATGGACCCTTTTGTACAGAAGAGCACCCCAGCCAAGCCAAAAGAAACTGGAAAGCTCGACTAGTTTTATAGCTGCGGTGTGAAAAGTAACGGTGATATCCTGCTGTGATGCCAAACATTCGAAGGAAATAACAGCTTAGGCACAAACCTATTGCCTCCCATGAAACTCCAGTTAATATAGCGGTAAAACAAACCAAATGGACTAAAAAGAATGGGATGCTTTTGACACGATTAATTCGATCATCCCTTCTGTTTCCATCCTGAATCCCTGAAAAAATAGTTGACATAAGTCCTCGTTAACACCTGTCCAAAGAATAACAATTTAAACCATTAAAAACACTAATTAGCAACAACATAAATAAGTTTTTATCCGTCTTTGGGTATATTAGGGCTAAATCAGCTGTCGAGTATAGGTGACCTTCAGAGTTTAAAGAATTTTAGTCACAATAACCACTTCTAATCACAACTGATTACTTCTTATCAAGCAGTTCCTTTAAGTCTGCAACATTGTACTCTAAAAAGAAATTATTAGTTCTATACAATAAATGGATTCTATTGATTAACCACTACATCTTAATTCTCTGCTAAAATAGCTTCTTTTAGAATTTCAGAAAAAATTGGCTTGAGAAAAATTTCAACTCGGGCAAATTCAGTCAGCTAATCAGCTGGTGCCAATCAGCAATGATTTTACTTAAGGAGAATACTCCATGCCTAAAACAACCCGCCCACTTTCGAGTTTTTCACGGAGGAGGTTCCTGCGCACAACAGCCCTCGCTGGAACAGCCCTGAGTTTAAATCCAATTAACTCCCTTCCGAAAACAGCAACTGCTGCTGGTTTAGTACGAAGGGATAACAAAGGTACTTCTTTCTCAGGAAAACGTCCTGAAGATTATCGAGTTGTACTTCAAGACATTGGTGATCCTCTCCTTCGCATGGGCTGGCCTCCCAGTCCAGAAGGCCTAATTGAGGGATCGATTGGGCCTTTGAGTAATTCTGCTATAAGCATGTATGCATATGGAATTAACCATGCCGGTGGCACCACTCATTGCTCTGAGACCTATCCAATTATCGGTGACGATCAGGATGTACTAAGAAGTGGAAATACGCTACGCATGAATGAAGCAGTTAAACGTCTGTGTGCTTCAGGTCAGGATCCTTTGACCTTGATTTGTGAGGGAGGACATAAGGTTGGCATTGATGTTTTTCTTAGAATTCGTATGAATGACCATCATGACCGATGGGGAGATCGCTTAGGTCTTGATCGACCAAGCCAATTACCAAAAACCCATCCGGCTGAACCTTATTTCTATGTACCAAAATGGAAGCGGGAACATCCAGAATGGTTAATTGGTGACCGAGGAATTGCTCATCCTGATGAGAGTTTCCAGTATTTTCAAGCAAGTGCTGGAAATTATGCCATTGGACCTTATCGAGATCTTATTTTCAACTTGGCAGCTGAAACAGTTAATAAATATGATTTAGATGGTCTTGAGCTTGACTTTTTCCGATCCCCTTTCCTATTCCCAAGTTACGAAGCCTATGCACAACGTCATGTAATGACATCTTTTATTCGCAGAATTCGAAAGCTTGCTAATGAACAAGGCACTCGACGAGGACGGCCGATATTCCTTTCTGCCCGAGTTCCAGCAACCGTTGACCTCTGCCTTCGGATCGGGATAGATCTCCCAGTCTGGCTGGAAGAAGGATTGCTGGATATGACCGTTATCAGTAATGGCCTTTCCCCTTTTAGTACTCCTTGGAATGAGATTGCTGAACTGGGTGCAAAACATGGCATCCCCTCACAAGCCTGTTTTACACATGCTCGACCTACCCGAGAAGGTCGTGAATCTCTACGAGCTGCTACCTATAGAGCTTTTTCTTCTGGAATTTCTGGCATTCAGCTTTGGAACTATTTTTATCGGATGCCCCACTACCATCGCCCTGGAGAAAATCCACTAGATTTAAGTTTTACCCACGACATGGTTAATCC
>CAYWYX010000255.1:0-2109 GCA_964462735.1 uncultured Acidobacteriota bacterium | reverse complement strand
AAGAGAACGAGCCTTGGATAACCACTGCTGTTGATTATTAATTTGATCAAAACGGGTCGGAGTTTCAAGAGTTCTCATTTTTTTTAATCTTTGGTCAGTTTCAGAAGTCCACGTCCTCTGGACCTGACCAAAACTATTAGCAAGGATCAATCCGCAAACTAACAGCCAATTGAAAAATGTTATTTTATTCAAAACTTGACTCTTCCAAAATTATTAAAATCTTTCCTATATAATCTATCCAAATGAAAGTGACAATTGAAGTAAAAAGATGATTATAGGTAATGTTATTACTACAATTTTTGGTTTTAAATTTTATCTAATTAAACACTGTTATAATGTGAATTATAAAGTCGTTATTTTTTCATTGTTAGTTATTACATATCATTAAGAAAGGCTGTGTTGATAGCACTGTTTATTGACAGTGTTATTTGGAAAGCCTAATATTTTATATAAGAGAACTATAGTTTCTTTTAAAATGCCGATTTACTAAATCTTTTTTCAAGGTGATGATTAAATTTTTTAACTTAAGTCGAAACAAAATAACTCTAATAAAATATGTTGGATTGTTTTTACTCGGCTCTGTACTTATTACCCCTACACTAAAGTTAAGGGGAGCCTCTGAGAAGGTTAGTTACTATCTAGACATCAAACCAGTCATTCAGCAACATTGTCAAGGTTGTCATCAACCAGCTCTACGCCAGGGCAACTTAGATCTGACTAACTACAAAGAATTTGTTAAGGGTGGAAAGAATGGTCTAGCATTTGTTGTTGGACAACCGGATAGTAGTCTTGTCGTAGGTATGATTGAAGGACGCCACCAGCCTCTTATGCCATTAGGAGGGCCACCTTTAGAAAAAAAAGTAGTCAATCAGTTCCGGTCTTGGATAAGAGCTGGTGCAGGAGATGATACCCCTAGTCAGAATAAAAATTTGTCTAATAATGTATTTCCAACCTACCAACTTCCTCCAGTAATAACTGCGATGGCTTATTCTCCCGATGGTCACTTACTTGCTGTGTCTGGGTATAGAGAGATTCTTTTACATCGGTCTGATGGTACAGGTCTAGAAGGTCGGTTAGTAGGGGTTTCAGACCGTCTTCAGTCCTTGGATTTTACTCCCGATGGACAGATTTTAGTTACCGCAGGCGGAATCCCTGCTAGGTTTGGAGAACTTCAATTCTGGGAGGTTCAAACCCAGAAACTCAAACACTCTGTAACGGTTTGCAAAGATACTTTATTTGGAGCTTCACTATCCCCAAATGGATCAAAAGTAGTGTTTGGATGTTCAGACCATACGGTACGAATTCATGAAATCTCTAATGGAATAGAATTTTTGCGCACTCGGCACCATGAAAACTGGGTTCTTGGTACCCAGTTTGGTATGGATGGTAAACGAATTGTTTCGGTAGGTCGAGATTTTGCTGTTAAATTAATGAATGCTGAAACTGGGGCTTTTGTTGAAAACCTCAATGCATTAAGAAAAGAATTAATGGCAGTAAGCCGTCATCCTACCCGAGATGCTGTTGTAGTTGGAGGGGAAGAACGTATTCCATATTACTATTTAATGGATCGTCCCAGCAAAATGATAGCTGGTGATGAAGCAACCTTAATTCGTAAATTTCAAAGACAAAATGGAGAAATCTTTGTACTTGAATTTAGCCCCGACGGAAAAAAATTGGCGGTAGCTGGAGCAGCACCGAAGGTTGCCATTTACGATGTAGCTACTGGTGATCTTCTGGTTACTTGTCAGGGTCATCAAGCTGGAATTTATGCCATTGCGTTTCATCCGAAGCGGAATGAAATAGCAACAGCAGGATTTGATGGAAGAGTGCGTATTTATGAGGTAGAATCTGGAAAGATTTTAAAAGAATTCATCCCAGTTCCTTTAGAAAAACAAGCTGTCTTATCTAACTAAAAGAATTTAATTAATTTGAACATTAAATGAAAATTCTTCTTACAAATACACGAATAATTTATCGGTTTAACTCAGCTGTATGTTTAGTGGTTTTATCGATCATTTTCCCAGCCCTTCCTCTAGTTGAAGCCAATGCACCTGTCCTGGAGAAGTTAAGTCCCCCTGGTGCCCAGAGGGGAACAGCCTTTAAACTTAA
>CAYWYX010000254.1:0-2111 GCA_964462735.1 uncultured Acidobacteriota bacterium | reverse complement strand
CATTCTTGATCTCAAAAATTAGATTTTTTTTCGTATGATTAGGCTTGCACACGAAGTTTTCTCCAATATTGGACTCTAAATATTTGTTACTTCATCTGCTGTAAAAAATTGCTTTAATATAATTCTCTTAGCTTTTTTAAACTTTTGCGTTTAAATGGGGAAAATTGATTTAATATTGATTTAATATAGATAGGAAATCACCAAATCTAAAACCTTCTCATCCATAAATATAGATTTTTTTTTAGCCGGATAAAGGCCTTAATGGATTTTTCAGTCAAAGCGATACCATCATCTCTAATGAATGAGACTAGTACCTCCCAGACCGTTTCGATTTCGGTAGACTGCGATGCGTTGGTCCACTATTTACCTATGTTTGCCCCAAGAAACACTAAAGTCGGTGAGGATCTTTTCACCTATTCGGTATTCTGCAAGCTTCTTCTCGAGATATTTAGAAAACTCCATATAAAAGCTACCTTTTTCTGCATCGCTGAACAACTTAGACAGCCCCATGTTTTGGAAGTCTTTCAGAGAATTGTTGCAGATGGCCACCAGATCGGAAACCATACCTTATCCCATCCAGACATTTCCATCTTGTCAGAAAAAGAACATCTTTCCAACATCAGCGAAGGACATCATCTAATTCACGAACTGTTGCACATAGAACCTGTCGGTTATCGCGCCCCGGCACACTATATCACCACCAAGGGACTATTTGAGCTAACTCGGCTTGGATACTCCTACGATAGCAGTGTTTATTATTCTCCCTTATCCCGCATTTTATTTCGTTGCCTAAGTATGGTAAAAAAAAACATAAAGGTCAAACCCCAGGGCTCTCTACACAAAAGATTTCACGGAAACGGCCCTTATCTAATCAGTTTTAATAATGGAAACAAGTTACTGGAGTGGCCTATTCCTCATGCTTTAGGCTTGGTCTATAATGGGACATTTCACAGCTCTGCTCCCACGAGTTTATTTTTACTGCAAACCAAGGTGCTAAAACTTTTCCAAAACCATATCCATTACCAACTACACCCAATGGAAATCATTACTCAAGAATGTGTTCAGACTCATCCCTGGCTGAAAAATATACCCTTCGCTCACAGAACTGATCTTGCATTTTGGCTGGAAAAAAGATTAAAACAACTTATTCGCAATCACACCCTTACAACACTGGAGAATCTGAGTGCTTCGAATTTACATCTTCTGCAGTAAAGAAAATATATTTCACCCCCCCATGTTTCATCAAATCTTGGAGCAATGCAAAGATAAAGTGGTGGGAGTGGCTATTTTCCCTTCCCTTAAGTCTGAGAGATTTGCTAAAAGGATTGGAAGGTTGATTTATATTGACGGTTGGCATGCCCTACTGCGACTTGCCGTACGTGCTTTGAAGCACTTTTCCAATTGCATTGTGAATTCCCCCCCTCATTTTTTTAATGTGGAACAGGTCTTCCAAAATTACCCTATCCCGATGGATTATTTCCCCGATCCGAACCACCAGGACTGTATTGAACGCATCAAAGAATTAAAAACGGACGTAATCTTCAATAATTATGGCAGAATCTTGAACAAAGAAGTGCTTTCCGTAGCACCTCTCGGGGTTTTAAACAGGCACACCTCTAAACTTCCTGAGTTTCGTGGGATGGAACCTGTATTTCATGCACTCCTAGCTGGGCAAAAAGAGATTGGGGTTACTATACACCGAATAACTGATGAAATTGATGCAGGAGAGGTATACGCTCAAGCCAGCGTTCCCGCTCTCCCTTCCGTCTGGGAGTGCTATCGAAACACTTTCGAACTGGGGGCAGAAGTCTTTCTTGAAGCCCTGAAAAACCTGCAACAAAGAAAATTTCCGAAGGTGATCGATCCCACATGCTCCAAATATTATAAATTCCCAACGCGGGAGGAAATCATGAAATTTAGAAAAAAAGGTATTCGTTACCTTTAGGAAAAAGCTTCAATTATTTTGTCAAAATATTTGTTTTGAAAGTTGTATGTGGGTAATTGGTTAGAATATATGGAAAAACCGTTCAGTAAAATAGACTTAAAAAAGCTTTCGATATTAGAAGATGAAGCAGATTTTGGTTTTGAGCAAATTGACCCATTCTTGTCCC
>CAYWYX010000253.1:0-2126 GCA_964462735.1 uncultured Acidobacteriota bacterium | reverse complement strand
CCGATAGTAGGCTTGGACTTAGACTTTTGTCAAGGTGAACTCTTTTGTGCATCATCACTCCAATTTTATTATATTCGTACCAATCAATACTAAAATCTCTACAGCCTAAAGTAAAACCTCAGAAAATCAAGATTGACCAATGTACCTTCAACATTCTAGGAGTCTGACACAACTGTAGTTCCGTTTAGTTCATCAACATTAGGCAACTAATTCTTTTCATGGAACAGAAAAATACTAGAAATGACAGTGAAAAAATTCATTTGATCCTAATGCATAAACTCTATAAATACCTCGTTGGAAAAAAGCCTACCCTTTGAAGTCAACTTTAGATAATCGTGACTGATTTCGATTAAATGATTCTCAGCTAACTCTGTTATCTCTTTTCTATAATGTTGTTGTAAATCAAAGCCAAAAATACTGCTCCAGTACGGTAAGTTTAGTCCTGAATTAAGTCTCAATCCAAGAAAGAGGACTTCTTCTAAATGGTCTCTAGGACTAACTTCTGAATGAAAACCAATAGCATGTCCCTGACATTTAAGCAGATTAATATAATTTTTAGGACTACGCTCATTTCCCCATCGGTGGCCAGCTAAGTAGGAATAAGCACCACATCCAAACCCGATGAATGGTTGGTCCGTCCAGTACTTAAGATTATGACGAGACTGGTATCCTGGTTTACAAAAGTTTGAAATCTCATATTGTTTCCAATGGGTCTTATTAAGAAAGTCTGTTGCTACTTTATAAAACTGAGCTACTAGTTCTTCACTTGGTAGATCAGTCTGTTCATCCTTGTTACTATAACGATGACCTAACCCCGTGTTTTGGAAAATTTCTAGCATATACAACGACAAATGTTCTGGAGAAAGGTCAGCGATATGAATTAAGTTCTCTTGCCAATCATTTTGTGTTTGGCTTGGCAAACCGGCTACAAAATCTAAGCTGATATTCTTAATTCCTTGGTCGCGACAAAGTTTAATAGTATCAATAGCATCTTGACCAGTGTGAGTACGAGCCATTTTGATTAGAATATGATCCTGAAAAGACTGCACTCCTATGCTGATTCGATTTATCCCTGCTTTCTTATAATGGTTAAGTTTCTCGATTCCGAGTGTGCCTGGATTCACCTCTACTGTTATCTCTGCATCATCAGTAATAAAAAAACAATTCCTAATTACTTGTAAAATCTTTCCAATCTCTCGACCGTCTATTAAGGAGGGCGTTCCTCCTCCAAAAAAAATACTATCGACTTGATAATTTGAGATTGAATGCTTCCCTAAATTTAAGGACTCCAAAGGAACTTTTAATTCCTCTATTTCTTGTTTCAAGGCACTGAGATAGGGTGCAATCATTTCTTTAGAAAAAACTCCTGAGGCAAAATGACAATAGTCACACTTTGACAAACAAAAGGGAATGTGGACATAAAGTCCCAAATTAGGTGAAATTGGTGAGACGGGATGATTCATTCAATAGAATCTCAATAGTTATGAGAATTTTTTATAATCACATATTCATGATTTAGATAAATAAACCAAGTGGTGATCTGAATTATCAAGGTCAATATTTTCATGAAGCTGCGATATAAGCCCAACCCCATATCGGGATAAGAAATAAAAAAAATTAATTTCACGTTCTTGCAAATTATTTGAAGGATATAGCAAGGTAAAAACATTTTCGATCTGACGGGCAACTATGCTCTGTTTCCCTGATTCAGCTTTTAAAAATTTTGTTCGAAGGCTCTCAATTTGATACTGGATTTTTTTTTGAGTTGTTCCTAGTGCTCCAATTAAGGTTGGATCTAATACTTTCAGCAGTTCTTCCATTTTTCCTAGATGCTCTGCAATATTTGTCGTTAATTCGTCAAATCTGAGACTGATGGATTCATTAACTGAACTGTCAAGTAAACTACTTAGCGCTGATCTAGTCCCTTGAAAAAGGTCCGTGAATTTTAGTTGATGTTTGTTTAAAATTTTTTCACTTCGATTTTCAATGATAGTTAAACTAGTGCGGGGAAAAATCATTGGCATCTCTAGATTCATAATCCGATAGATAGGCAAAAGTTGAGCGAAGTACGCGACCTCAGATGGCCCTGCAACATATGCTAATGTAGGGAGAATAGAATCTTGAAC
>CAYWYX010000252.1:0-2128 GCA_964462735.1 uncultured Acidobacteriota bacterium | reverse complement strand
CCTGGAGTATCGGACTTTCAGCAATTGGTGGCATTGTGAAACCAATTAATTCTAAGACTCCCCAAGGACTTCACATAACCTTTGGTTCTGAGGGGAAAAAGATTATGGCTCCTGTTGCACCAGGTCTCTTTAAAGAAATTTCGATTACCAAGGTAAAAAAAATTTCATTAAATGAAAAAAATCCTATTAATCACAATCAACCAATTGCGTTAGTTTTTGATGGAGAACGTGATCGATTGATCAAAAAAAATGAAACTCTCTCTGTAGAATTGAGTAATCAAGGTCCTCTGGTAGTCGACATTGCTAAAACATCTACTGCAGCCGCTAAATACTAATAATTGAATGTTTTTAACACAATTCTTTAGTGTTCACCCTGCAACTTTAGAATATCTAAATAATACCTATTGTTGGAAGACATCAACACAGTTATTATCGTTTCAATGTAACTAATTCCAAATATTCTATTTCCAAAAACTATGAGATATCTTGTATCAGTAACACTAAAACCTAACCAATCATCTGCTCTTTTGGAGTCTATTACTACAAAAACATTAGGTAAAGGCTCTGTTGCTGGTACTGAATACTTGAAAAATATGGATGCAGCTCGTCTAATGGATGATTTTTCTATTCGCTGGGTAGAGGTCTGCTACTGTGCCATACCACTGCAAGAAGAACAACCATATTGGCAAGAATATTTTAATATTCTGGAAATAAAGAATGCACATGATCCTTTGAACTGCCGAGACCTTAACAAAAAAGAGCCTTGGGCTTGTGGTTCGTGTGACTGTACATATAATTTAGAACAGCAACTTAAAAATCAAGGATCTCTTTTTTTAGATGAACTGCAATCCCTAGTGCTAGGTAAAAAAAAAGAAAATTTTAAAAGTAAACTCTTACCTAAATAATTAGCTCCTTTTAACCGAAATAACGCTCAAGACAACTTCATTCGAAAGTTTACACGCCTCTAAAATTAAATATTAATCAAAAACACCTATTCCACAAAATATAAAGCTAGTAGTTTATCTTTCAAGTGGTCAGCAATGATCACGGTAAAACAGCATCAGTATTCCAAATCGTAGCTGAAATGTGTTGTTGAGGTTGTATTTTGGTTGCCCAGTAATAAATCAATACCACCCGGCCCTGTTAGTTTTGAAATATCCGGGGATAACCAAAACCAGGATCTCCATGGTAATCCGGATAAAAACCATCACGGAATACGACCTCTTACTCCCAAGTCTTTCCTTCATTCTTACTCACCCGAACAATCATATGGAGTGTATTGCAATTGCCATCAGCAGCTACTAAATTGCCATCTTTTAATCGAGTTAAACTAGCGGGGTTTCCATTATGGAGACCGGTATTACCAACAAAGCTAAGAAAAGACCATGACTGCCCTGCAACTTCCGTTTAATAGGCATCGACCCAACAATGATTTGTTTTGAGATCTCGCCGTCTAATAACAGAGACTGGCTTTTTATCAGAAATTCTCACTGTTGAGGGCATTACAGCCCGGTGTGGGGCATTTGGAGAAACGACCCATGAAATAAAATAAAAACTTCTGCCTCCATCCTGACTTTCGCGAGGTTAACCCAAGTCCTTTTAACTCTTTGGCCTTCATTAATCCGACAAACCGGTATGGACCCATCTAAGACTTTCCTTTATCATAGGAATAGAAGAATTTTCCCTTTTCTTGGTTTGTGCCATGACAACCCGCACCAACCACCCTGAAAACGAACCCAGGATGCAAAAAATTAATCTTGTTGTTTAGATCTTTTAATTCACCTCTTTGACCAACAAACCCATTAGGTCTTTCCATTATCCAAGATTACCCTCCATTAGTGGACCGAGCCAAAAGAGAGTTTTTTACTTGCCCATAGCTTTTTCATTTTTTTTTCTTACTAATCGAACATAGATTATGTCCCTTTTAGACCAAATAATCTCCCCAGGTATAACCTATTAAAATCCCATTACCATTGTCCCAAGTCCATAGATTGCTACCATTGTTTGGAGGCCAGCCTGCAAACTTTTCCTTACTTTCAGCAACCAGTGCATGCTTAAAATTATCTTCAAAACTGTTGATTGGAATTAGCACCTTCGATTTCTCCTATGTAATCAACGGCTAAAAGAC
>CAYWYX010000251.1:0-2149 GCA_964462735.1 uncultured Acidobacteriota bacterium | reverse complement strand
AAATGTTTGACCTATTTGACCTCCTAATGGAAAAACTGAATGAATTTTAGGTTCACTAGAATATTCAGCAGCAGACAGATAAGAAAACTGCATAAAAAGTAAACCTAAAATGGCAATACATCCACGTTTCAAATTCCTGATGAAGTTAAAATACAAGTCCAATTTATTTCCTTTGTGCTCTCGAATGAAAATAGTTAACTGACTATTGATTTCAACCGGATTCTAGACCTGCTTAAGATCCTTTGTCAATCTAGGGGAACAAAAAGCAAGCGATTTAACAAAGTGTTTTTGTCCTTTTCTTTCATTTTTCACACAAAAGAACCAGATTTTTAACCAAAACTGAAATACATTTCCAGAACAACTTGTTTCCAGAACAACTTTCAGATACCCCTAATGAGGAACAATGGTAATATCTAAGTTAAATGAGAAAACATGACTGAAAAGAATTTTTTCAAAACGTAATAATAGTTAATCATTTAATTAATCTAAATCAGGGTTCTAAATTAACCACTGTCTGCTTGCTTACTAGAAAGGGGGCAAAGTGAATTCAGAAGAAAAGCTTGCGGTTTTTGGTGGTCAAAGTGCTATGCCAGAAGGTATAGAAAGAACACGATGGCCACGATACAACGATAGTGAACTTGAAGAACTGTGTCGGGTTCTTCGAGAGGAACAAATGGGTGGTTGTGATGCGCCACAGATTCTCAAACTGGAGGAAGAATGGTCCCAGAAAATTGGCACACCCTATTGCTGTGCAGTGGGATCAGGAACAGCTGCTCTCCATATGGCCTTATGGGCTGCAGGTATAGGCAAAGGTGATGAGGTTTTAGTGCCGGCATACACTTTTCTTTCTGGAGCACTAAGTGTCTTACATCAGGGGGCTGTTCCAATTTTTGTTGATATTCAGCCCGATTCTTACAATATGGACCCATCTCAGATAGAAAAGTATATAACTCCTAAGACCAAGGCTATTATTCCAGTCCATCTTGGGGGTCTACCTGCAGATATGGATGAAATCAATACAATCGCAAAAAAGCATGGATTAGTAGTAATTGAAGATGCAGCCCATTCCCCTGGGGCAATTTATAAAGGAAAAATGGTTGGAAATCTAGCGGATGCCTCTGCACTCAGCATCAATGCAATGAAAAACCTGCCGGCTGGTGAAGCTGGTCTTTTCAGTACTCGACATCAAGAATTTTTTGATCGTATTGATGGTCTTTGGTTGAGGGTTAGGTTTCACCAGCCACGTGAAGAAATGAAATATCCACTGGCAACTCTTGGGTATAACTATCGCTGCAGTATTATTGCTGCAACCGTAGCTAGAGGTCAACTGGCTAGACTAGATGAACTAAATGGAACAAGGCGTCAATTGTGTGAACGTCTCTCTGCACAACTTGATAGAATTCCAGGTGTAATTCCACCACACGTACCTACAGATAGAACCCATGCCTACCATCTTTATCGAGTTCGTTTTGACCCAAAATCACTAGGCCTTCAAGTTCCTCCCTCAGAATTTAGGGCTAAGGTAGTAGCAGCTCTCGGTGCAGAAGGTGTTCTCTGTCGTGCTTGGATGAATTGGATTATCCCGTCCCTGCCTATTTTTACTAAACCAGAAACTTTTGAATCCCAACATCCATGGCAAAGACCTTGGCAACAAAACTACACCTACAAACCTCAAGATTACCCAGAAGCTATTAAACTTGTCCAGGAAACTTCCTTAGTAATGGAGGCACCCACTGCAGCGAATGAAAAAATTATTGATTATATCGCCAATGGTTTTTGGAAGGTGTTTTCCCAGCTTGATGAAGTAATGAAGTTAGATTTACCACCTGAGTTAATGGATGGAGGAACAGCTAACCTCGAAGAAATTCAAAAACTCTTAGGTGTAGCTCAACCAACATTTTAATTTCTCTCTAAAATTATGGATATACCGTTGCGAGTTGGAATTCTTGGGACTGGTAGAGCAGGTCAAAGCCATGCTACAGCCTACTCACGTCTTCAAGGAGTCAACATTACTGGTCTTTGGAATAGGACCCGTGCTAAAGCTGAAAAGCTTGCAGCTTCTCTTAATCAAACTAATCTCAAAATTTACAATAACTGGCGCGATTTAATCCAAGACGAAAAAGTAGATGCTGTCAGTATTACTACTGAT
>CAYWYX010000250.1:0-2156 GCA_964462735.1 uncultured Acidobacteriota bacterium | reverse complement strand
AGCATTTTCTATTTTTGAAGTATGCAATTCTACCCAAATCAGTGAAGCTTTACCTACCTCTATAATTCAATCTCAGTCATGATGCCACTTAATGTTTTAATTATGGCTGCGGGTAAGGGAACCCGATTAAGATCCTCTCAACCGAAGGTTCTTCATTTACTAGCGGGTCAGTCACTGATTGAGTATGTTTTGGAAACCATCCGAGGCTTAAATATCAATGAGACGATGGTGATCGTTGGTCATCAAGCTGAGCTAGTTAAGTCAAGATTACAGCACTTGAAGGTATTTTTCATAGAACAAACTCCTCAACTAGGAACAGGCCATGCTGTGCAGGTGGCGCAAGAGTGGTGGGGAGCAAAACCTGGCAATCTTTTGATCCTTTCCGGTGATGTTCCATTAATTTCTTCCAAAACGCTTCAGAGATTAGTCAAAACACATAATAAAAAAAATTCAGGTGTTACTTTGTTAACAACTAATCTAACCGATCCCTCAGGCTACGGTAGAATCATCAGGTCGTCAAATGGAGAAGTCCTAGATATTATTGAACAAAAAGATGCTAACCCAAGTGAAAAGAAAATAAATGAAATAAACACGGGATTATATTGCTTTAAAATTTCTGATCTGAAAGAAGTTATTAATGAACTCTCTAATGATAATCCACAAAAAGAGTATTATCTTACTGATTGTATCGGGTTACTCAGTAAAAATGGAGTGCGAGTTGAGACTGTTCACTGTGATGATTATCTTGAAGTGATGGGGATCAATACCCAGAGTGAATTAGCTACAATGGAAAAAATTTTAAGTGATCAAAGAATAAATATTTTTCGGAGGATAGAGTGATTTTTCTCGGAACCCAGTTGGTTCACATCGAGATAAATGTCACAATAGGATCCCAAATAATTATTCATGGTATGTATAAAACTGTTTCTTTTAACTGGATAAAGTCATGTGTGGAATCATAGGTTACATTGGGAACAAACCTGCAGTTGAGGTAATCCTTGAAGGACTAAAGCGGCTCGAGTACCGTGGATACGATTCTGCTGGAATTGCTGTCGTTAATAATTCTCAAATGTATATTAGACGAGCGTCTGGAAAGGTGCGCAATCTGGAGGAAGTATTAAGACAGGATCCTTGTCAGGGAAACCTTGGCATTGGACATACTCGCTGGGCTACCCATGGACGACCTACTGAAGAGAATGCTCACCCCCATCGGGACTGTAAGGGTAAAATTGTTGTAGTTCATAATGGCATTATTGAAAACTACTTATCTCTTAAGGAGACCCTTATTGGTGAAGGTCACCAGTTTATTACTGAAACAGACACAGAAATTATTGCGCATTTAGTTGAAAAATACTTCAAGGGTTCTTTAGAAGAAGCAGTTCAGAAAGCCACTGAAAAAATATCCGGGAATTATGCGCTAGTAGTTTTGTCAGTGCTTGACCCCAACAAGATCGTGGCTACTCGTCTTGGGCCACCCATTATCATTGGAATGGGAGAAAGAGAAACCTTTATTGCTTCGGACATTCCAGCTATTTTGAACTCTACTCGGGATGTAATCTTTTTAGAGGAGGGGGAGATTGCAACTTTGACTCCTGGATCGTTTAGATTAACCAACTCTCAGGGGCAGCCTTCCGAGGCTAGGGTTCAAAGAATAAACTGGGATCCTATTTTGGCAGAGAAGGGTGGCTACAAACATTTCATGCTTAAGGAGATATTTGAACAACCTCGAGCCATAAAAGATACAACTATTGGTCGGGTTTCTCGAGACACTGGCAGGGTCATCTTGGACGAGATGAAGATGACTGAAAAAGATTTCCTTCAAGTAGAACAGATTCGTTTAATTGCTTGTGGCACTAGTTGGCATGCAGCACTTGCTGGCAAATTCATGATTGAGAAATTAGCACGAATCCCAGTAGAGGTAGACTATGGTTCAGAATATAGATATAGGCAGCCAATTGTACCCCCCAATACACTTGTAATATTTATTACCCAGTCTGGAGAAACCGCTGATACCCTAGCAGCACAACGGGAAATTAAGTTGAGTAGCGCTAAAAATATTGCCATTTGTAACGTAGTAGGGAGTATGGTTACAAGAGAAGCCGATGCTGTTTTATACACTCATGCTGGACCTGAAATTGGTGTGGCAGCAACTAAAA
>CAYWYX010000249.1:0-2157 GCA_964462735.1 uncultured Acidobacteriota bacterium | reverse complement strand
TTTTAGTTGCTGCCACACCAATTTCAGGTCCAGCATGAGTGTATAAAACAGCATCAGCTTCTCTTGTAACCATACTCCCTACTACGTTACAAATGGCAATATTTTTAGCACTATTCAACTTAATTACCCGTTGTGCTGCCAGGGTATCAGCGGTTTCCCCAGACTGGGTAATAAATATTACAAGTGTATTGGGGGGTACAATTGGCTCCCTATATCTATATTCTGAACCATAGTCTACCTCTACTGGGATTCGCGCTAATTTCTCAATCATGAATTTGCCGGCAAGTGCTGCATGCCAACTAGTGCCACAAGCAATTAAACGAATCTGTTCTACTTGAAGGAAATCTTTTTCAGTCATCTTCATCTCGTCCAAGATGACCCTGCCAGTGTCTCGAGAAACCCGACCAATAGTTGTATCTTTTATGGCTCGAGGTTGTTCAAATATCTCCTTAAGCATGAAATGTTTGTAGCCACCCTTCTCTGCCAAAACAGGATCCCAGTTTATTCTTTGAACTTTGGGCTCAGAAGACTGTCCCTGAGAGTTAGTTATTCTCAACGATCCAGGAGCCAAAGTTGCAATCTCCCCCTCTTCTAAAAAGATCATATCCCGAGTAGAGTTCAAAATAGCTGGAATGTCCGAAGCAATAAAGGTTTCTCCTTCCGCTATTCCAATGATAATAGGGGGACCAATACGGGTAGCCACAATCTTGTTGGGCTCAAGCACTGACAAAACTACCAGCGCATAATTCCCGGATAATTTTTCAGTGGCTTTCTGAACTGCTTCTTCTAAAGAACCCTTAAAGTATTTTTCAACTAAATGCGCAATAACTTCTGTGTCTGTTTCAGTTATAAAGTGGTGACCTTCACCAATAAGGGTCTCCTTAAGAGATAAGTAGTTTTCAATAATGCCATTATGAACTACAACAATTTCACCCTTGCAGTCCCGATGGGGGTGAGCATTCTCTTCAGTGGGTCGGCCGTGGGTAGCCCAGCGAGTATGTCCAATGCCAAAGTTTCCCTGACAAGGATCCTGTCTAAGTACTTCCTCAAGATTGCGCACCTTCCCAGACGCTCGTCTAAGATACATTTGAGAATCATTAACGACAGCAATTCCAGCCGAATCGTATCCACGGTACTCGAGTCGTTTCAGTCCTTCAAGGATTACCTCAACCGCAGGTTTATTCCCAATGTAACCTATGATTCCACACATAACTTTATTCAGTTAAAAGAAATAGTTTTGTACATACCATGAATAATTGTTTGTAATCCTAATTGTGACATCTATCTCGATGTGAACCAACTGGGTTCCAAGAAAAGTCACTCTGTCCTCCGAAAATTATTTATTCTTCGATCCCTTAAAATTTTTTCCATTGTAGCTAATTCACTCTGGGTATTGATCCCCATCACTTCAAGATTGTCATCACAGTGAACAGTCTCAACCCGCATTCCATTTTTACCGAGTAACCCGATACAGTCAGTAAGATAATACTCTTTTTGTGGATTATCATTAGAGAGTTTATTAATAACTTCTTTGAGATCAGAAATTCTAAAGCAATATAACCCCGTATTTATTTCATCTATTTTCTTTTCACTCGGGCCAGCATCTTTTTGTTCAACAATATTTAGGACTTTTCCATTCGACGACCTGATGATTCTACCGTAGCCTGAAGGATCGGTTAGATTAGTTGTTAACAAAGTAACACTTGAGTCTTTTTGATTATGAGTTCTGACTAGTCTCTGAAGCGTTTTAGAAGAAATTAATGGAACATCACCGGAAAGAATCAAAAGATTGCCAGACTTCTCCCTCCACCACTCCTGTGCCACCTGCACAGCATGGCCTGTTCCCAGTTGAGGAGTCTGTTCTATAAAGAAGATTTTCAAGTGCTGCAATCTTGACTTAACTAACTCAGCTTGATGCCCAACAACCACCATCGTCTCACTCATATTTAAGGTTCGGATAGTTTTTAAAACATGCTCAATCAGGGACTGACCGGCTAATAAATGCAGAACCTTCGGTTGAGATGACTTTAATCGGGTTCCCTTACCCGCAGCCATAATTAAAACATTTAGTGGAGTCATGACTGCGATCGAATCATAGAGGCAGGTAAAGCTTCACTGATTTGGGTAGAATTGCATACTTCAAAAATAGAAAATGCT
>CAYWYX010000248.1:0-2164 GCA_964462735.1 uncultured Acidobacteriota bacterium | reverse complement strand
GAAGAGCCCTTGGAGATGGCCCCGGTGATCATGCTAGAGCTGCAGCATCTTACCTAACAGGAGTACATCCTAAGAAAACTCAGGGGTCTGATATCCAAAATGGAATATCAGTAGATCAGATTGCTGCTCAATCAATAGGTTCAAAAACACGACTACCTTCACTTGAGCTAGGAACTGAACATACTCGCATAGCTGGAAATTGCGACTCAGGTTATAGCTGTGCTTATAATAACAGCATTTCTTGGCGAACTCCTTCCAGCCCTTTGCCCCCAGAGGTTAATCCTCGAGCTGTTTTTGATAGACTATTTGGGGAAAACAACTCCACTAGTGATTTTAAACAGATTAACCAACGTTATCGTCCTAGTATTATTGACTTGGTTCAGGAAGATACAAAGAAACTCATTACCCAGCTGGGCCCAGCTGATCGCCGGAAGCTCGATGAGTATTTATTTGCTATTCGTCAGATTGAGAAACAAATAGAACTTAATGAAAATACCAATGTTGACATTGATCCTAATATGGAACGACCACAGGGTATCCCTATTGACTTTGCAGAGCACCTTCGCTTGATGTATGACCTCCAAGCAGTAGCCTTTCAAACAGATCTCACTAGAGTTTCTACTCTAATGATAGGAAGGGAGGGTAGCAACCGAACTTATCGAGAGATTGGTGTACCTGGAGCCCACCACGGATTAACCCATCATGGGGGTGATAAAGTCAAAATTGAACAAATTTCTAAAATTAACCGTTATCACATCGAACAATTCAAATACTTCTTGGATAGACTAAAGTCGATTCCAGATGGAGAAGGCACTCTTTTTGATAATACTATGATAGTGTATGGCAGTGGTATTAGCGACGGAGACAAACATCTTCATGATGATCTACCAGTATTAGTGGCAGGTCGAGGTAGAGGAACTCTAAAAACCGGTCGCCACATAAATTTTGAAGATGAAACACCCCTTACAAACCTTTATTTATCCATGCTTGATCGTATGGGAATCGAACTAGATGTTTTTGGTGATAGTACTGGTGATCTCAAACTACTATCAGATATTTGACCCGAACACACCTGTCTAACAAAGCTCTCTAATTGAACAAAATTGCTCTCAGCCTATCGCTATTGGGATTCCTCTCACCAAGTCAACCAGAAACACTTCATAATGGGCGACGTTCTGTTGTTATGGAAGGAAAAGTTGCTCAGTTGGTGGTTGATGTAGGTGGTGGCTCAATTGTTAGCTTTCGACTCAATAACCAGCCTATTAATCCGTTAGCTTTCGACTCTAGTGAATTCGACCCTAGTGAAAAAGCAATCCTTCGACCTTTAGGACACTTTCTTTGTCTTGATAGATGGGGTCCAGTGACAGAAGCTGAAAAAGAAAATGGAATGTTTTTTCATGGAGAAGCCTCACGGGTAGAATGGAAGATAATAAAGCCGCCAACCTCAGAGGGAGACTCCATTCAAGCTTTAATGACTGCAAAACTACCCTTAGCTGGCCTAGAGATCAAACGTCAGATTCAACTTTCAAACAATTCTGCTAGTTTCTTTGTGGCTGAACAAGTCACTAACAGAAATTTACTCGGTCGTATCTATAACATGGTTCAGCACCCAACAATCGGACCACCTTTTCTTAATGAGGATACTCTTGTAGACAGCAATGCTCAAAAAGGATTCATGCAAACCAGCCCTTTACCAATCCCTGAAAATCCTGTGGTTTATTGGCCCAATGCTCTCAAGGGAACTCAACTCATTGATCTTCGACGCCTTTTAGCTGACTCTGATCCTAATGTTGTTTCCTTTACTTTTGAAGAACATATTGGCTGGATCACAGCCAGTAGTCTCTCTGAAGGATTACTCATCGGTTACCTTTGGGATACTCGAGAATATCCTTGGCTAAATGTTTGGCGTCATGCAAAAAATGGGAAACCAGAGGCTCGAGGGTTAGAATTTGGCACTACCGGGCTACACCAGCCATTCCCAGTTTTAGTTCAGAAAAGACAAATTTTTAACCGACCCATTTACACTTACCTAGATACAGGTCAAACTTCCACGAGAAATTATCTCGCCTTTCTATTCAAGATTCCAAAAAACTATAGAGGAGTCGCTCGGGTAACTTATGAAACAGGTAAAATAACTCTCCATGAACAAGGGTCTGGCCCTAAA
>CAYWYX010000247.1:0-2171 GCA_964462735.1 uncultured Acidobacteriota bacterium | reverse complement strand
TTCTGAATTAAGGCGCAAGAGTTCTCGTTCCATTAAAGCCCAGGCTGGGGGAGCCATTTGCTGATTTACCACCAGGGTTTTACTCTTAACAGTTAAGGGTTGCCAAATGATTATCCAAACTGTTACAAAAGAGATCAATGAACGAGGATACATTTGAAACTTTCAAATTTAAAGTGTAGAAAACTTAGTCCAAGAAAGTCTTGAGTGTAACACAATGGTTGGGGTGAGATCGACTCATGCTGACTTGACTAGATGTAAAGTTAAGAATTGCTGAAGGGTCTCATTTTAAATACACTCCGTTACATTATTTCCTTTAAATTCCCTAGGTTTAAAATTACTTATAATTTTTTAATTGGACTTGCCCTTGCTGAGTACAGAGGCTCATTGTAAAATTTGCTAATGACTGGCTTTTTAATTTTGAGTTTAGGTGTGGGATTTTTAGGTATGAATCTTTTTAGATACATAATACTAGTAGGCTTAATACTTTGTTCTGTAACATTGGGTCAGGAGAATGATAAAGAAACCATTCAGTTATGGAAATTTGCAGCAGAACAGGGTAATGCTACGGCCCAATATAATTTAGGATTGGCCTACGATAATGGACGAGGTGTTTTAAAAAACCATCAGGAAGCGGCAAAGTGGTACCGACTTGCTGCAGATCAGGGAAATACCGAAGCTGCATATAATTTGGGAGTTGCATATGCTGAAGGGCAAGGAGTCTTACAAAGCCAAGTAGAGTCTGTTAGGTGGTATCAACTTGCGGCAGAACAGGGCCATGAGCATGCTCAGTATAATTTGGGGTTAGCTTACCTAAATGGACTAGGTGTTCCAAAAGATCCTAAAGAAGCTTTAAGATTAATTCAATTGGCTGTAAAACGCGGAAATTCCCATGTGCAGGCTAAGTTAGGAGAAATGTATTACAAAGGAGAAGGTACTGATCAGGATGAAAAAGCAGCTGCTAAGTGGTGGAAACTAGCTAGTGAACAAGGACATGTTGATGCCCAATACAACCTAGGAACAATGTATTTTATGGGTCAAGGAGTTCCAAAGGATTATCTAAAAGCTTTTCAATGGTATAGTCGCGCTGCCGAGCAAGGAAATAAGAATGCTATTAAAGGAAAAAGTTCTGTAGAAAAATTGATGAGTCCTTCACAAAAAGATGAATTAAAAAGGTTTAAAAACTAGAACATTTTTCTGAGAAAGGAATAAGATTGAGAATTCTTTTATTGGGTTTTGTTGGGCAGGTATTGCAAAGCTAATTTTCTAATGCAAGACTCTGGTAATCAATAACTCTGAAGAGTTCAAAAGGAGGAATAATGCATTTATCAACAAAAGCACTAGCAATTGTCGGGGCAATTTTCTGGGGCGGGAGCATCCTGTTTTCTGGCTTACTGAATTTATTGATTCCCGGTTATGGTCTTCATTTCCTACAACTAATAAGTTCCGTTTATCCTGGTTTTCATGCTGCAGGTACTCTTGGAGATTTATTGGTGGGCACCATTTATGGAATAGTAGATGGAGGCCTCGGCGGTTTTGTATTTGGCTGGTTATATAATTTTTTTGTTGATTGTTGTCAGTCAAAGCAAGAATCCTAGACTAAGTGGTAAAAAAACTTGCTGAATTGCATTCAGATTCTAGTCATAAGTAGTTATTACAATTAATAATTTCAGGGAAATGTTGAAGGACAATGCTCTAAAAGATTCCAGGACTAGCTCTCTTTTTTTACTATCGAGTTTTATTTGTCAATATCAATTATTAAAGTATTTAATCAGAATAATATATTTAACTTATAATTATTAAATAACTTATAGTTTAATTTTATTTTTGTGGAAACTTTAAAATGGCATTAGCTGATAATCGATGGCAGCGACAGGTGACCCTTTGTGCTCTATATTTTGCACAGGGTGTGCCTTGGGGATTCATGTTGATAACTCTGCCATCTTATTTAGCATATCACTATCAGGTTGCTGACAATGAAATTGGAAATTTAAAGGCCATAATACTAATACCTTGGTCCTTTAAACTTATTTGGGCCCCAATAATGGATAGTTTTACGATTCGTTCTATGGGAAGAAGGCGTCCTTGGGTCATTGGTTCCGAACTCATGATGGCTCTGACACTGCTGGGCTTTATTGGTCTAGGAGATCCCTCACAATAGCTACAATTTATCC
>CAYWYX010000246.1:0-2179 GCA_964462735.1 uncultured Acidobacteriota bacterium | reverse complement strand
AAAAACCTCTAGACGAGATATTAGTTACTGGTTGTATTGAGGTGTTGAAGGCTGAACTATATATCCGAAATATCTCAGATGAATTTTTCTATGTTACTGATCATCGATTTTTCGAAGACATTAAGTTTGGTTAACAAGGCTATTCATAGCGTAAGGCCTCAATAGGGTCAAGGCCGGCAGCTTTATGAGCAGGATAATAACCAAAAAAGATTCCGATGCCTGCTGAAAAGGCGATTGAAAGAATGATGGAATCGAGTGAAACTATAGTGGGCCATCCTAGAAATTGAGCGATGCCAGCTGACGTTCCTAAGCCCAATAATAGTCCGATGATACCTCCCAAAGTGCAGAGTGCAATCGATTCTGCTAGAAACTGAATTCGAATATGGTTAGGTCGAGCTCCAATAGCCATACGAATTCCAATTTCTCGGGTGCGTTCTGAAACTGCAACCAACATTATGTTCATAATGCCAATTCCACCTACTAACAAAGAAATAGCAGCGATGCCAGCCAATAAGTAGCTCATAATGCGGCTAGTTGATTCAGCAGCTTCAGCAATTTCACTAAGATTTCTTACAGAAAAATCATCATCCTGAAAAGGTCCTAAACGGTGTCGCTGGCGCAAGAGTGACCGTATTTGTTTCTCAGCTGCATAAGTGGCACGCGCACTAACAGCTTGAACTATTCCTGATTGGACGCTAAGGACTCCACCTAGAAACTTCTTTTGAACGGTGGTAAAAGGGACCACAATGGTGTCATCTTGATCTCTACCCCAGGAGTTGTATCCCTTTGCTTTAAAGACACCGATGACTTGAAAAGAAAGATTTTTTATTCGGATTGTTTGTCCAATTGGATCACTTCCTGAAAATAATTCCTTCCATACAGTGTTACCCAAAACAGCAACCCGTGAAGCCGATTTTACGTGGTTCACATCGTAAAAACGGCCTTGAGCCATTTCCCAATTACGCAGTTGAGGGTATTGTTCGTTATACCCTTCAATTCGGGTATTCCAGTTCTGATTGCCAAAAACCACCTGGGCTACTGATCCGGCACTAGGACTAACAGCCTTGATTGCAGGACATTCTCTTAGCATAGCCTCAAAATCTGACCCTTTTAGGGTATTCTTTGATCCACTGGCACTGCGAATTCCCCAGGAACGCCTGCTTCCTGCTCTTACCCAAACGGTATTATCACCCATAGCAGAAAGTTCTTCTTGAACTTGTTGTTGAGCTCCTTTTCCAAGGCTTACCATGGCTATTACGGCTGAGACTCCAATAATAATTCCAAGCATAGTCAGTGCTGAGCGAATCTTGTTTCGCCGGAGAGCCTTAAAAGAGATTTTGAAAATCATCCAATAATTCATCTTATTTCTCCAAGTATCTTAATTAATCACTAACAGCTTTAGGGGTCATGATTTCGTCATTTATAATTTTGCCATCGCGCATCTGAATACGTCGTGAAGCGTAAGCTGCAACATCATTTTCATGGGTTACCATGATCAAAGTAATTCCTTTTTCATGATTCAATTTTTGAAGAAAAGACATAATTTCATCTGAAGTAGAAGAGTCCAAATTGCCGGTTGGTTCATCTGCTAAAAGGATAGCAGGTCTATTGACAAGTGCCCTAGCTGCTGCAACCCGTTGTTGTTGGCCTCCAGAAAGCTGATTAGGAAGGGCTTTAGCCTTTTCAGACAAACCAACAATTCTTAAAGCCTCTTGAATCCGTTTAGTTCGCTCTACTTTTGCAATATCTGAGTAGAGCATG
Source organism: uncultured Acidobacteriota bacterium (assembly GCA_964462735.1). GTDB lineage: Bacteria > Acidobacteriota > Terriglobia > Versatilivoradales > Versatilivoraceae > JAKUNG01. The sequence goes on along the minus strand of CAYWYX010000246.1, from coordinate 418 downwards.
GGAGCTTCAACATTTTCCCAAACCGAGGTTCTACTTAGAAGATTAAATGTTTGAAAGATGAATCCAATCTTTTGATTCCGGATGTCAGCTCGGTCAGAAGCAGAAAAAGTAGACACATCAACATCATCTAACAGGTAAATGCCGCGAGTAGGGTGGTCTAGGCATCCTAAAATATTTAACATGGTTGATTTTCCTGAACCAGAGGCTCCCATGATAGCGACAAATTCTCCCCGAGCAATTTTGAGGGAAACGCTTTTCATAGCTTCAACACGGATTTCGCCTGTGTCATAAATTTTCCAGACATCTCTTAAAGCAATGACACTATCTTTTTCTACAGAGGGCAGAGAAACGTTTTTCATTGTTGAAGCTAGCTTAGAGGTAGACATCACTAACGGCTCCGGCTTCCTTGGTTTCTTCC
>CAYWYX010000245.1:0-2194 GCA_964462735.1 uncultured Acidobacteriota bacterium | reverse complement strand
CTTCCAGTAATATTTCAGTTGGTTATTCTGAGGCCAATCTTTATAAATTGCTTTCCAATCTCTCACTTCTTTACCATGTGGTTCAAGACTGTTAGGGCAGATTGGCTGATCAGTCCTCTGGAATCGGGCATCCATTGAAAGACGCAATTGCTTGGCATTATTGGATACACCTTTGTGTACCATCATACTATGAAAAAAAATTATATCTCCTTGTTGCATTGGATTGTTAACCCATGGCCCTTCAAGTGGCTCAACAACTTCCATTGCTCCTGCTCCCAAGGCTGGTTGAAAATCATAAATCCCACCTTGATGAGAACCAGTGCAAAGCTGTAGACCTCCCATTTCCTTGGTAATATCACTCAAGGGAATCCATGCTGTATAAGTTTCAGGAGTTCCCTGAATGGGGATCCAGTCCTGATGGGGAGGAGTAGTATAATCGGTTCTTTGTGGAAAGATTGTACGACCTATCAAACGAGGATGATTCATAATCGTCCCACCTAACATTCGTTCAAAAAAACCAACGACATTGGAATGATGGGGAATGGAATGGTATTCTATTAACGAAAAAACTTTAGTCATTACCTCCATGTAGGGGATTTCAGGTTCAACACAAAAAGCATCTAAATTTGGAATTCCACTTTCAGGCGCTGTGCCTTTTTCTAACCAACCTGCTTCACCTAAAATCCCTAACCACTTTAAACGCAACTCTTCAAGAATTTTCTGAGGTAGCAAATTTCTAATGTAAAGGTAGCCATCTCGATTCATCCGAGTTCGCAATTCCAGTCCATCATTAACATATCTAGTTGAATCAACAAAAGGTTCCAAAAAGCCTCCTAGTTATCCAAACTTTTTTCTTTAAAATCTCCTAAAGACATTTTAAAAACACCGATAGAAGTACCACTATAAAGATTTGGTGTTTCTGACAAATCAATTGCTCCGCTTAACATTTGTTTTCGAATACCTAGTTGTCTTTTGCCAACTTGGTCAATCCCGATCTTTTTCCAACTAGTTCCGCCATCAATACTTCTAAACAATCCCTGAGAAAGAGTCAGGAAAACAGTTGATGGTCGATTAGGATTCACAACCAGAGAGCGAACAACTGGCAAAATCGGTAATCCTTGGCTAATTGAAGACCAAGCAACTCCCTCATTAATACTTTTGAACAGGCCACTACCAAAAGTTCCTGCATAAAGTGTTGATGGAGAAAGAGGATCGATCACTAAATCATCAATTAAAGTATTCAATAAACTATCTTGAAGTTGGATCCAGTTGCCTCCACCATTAATTGTCTTAAAAATTCCCGAACCATCAGAAGCCGCATACAATTTATCAGGAGTCAACGGATCAATTACCAAAGCTTGTATTTGCTTATTACTAATACCTTTGTTGACACTTTCCCATGATGCAGCACTATCTACCGATTTAAAAATTCCCTTTCCATCTACTGTAGCATATAGGATAGATGAATTATTTGGATGTCCAATCAACGATCTAATAATACTTGAGGGAGGTAAACCACTGTTAGCTGAAGTCCATTTTTTTCCTTGATCGTTACTTTTAAAAACCCCACTGCCAAATGTTCCTACAAAAAGTTTCTTTGGCTCAGTAGGATGTATAAGAAAAGTTTCTATTCGTTTTTCGGTTAAACCTTCATTAGCACTTATCCAATTTTGACCTCCGTCAATACTCTTGAAAATACCAGAACCATATGTCCCTGCATAAGCCAAATTAAAATCAACAGGATCAATAGCTACAGCCTGTACAACAATTTCAGTTAAACCCTGATTGGAAGATTTCCAAGTAGCACCCCCATCAACACTCTTGAAAATACCTACACCTCGAGTCCCTGCATAAATTTTAGATCCATCAACTGAATCAAAAACCATGGAGTTCACAGGAAATAAACTAGGCAAGCTTTCTTTTTTAGAGTCTTTATTCTGGGCAAAAACTTTGGGATCCAGGGTGTCAATCCACTTGGCAATTAAATTAATTTGTTTTTCTGAAAGGGGATTTCCGTTTAAAGGCATCTGAGGTGTTTTAGTTCCACGCAGACGCTGGATCAAAGGACTCTCATGACTTTTTCCAGGAATAATTGCTGGACCTTGAAGAGCACCACCTTGAGCAACTAATTCTTGAGTTTCAAGAACCAGTCCGCTTTTATGACTATCGGAATTATGACAGCTAAAGCAGTTTT
>CAYWYX010000244.1:0-2201 GCA_964462735.1 uncultured Acidobacteriota bacterium | reverse complement strand
GTATTTCGATGGGAAATCCGTATACTAATCCTCATATAGGTAGACCTTTTGATAAACCGGATACTGGAAACTATACTTCGCCTGAACATCCTTTAATTGGAGTTGATCGTCAGTTTGAGTTATGTGCTCAAATTCAGAGAACATTTCCTGATTTACCTATTGTTGGTGCTGGATATAGTTGGTTGCAACATTGGCAACTTCAAGCTGGAGCAGCTAATATTCGTGATGGAAAGGTAACCATAATGGGAATTGGAAGAGGTGCACTGGCCTACCCTAATTTACCAAAGGATGGATTGGAAAAAGGTATTCTTGATGTTAGGACCACATGTAAAACTTTAACTTTTTGCACTTACCTAATGCGGCAGAAGGATCACCCTTTTGGACAGTATCCAACAGGTTGTCCTCCTTTTGATAAAAGGATCTATGGATCTCTTATTAGACAGGCTCGATTAGATAAAAAGAAACACTAACGATTCAGCTAGATTAAGTATCTTTACAATATATATTATTAAATACGATAATTGGTCTCAAGAATTGCGTTGGTTAGCCATAATAGAATCTATAGTTAAAGGATTAGATTTTAAAATACAGGTTAATGCTTTTTAAAAAAAGGGTTTATCTGATAAAAATAAGGAATCCATCGATAGACTTGGTATAAGCAAGAAGGGCTTCACCCACAGAATAGGTTAATTGGTTCAACGAAAAGGGAGAATAATGGATAATTGGATAAATCAAAAGTGTCTAGGTAGTGTCACGTGTATGCCAATTGAAGAAGTTAAGATTGGTTTAAGAGATATTAATGGTTGGAACCTCAGTAAAGATTTTAAGGTTATCTCTTCTACTTGGAAAATGAGGGATTTTGGTGCAGCCATTAAGTTTTTAAATCAGGTTGCAGAAGTCGCAGAGATGGAGGATCATCATCCCGATCTTTATTTGAGGAATTATAGAAACATTACTGTCGAGTTATCAACCCATAGTGTTGGTGGAGTTTCAGTTAATGACCTTATTTTAGCAGCTAAGGTTAATGAAATACCAAAGGACCTATTTTGAGAGATATTTCTTAGTAAAGGAAATTTTCTAAAATATTTTGCACTGATCTTGATCCTGAAAAAATAGGTTTAATACTAAATAGTTAGTCCATATAGAAACCTTTAATAGTTTAATCCAAAAAGTTAGGAGAATTTGTTGACAGAAAAGAATAGAATTCAACAACTTGAAGCGGTTATTAGAGACAATTCAGAAAATGCCTTTCTTCAATATAGTTTGGGTCACGAATATTTGGAGATTGGAGATTTCAAAAAAGCAATTACTCCATTGAAAAAAGCTATTCAGCTCCAGGATACGTATTCAGCAGCATATAGAGATTTAGGTAAAGCACTTTCTCTAGAGACAAATTTTGAAGAAGCTGAAGAAATTTTCGTTCGAGGAATTAACATTGCTAAGGAAAGAGGAGATCTTCAGACTGCAAAAGAGATGACTGTATTCTTAAAGAGAATTAATCCAGACCGTATAGATGGAGAGAATAGCTGTTCTTATTAAGGCAATAAATATAGGCTAAATAAAAATAGGGGACTTCGATGGGACCATTTCCTAGGAGACAGCATAGGGACAGGCTACAGAGGTGCCGTCATGTTGAGTTAGTTTTGGTATTTCTATCTGGCAACTGGGCTTAGCAATGGGACAGCGGGGGTGAAAGCTACATCCTGAAGGTTTATTTAATGGTGTTGGAATATCTCCAGTAAGACGAATACGTTCAGAATGTTTTTTTTCGGGGTCTGGGTATGGAACAGCAGACAATAAAGCTTGAGTGTAGGGGTGTCTGGGTTCATGGTAGACACTTTTGCTATCCCCCAGTTCAACAATATTCCCTAGATACATCACACCAATTCGATCACTAATGTGATAAACAAGGCTAAGGTCATGGGCTATGAAAAGATAGGTTAGACCAAAAGCTTGTTGTAATTCTTCCATTAGATTAATCACCTGACCTTGCACGGACACATCTAGAGCGCTTACAGGTTCATCGGCAATAATTATTTTAGGTCTGGTTGTTAATGCACGAGCTATACCGATCCTTTGACGTTGACCTCCAGAAAATTCGTGGGGATATCTATTCATTGAATCTTTTTGGAGGGCAACGTCGTCCAGAATTTCAAAAATACGTTTTAATCTTTCGGTTTGAGAAAGGTTAGTTTGAATCT
>CAYWYX010000243.1:0-2260 GCA_964462735.1 uncultured Acidobacteriota bacterium | reverse complement strand
AACCTCCAGAATAAAGCTCGAGTCACAGCAGTATCTATCTCACCATATGTAATGGAAGAAATTGACAAAGACAAAGGCTCTAGAGAACCACCCATCGATGCTGGTGCTGGAGCAGTTCGATTACTAGACCGATCTTTGTGGGGCAAACATGAGCTCTGGGTGCAAACAGCTCCAAGCTTCCAACCTGATCTCAATTTCTATCAAGGATTACGCTATCAACCTCCACCTATCACAAACCTTACAGAGACATCTGGCCAGCTTGTCCAGAGATTCATTAGAGCTGCTCAGAATCGAGGATTAAAAGTCTACATGCAAATCCAAGCTGCTATTCCACCAGGCTACCGTGTACAGTTTGGTCAACCTGACCTGGATGATTGCCCTTGTTTACCAGATGGACAGATTCCCAGAAAACGATTATCAGCTAACGGTAGTCTGGCTAGTCCACATATTATTCAATATACCCAAGCGTTGATTCGAGATCTCTGTTCCCAATACCCTAGTCTACAAGGTATTCGATTTGATTGGCCTGAATATCCACCATATCTTCTTGACTGTGCTTTTGTCGATTTTAGTAATCATGCAATGAAAGCAGCCAGTAGGCTTGGTTTCAACTTTAATCGCATGAAAAATGCTGCTACTAGACTTTATCAAGAACTACATGGAAACCTTAAAAACTCCGATTTAATCGCTTGGAACGAATCGGATAAGGGTTTTAATTATATTCAGGGTCTTCGTCAAGAGAACAGTGGGCTAGGTGAATGGGTTCGATTTAAGGCTAAATTAGTTGAAGAATTACATTCTGTGTTCAGACAAACGATGAATGAAGCAGGAGCAAACAAAATGGAACTGTTGTCAAACGCCTTTCCTCCTCCTTGGACAATTTTTTCGGGGATGGATTATGAACATGTTGGTCGTTATAGTTCTGCTATTTGCGTTAAACTTTATACAATGCATTGGCCCATGATGTTGCAATTCTATGGACAACAATTACTAAAAGCTAATCATCAATTGTCTGAAAAACTTCTCGTAAAAGCCTTAGTTAATGGGCTTGATATTACAGATAATAAATTTTTAAACCACCTAGAAAATTTCCATTATCCGACACCAAAAGAAGCACACTTAGCAGGCAAACAGTCTCAACATCGAAAAATCATCCAAGCGCAAAAAGAGGCGGGGGACACGCCAGTTTATGCAGTGGTTCATGCATATGGCCCTCTAGAAGATTTTCGACAACGATTACAGACAGCACAAGCTGCAAGTTCCCATGGTATTTGGATAAATCGCTATGGTCATTTAAGTGATAAAAAGTTAGAAATTATTGGTGAGTTAGATCATCAGTAAGATTAGCATAGCTTGCTTTTTTCCAAATCTTAAAACTGGAGATCTTTAAAATTAAAGTTTCTATTCCAATATACCCTCTTCAGCTAGCATTTTTAGAGTGTTTTCAAAAGCTTCGGCTGTTTTTGCTAGATCTTCTTTAGTATGTATCCCCGACACTAGTCCTCCAGGCCAAGGCATAATGTCTGCCCCACCACAAAGAAAACCAAGCCGTATCTTATGCTGAAGATCTATAGAAGTTGATGATCGTAACTTCCAAGAATCTATTCTCCCTTTCATAATATCTTCAGGGCCAATTGACTCATGCTCAGGATTTGCAAATAGATGAAAAGCAGAAAAATCGCCATAAACAGACCAATCACAACCCAACTGTCTAATTATTGAATTCATTTCTTGACGGAGTACTGCTCCATTGCGGTTAGCCATTTCAATTGTATTAGTAGAACGAAGAAAATTTAATGTTGCTATACCAGCACTCGCCGAAATGGGACCGCCATTATAAGTGCCATAGTGGGTAACTAGTGGAGGCACTATACCCCCCTTCTTCTTTTGATAGTCCATCACATTCATGACTTCAGCGCGTCCTACCAAAGCTGCTCCGGGATAACCTCCTCCTAAGATTTTGGCTAAAGTAGTTAAGTCAGGAGTCACATCATAAATAGCTTGCGCCCCTCCCAATGCGCAACGGAAACCAGAAATCACCTCATCAAAAATCAAAACAATACCTCGTTGAGAAGTCCACTCTCTGACATCTGACAGGAATTGAGGAAGCAACGGAACTTTACCAAAAGTAGCTCCAGTTGGTTCCAAAATAATTGCAGCCACATCATCACGATTCTCACAAAGCCTAGTCAACTGGGATATGTCTCCTGGAGGACAGACTAAGATGTTATCAACAATTTCCTGTAGAATGCCTGGGGGT
>CAYWYX010000242.1:0-2315 GCA_964462735.1 uncultured Acidobacteriota bacterium | reverse complement strand
AGCAATATTTTGATTGATTTTTTCATTATGTGTCTCGCGAGATAGACGCTCTTTGTTCAGAAGAAAAGCATTTTTTAGAGGGCTTACATAAGGAAGAGTCCGTGGTGCTGTATGTAGCATTGGTCGATCAGGGTCGTTGACAAACTGAGCTGGCATCCAATCATGTTCATCAAAAGCTCCTTTAAAAATTGCAGCTAACCGATAATAATCCCTTTGGGAAATAGGTTCAAATTTGTGGTCATGACATCGAGCACAACCGATGGTTAATCCTAGTATGCTTGAACTAAAAATCTGAATTTGATCGTTAATTACTCGAAGACGATGTTCTACAAAATTTGTTAGCCGATTGCCTGTTTCATCAGGGACCATTCGAAGAAAACTTGTAGCAATTAAATTGTCAATTGTTTCCTGGTTAATGCTTGGAAGTTTCTTTAGATCCACTAATTCATCACCTGCAATTTGTTCGAGTAGAAAGCGGTTGTAAGGCTTGTTCTTATTAAAAGAACGAATGACATAATCTCTGTAGCGGTAAGCATATGGATGATCTTGATAACCAACTAAATCTAACCAATAACGACCCCAGCGTTCACCATAACGAGGAGAACTGAGCAGTCGTTTAATTAAAAACTCGTATGCTTTAGGGTTAGTGTCACCAAGAAGATATTTAACATCTTGAGAGCTGGGAGGTAGACCAGTGAGGTCAAAGCTAGCCCGGCGTATTAATGTTTTTTCGTCTGCTCGAGGTGAAAGAAACAAGTTATTCTTTTCCAATTTAGCCAAGATAAATGCGTCAATTGGGTTACTTGTCAGAGTAGGATTTCTAGGTTCTACTGGGGGTGGCTTTAATTCAGACTTAGGTGTCTGGAAAGACCAGAACTTTTGATCTTGAGTGGACAAAAATAAATCAGCTTCATTGCTGTCTTGATCATCTGTTATTTCAGGTGAACCCGCAGTAATCCACCTTTTGAGAAGGTCTAGTCCGCGGGAAGACATTGGTCGAACACTAGCTTCGACTTCCCGGCCTTTTGGGGGCATTTCCTTGTTATGAATTTTTTGGATAATAAGACTATTTTCTGGATCTCCTGAAATAATAGCTGGGCCTGACCGTCCTCCCCTCAACATGGAGGCTTTTGTTCGAAGGTCTAATCCTCCTTCTTGAAGACGTTGGCCATGACAGGCTGTACAATGAAGAAACATTAAAGGAATTATATGCTGCTGATTGATCGTTTGGTGACTGGCTGACAAGCCTTTAAGATCAGCAGACTCGATCCAATCTTGGATGATACTGAGCTCTGAAGAAGAAACGACTGTTTTTTTGTCTGGGGGCATTTGTCTCGACCTGACAACCTGGAAGAGTTTACTTCTCTCAGGTTGTCCAGGAGAAATAACACTCCCCGAGTCACTACCTGCAGACAGCGATTTGGTACTGCTTAGATTTAGACCGCCCATTTTAATACTGGAACTATGACATCGCAAACAATGTCTCTTAAAAATTGGAACTAATTTTTCATCAAATTCAGTTTTTGATTTGGGAATGGGTTGTGCTTGATGGGACGGTTGTCTAATTAAAAATAAAAGGTTTGGGCTGAAGCTATGGGTCGTTAAAATAAAAATTATCAGAAGAACTTGGAAGCCCCATTTTGGAAAAAAATATTTGGAATGCCAAGGTTTTTGGCCGAAATAGAACACGGGCATTTTCTCTGTCATTAGTTTTTAATGAAGCGGGCGAACACGAACATTTCGGTATGCTACAGGACCATGATCTCCTTGAAGCATTAAGGGTCCCATAGGAGCTTCAGGAATAGGCATATGAGCACTATTTGGACCTGGCATCTCTACATTTTGATGTATAAGAATTCCATTTTGACGGACTTCTAAGAATAGAGCATTTTTGATTTTCTTCCCCTCACTATTAAATCGGGGAGCTTTGAACTTAACGTCAAAATTTTGCCAAACACCTGGGGGTTTGCATGCATTAACTTTAGGAGGTGTGCCACCAACCCACTCCTTACTAGAGGAATAATAGCCGCCAATTTTTCGAGCATAAAAACCGCCACACATTGAGAACACAAGGTCTTTTCTTCCATAATCATCTTGGACTTGCAGCTCATAGAGTCCCATAAAAAAAACGCCTGAATTGGATTTGTGGGGAACATTAAATTCTATGTGTGCTTCAATATCACTAAAGTGTTTCCGAGTAATTAGATTTTGAGTTTTCCCTGTTTTTCCATTAACAAACATTCCTTGTCCAGATTCAATTTCAAAAAGCCGGTTGTCTTGAGGATTAACTTTAACAGCCTTAGCTATTGTCCATT
>CAYWYX010000241.1:0-2334 GCA_964462735.1 uncultured Acidobacteriota bacterium | reverse complement strand
GACCAAAGGGAGTATCCTGAGTCTCCTAAAACCAGTGAGCCATCTTTTAAAGCCAATAAAGGACCTGGACTCCAACGGCCCGAGGCACCCGAGCCATAAATAATCTTAGTTTCTCCAACCTGTAACTGTGGTTCACTTCCCAACAGTGGGGGAGTGACAAAAAGAGAAATTACTGCCAAAAGGAAAATTAAAACAAAAATACAATCATTTTTTTTTCTTCGCATGGTATGCTCCAATGACAGGTTATTTGATTTAAATTCAGAAACTCTGACCTCAACATAGATATTCTCAAAAAGTCATGGTAAACAGTACTTGTCACTCCCTAAATATTAATACGCTGTTTTAATTCTGTATATTTAAAAGAATCTCAAAATGTCTAACAACCTTGTTCATCAAGCCAATAAAAACCTATAGAGGAGGAATCCATGCCATTCTTTGATCGCAGAAAGTTTATGACATCCTTAACAGGAGTCGCCGGTGCAACACTGGCAGGCTCTATTGGGGCAAGTGGCGAACCTAGTTCCGGAGATTCTCATTCCTATCCAAAACTTCGCATTACCGACATAAAAACTACCATGTTAAAAGTAGACTGGGGCTGGCGACGGAACTGGATGCTCATTCGAATCGACACCGACCAGGGTATCAGTGGTTACGGTGATACCTGGGCCAGTGATCAAGCAAGAGCCCACGTACTTAGTTACCGTAAGTTATTATTAGGGAAAGACCCAACTAACGTCGAAAAACTTTTTCGGCAAATGATGTCCCGTGCTTATATAAACTTTGGAGGAGCGCATTTTGATAGTGGAGTTCAGGTCCATGCTGTCAGTGGTTTGGAAACTGCACTATGGGATCTCACAGGTAAAGCCATTGGAGTCCCTGTTTACAAGCTTCTTGGAGGAAAATATCGGGATAAGGTCCGTCTTTATTGTTGTGTAGGTTCCTTACAGGACTATTTAAAACGTTTGAGTGATTATCAACAGATGGGTATAACCTGCGTGAAATTCGATGTAACGCCTCCTAATGTTATGGGTATTCCGGACGCGATGATGGAGAGCCATCTAACACGTAAAGGATTAAACCTTCTAGTTGGTTCGCTTGAAGAAATTCGCCAAGAAGTCAACAAAGACGTCGAAATCTCTGTAGAAGCCCGTTGTGGAACCCTCTCTAATGCTATGCGTTACTTAAAAGCAGTAGAACCTTTTGACTTAGCTTGGGTTGAGGATCCAATCCCACCCACCGATGTAGAGGCATGGGCTACTTTGACAGCTTCCTCCCATACACCCACTCTAATTGGAGAAGGACTGCATCTGCGACATGAATTCCTAGAATTTTTTCGACGATCTGCCGTCCGGTTTGTAGCTCCTGATTTTCAGATTTGTGGGGGCCTTTCTGAAGCAAAGAAAATTGCAGAACTGGCTGACATCCACCATCTCCTAACATGCCCTCATAATGCCTCGAGTGCGATTGGCATCGCTGCTGCTGCTCATGCTTGTGCAGCCATGCCCAACTTCTTAGCCTTAGAATTTCATGCTATGCCAGGATGGGACAGAATTCTCAAAGGTTACCGGCCTAAAATCAGCAATGGTCACATTGAAGTTCCAGAAGGACCTGGATTGGGTGTCGAGTTAGACGAAGAAGAGACTCGAAAATATTTAATGGATGGAGAGACCTATTTCGGAACCTAGAAAATTAAAGGTTCTTTGGTGGTATTTAATTAAGGTCTTGTAAATTAAACCAGTTCATGCAACGGTTCACCTTGTTTATCTCCAATCGAGTTAGCAATGTAAATAGGTCGTCTTCCTGGACCTAAATAGGTTTTGGTCCAGTCAATTCCCATAGCCTTGTACACGGTTGCAAAAACATCACCAACCGTCACCAGACGTTCAGCTACGTAAGCTCCCCGTTCATCGCTAGCTCCGACTATCTGACCTCCTTTAATTCCACCACCTCCTAGAGCCATTGACCAGCAATGTCCCCAGTGATCGCGCCCTCTGCCGGGATTAATGTTTGGTGTACGACCAAACTCACCCATTACCATAACAATTGTTGATTCCAACAGACCCCGTGATTCTAAATCTTCTAACAAAGCTGAAAGTGCTTTATCCAATGGTGGAACCAGATTTTCTTTTAATTGTTTATCGTTGTTAACATGGGAATCCCATCCTCCGCCTCCATCTGGGTCAAAACCGTCTACAGTCACAAACCGACATCCAGCTTCAACCAACCGACGGGCCAGTAGGGTCCCTTGACCAAACTTGTCACGACCATAGGCCTCCTTGGTCTTGTTAGATTCCTGAGAAAAATCAAAAGCCTTTTTTACGGATGGCGAAATGA
>CAYWYX010000240.1:0-2336 GCA_964462735.1 uncultured Acidobacteriota bacterium | reverse complement strand
CCAATGTTACAATGAAGGTCGTGCACAGCTATGACTGGACAAACTCTACCTACTAGTGCGCGGACTGATTGGAGTATGTCACCGTCTGCATCATCTACATTTTCTACTGAATAGGCACCATGCAAACTCAGGAGAACCCCATCAACTGGCATAGCATTGCGCAGAGGGGCCAGCAAGAACTCCTTAACTGCCTCATGAGTTCTTCTTGTCGGTTGTACTCCTGATGGAGCATGAAACCACCCAAGTGGAACAATTTCAACCTCCCGGAGACGAAGTCCCTTGATGAATCCGTCAACAATTGTATTTATTTCACCAGTCCTCGTTAGCAGGTCCTTAGGTTGAGAGGAACGAGAGTGTCCACAGAAAGCCTCCAAAGGGGTTTCTAAAAGCGAGAAGTTACTACTTTCATGTTCTATTCCCCCAATTGCAATACGCATAGATCAATTCCTTTCAAATTATCATCTCCAATCTAATACAATTTTTCTTATCTTTGAATTAAATCAACTAATTCCCCTCTTTTAATTCAAATCAACAAACAACATAATTTTAATTAGAAATTACATCAACATAATTAAATAAACCCCTTGACATCGATTCTTTTGAATTCCTTTTCATCAACAAACAACAAAAGGACTACTCCTATAACAAAAAATATCAGCAAATACAGAATTGCCGTACGAGCTGATCCAGATAAAAGCGTTACTACAGAAAACACCCAAGGTCCTAAAATTGCTGAAAGCCTACTAAACAACGCGTAGAAACCAAAAAAACCTCCACTGGCTCTCTCTGGAATCATGGAGCTGTAAAAGGACCGACTTAGGGCCTGAGAACCACCTAAAACTAAACCAACCATTACTCCTAGCAAAAAGAATTCCGTCGTATTCCTAATAAAGTAGGCATAAATTACTACCGTAGACCAGATTAGCAGTGTTAACACAAGGGTGTTTTTTGTACCCAACCAATAAGATAACCTACTGAAAAAAATAGCTCCTAACGCTGCAACAGCTTGAACAAAAAAAAGGGTAACCATGAGATCCTTAGTCTCTAGACCTAGTTCATCCTTACCATAGATTACTGACATATTAATTACTGTTTGAATCCCATCGTTATAAAACATAAAAGCTAAAAGAAAAACTAACAGGTGACGATATTTACAAAAGAGTTGTATCGTCTTTAAAGTCCTTGCAATACCCTCCTTTAGGTTGTCAAGCAATCCTAATTTATAAAAGGACTCTCTTACAACTTTTTTTCCAAGAGGATTTTCAGGTAGGTACTTAGCTGTAAAAAGAGAAAATCCAGCCCACCAAAACCCTGCTAGCACTATTCCTAACCTAGCAGCGAGATTCTGCGATATTCCAAAGGATTTGTGACCAAGGATTAGACCTAAGGATAGTCCAAACTGAATTCCACCCCCCAAATAGCCGTAGGAATATCCCTTACCAGAAACCAAGTTTATTTTTTCTTCAGAAGAAATTTTCGGCAAGAAAGCATCGTAAAAAACATTCGCACAAATAAATGCCACCTGACTTACCAAAAAAAAAGATAATACCTTAAAAACATCACCTTCTTGGCAAAAATAAATCAAGCTACTAAACAACGAACCAGTGTACGCAAAGCCCAAGAGAAACTTCTTTTTTGTTAACGAAATATCACTTATAGCTCCTAATATCGGACCTAGACAAAGTGATATCAGGGCTGCAAAACCAATATTAAACCCCCAAAGAGTAGTAGCACCGTATCCTGTATTACCAATTTTAATACCTTCGGGGCCAACTACTTCTCCGGCAAAATAAGCTGGTAAAATTCCAGTGGCCACGGTGGTAATATAAGCAGAATTGGCCCAATCATACATGCACCAACCAAAAATTATTCTCTTATTGTTCTTTTTACTCATAGCATCCAATTTAAGCTTTATTATTAGCCTTCAACAATAATTTTTCACGAAACACTTGTATCTGTATCACTATGCCTAGAAAGCCTGTTACAATACAAACTGCTACTAACCTTGGCCTTATTTCTAGGGAAATAAGGCCAAGGAAAACTAAAATTCTTTTACCAGTTTATTAGAGATTTAAACATTTGGTGAAAAATTAGTAGTCTTACCCAAAAGCAAATTTAATTCCAACTGATTTTTTAAAGTTGGTAAGAAAATAAAAACATTCGACGAGTAAAAAATATGAGCGAAAACTTTAACCAAGTTGGCACTGCCCGGATTGCCATTGTTACTGCTGCAGTGGTCATAGTCATTGCAGGCATGAGAGAGGCAGCAGCAATCATCGTTCCTTTTCTAGTAGCAATTTTCATTGCTATTATTGGTACTTCTCCTGTTTTTTGGT
>CAYWYX010000239.1:0-2341 GCA_964462735.1 uncultured Acidobacteriota bacterium | reverse complement strand
AATATCAAAAACTTGGAGCACATTTTGCTAAATGGAGATCAGTTATCACTATCGGAGAAACTATTCCGAGCATCCAATGTATTAAAGCAAATGCTCACGGACTTGCTCTCTATGCAGCGTATTGTCAAGACGTTGGTCTCGTCCCGATTGTTGAACCAGAAATCCTCATGGAGGGAACCCATACCATCAAACAATGTGAAGAAGCGACAGCACAAACACTCAAGTCTGTTTTTTACGAACTTAAAAACCACAAAGTTCACCTTGAGGGTATCCTCCTTAAACCTAACATGATTCTTCCAGGCAAAACTTGTCCAGAACAGGCAACCACTCAAGAGGTTGCAATGGCGACATTACGTTGTTTTCAACGTAACGTCCCAGTCTCTGTACCGGGAATCGTTTTTCTCTCTGGTGGCCAAACACCTCAGCAGGCAACTCAAAACCTAAATACAATGAATGTGCTAAGTAACACCCCTTGGCAACTTAGTTTTTCCTATGGTAGAGCCCTCCAAGAATCAACTTTAAAGACCTGGAATGGAAATAATTCAAATGCTGGAAAAGCTCAACAAGAGTTCTATCATCGGGCAAAATGCACTGGTGCTGCTCGAGATGGCCAGTACAATGAAAATATGGAAATTAAATGATTTCCGTTAGTTTTCTCTAGTTGGTAGTCAGAAAACTATTCAAATATTTCGGAAAGGATAACGTACATCAATGAGTGATTTTAGTTTAAAAAGACATGGTATTACAGTAATAGACATTTTGAGAAATGCATCACCTGCCGTCCTCTATGAAGAAGCTATATTAAATGAAGTGGATAGTAAAATTTCTAGTTCTGGAGCTTTGTTAGCTTATTCAGGTCTTAAAACTGGTCGATCTCCTAAAGACAAACACGTCGTAAAAAACACTAATTCAGAAAAAGACGTATGGTGGGGTAATGTGAATGTTCCAATTAGCCAAGAAGTCTTTCAGGCTAATCGCAAGTGCGTTCTTGAATATCTAAACGGGTGTCAACGGCTATATTGTACTGATGGATTTATTGGCTGGGATAAGAAATACCGGATAAAAGTTAGAATTATTGCCTCTCGACCTTATCATGCCTTATTTATGTGGAACATGATGATTCGCCCTAGTCCTGAAGAACTGTTGGATTTTGATTCTCCTGACTTAACAATTTTTAATGCGGGAGTCTCCTCTGCCGACCCTCAACTGGATGGAATAACCTCCAAAACTAGCGTTGATTTAAACATTGAAAGCCAAGAAGTAACAATCCTTGGCACGGAATATGCAGGAGAAATGAAAAAAGCAATCTTCACCTATATGAATTATTTAATGCCCAAACAGAATATCCTTTCTATGCATTGCTCCGCTACTTCAGATAAACAAAATAAACATTCTTCAATCCTATTTGGTCTTTCGGGAACAGGTAAAACAACCTTGTCAGCAGATCCTAGACGACCTTTAGTAGGTGATGACGAACACTGCTGGACAGATGAAGGTATCTTCAATATTGAAGGTGGGTGCTACGCTAAGGCAATTAATCTTACTCATGAAGCCGAACCAGAAATTTATGATGCCCTCGTATATGGAGCTTTACTTGAAAACGTTAAATACAGTGAAGAAACCCGACAGATAGCATTCAACGATGACACCATCACTGAAAACACCCGTGCCTCGTATCCCATAGAATTTATTGATAATGCTAAAATACCGTGTATTGCTGGGCATCCTTCGGATGTAATTTTTTTAACCTGTGACGCATTTGGCGTCTTACCTCCTTTGAGTCGTTTAACTCCGGAACAAGCTGAGTATTATTTTATTAGCGGTTATACAGCCAAAGTTGCGGGGACCGAGATGGGAGTTAAATCTCCACAAGCTACCTTTTCTCCCTGTTTTGGAGGACCATTTTTAGTGTGGCATCCTAGCAAGTATGCCCAAATGTTGAGTACACAAATTCGTTCCCATAGAGCTAAAGTCTGGCTAATCAATACAGGTTGGTCTGGAGGATCATACGGGACCGGATCACGCATTAAACTTAGCTTTACTAGAGCAATGTTAGATGCAATCTACTCTGGATCTCTTGAAAAAGTTCAAACGGTAATTGATCCAGTGTTTGGCTTAGAGGTGATTGTTAACTGCCCGAATGTTCCCAGTGAATTATTAGTGCCTCGAGAATCCTGGACAGACAAAAATGCTTTTGATCAAACTGCTTCTAAACTAGGGAATCTATTCAAAGAAAACTTCAAGCAATATGAAAATGAGGTAACTGATTCAGTCAGACTGGCTGGGCCAAGATGACTTAAAGCAGATTTAGAAATGGTTGATTAAAATTGCTCTGCTTAAA
>CAYWYX010000238.1:0-2347 GCA_964462735.1 uncultured Acidobacteriota bacterium | reverse complement strand
GTCTACCACGACGATAATCATCATCATCCATACAAGGTAGATCGTCATGAATTAAGGAGTAGGTATGAATTAACTCCAAACCACAAGCCGGCATCAAAATGGCATCACCTTTACCACCAGAAATTTCATACGCTGTAATGGCCAGAATTGGTCTAATACGTTTACCTCCAGCAAACAAACTGTACCGCATTGCTTGATGGATAATTTTTGGCTCTTCTTCAATAGGAAGAATCTCTTCCAACTTTTGATTAATTTTAAGACGCTTTTCTTTTAAATACGCTTCTAGCTGATTATTATCCATCTTTATCCACTAAGCTAAAAAGGAGAATTCCTCAAAGAGATCCTTAAAAATTAAATTAAAGCAGTCACATAGCTCATTTATGGCATCGAACTAATCCATTTTTTTCTAAGTACCGTTGATGATACTCTTCCGCTCGATAAAACTCTGATGCACATACAATTTCAGTTACTATTGGTTGCACAAAATGACCTGACGCCTCAAGCCTCTTTTTTGACTCTTTAGCCATTGATTCCTGATTGAAATCATGAAAAAAGATCACAGACCGATACTGTTCACCAATGTCAGGGCCCTGACGGTTTAGCGTAGTTGGATCATGACTTCTCCAGAAAACGTCTAGAAGTTTTTCATAGTTAATTTGGGAAGGATCATATTGGATTTCAACTACTTCAGCATGACCAGTCATACCCTGACAAACTTCTTGATACGTTGGAAATTCTGTTGAACCACCTTCATAACCCACCGCTGTATTTATAACCCCTACTAGTTGTCTAAAACTAGCTTCAATTCCCCAGAAACAACCTGCACCAAAAGTAGCTTTTTTCACATGATCTCCTTCTATATATACTAAAAAATAAATAACTTAAATGTCCTATATATACTCATTTAGGGTTTTAGATACTCTACCTAAGTCATAATAATCTGACAAGTTAACTATTTTAAAAGTTTTCTAATTTTAGAGCTTTCTAACTTAATTAATTTTAGAATTTTTTCGTGTTAACAAAATTAGAGAGCTAAAATAAAAATTAAAGTTTTTATCGAACCTATTCTGAACTCATCGATTTAGTGTATCATCAAGAAAAAACTGGATATCAGTGGAGGTTCTATGGATGCAATTTGGGCAGCAGGAAGTTGTTTGATCTGTTATTTTATTTTTTACAGATTTTACGCGAGATACCTAGGCTCAAAAATTTTTCGACTAGACCCCCAATCTAGGACTCCAGCCCATCAACTCAGAGACAATGTCGATTACATACCTTGCCGACGAAATGTTCTCTTTGGCCATCATTTCGCATCTATAGCAGGTCTATCTCCTATGCTTGGACCTGCCATTGCTGTAATTTGGGGATGGCTACCAGCAATGTTATGGGTGGTTTTTGGAACTCTTCTCATTGGTGCAGTTCATGACTTTGGAGCCTTAGTTCTGTCAATGCGAAACCGCGGGCTGAGTATAGGAAAAATTGCTGAAGAAATCATCGGAACTCGCGCTAAATCACTTTTCCACATCCTTATATTTTTTTTAGTCTGTTTAGCTATGGGTGTTTTTGTCCATGTAGTTGCTAACTTGTTCACAGTTGTTTTTTATCCTGAGGCAGTATTTCCAACTTTCTTTCTGATCGGCATTGCGCTAATTGTTGGTTGGTCTGTCTTTAAAAAGGGCATCTCGATTTGGAAAGTTACTGCGTTAGGTTTCCTCCTAATGTTGATTGCAATTTGGGTTGGATTACAACTACCAAAACCTGACTTAACAGCCCCTCAATGGGGGTTACTCCTACTCATCTATGCTTTTTTTGCTTCTACTCTACCTGTCTGGGCCCTTCTTCAGCCACGAGATTATTTAAATTCGTTCCTGCTTTATTTGGGTTTAGGAATCGCCTACTTAGGATTTTTTGTCCTGAACCCCAAGTTTGTTTCTCCCACTATTGACATTAATCCATCGGGGGCTCCACCCATTTTCCCTTTTGTTTTTATTGTTATAGCTTGTGGAGCAGTATCGGGTTTTCACGGCCTCGTATCATCTGGGACAACTTCTAAGCAGATTTCCCGAGAACCTGATTCTCTCATGATTGGATATGGTGGAATGATTGGGGAATCGTTACTTGGTTTATTAGCAGTCCTAGCATGTACTGCAGGATTTAAAACAGTTGAAGCATGGAACAGTCACTATCAAAACTGGGCTTCTGCTGGCACATTGTCTGAAAAAATGAGGGCTTTCATTGATGGTTCAGCTCTCTTTATTAGTCAGTTAGGTATCCCTTTTACCTGGGCACAAGCTTTTGTGGCATTAGTTGCAGTTTCCTTTGCTCTAACTTCATTAGATACTGGTAC
>CAYWYX010000237.1:0-2351 GCA_964462735.1 uncultured Acidobacteriota bacterium | reverse complement strand
AGTATTCGCTAGCCACTGCAGTCGTTCAACAGACTTTGTTTCCAAGTGTCCTTGGTGGAGAAGTTGCTAAGATCAGTATAGTTTTAGTTTTTCTAATTGTTTCAGTAATCACGACTTGGAGTTATGAAAAAGGCCAGGTCGGCTTTAAATTTTATGATTTAGTTCTAAAAATAATAGTAGGATTAATCGTTATTTGTTTTGTTACAGTTGTGATTACTCTGATTCTTTCTGAAAAGGGTTTAAATTGGCAATCCTTGTACAGAGGTTTTGTTCCGAACATCAATTCCTTGTTTTACCCATCAGCAGAATATGAATACCTACTTAATTCTATCGAAGATAAATATCGGGCCTACTGGAGTGACTTAATAGTTCATAAGCAAACTGATGTTCTGGTTAGCGCCGCTGCTACTGCTGTAGGAATTAATATGACCTTTCTCTTTCCTTACACAATTCTAAAGCGGAGATGGGGTAGGCCTTTTAGAGGGTTTATTATTTTTGATCTTGGAACTGGAATGTTAATACCCTTTGTCTTGGCTACTAGTTGCGTGGTGATTGCTGCAGCATCTCAATTTCATACTCAGGTCCAGCCAGGTTTGTCTTGGACATCATCCAGTGAGGAATCGGTGTTAGCATCAAAAAAACAGCAAAAAGAATTCAAGCAAATGTTGGAAAAACGGTGGCTGACTAGTGGGGACTCTAAACGAAAAACATCCTCCCCTACCTTTTCAACAGCCGAACAGCAACTTGCGGCAACGTTGGTTACTCGTGATGCTTTTGATTTGGCTAAATCGCTGAAACCTTTAGGTGGAGGAATAATTACAAACTATATTTTTGGAATTGGCGTGCTTGGGATGGCCCTATCTACTATTACTCTTTTAATGCTAGCTTCTGGTCTAATTATTTGTGAAATGTTAAAACTTCCTCATTCTGGATGGAATTACAGATTAGCCACACTAGTAGGCTGTATTGGAGCACTTGGACCCTTTATTTGGACAAAGGCTGCCTTCTGGTTAGTTATTCCTACCTCAGTATTTGGTTTTACCCTTCTTCCTTTAGCATATCTAACGTTCTCTTTAGTTATGAACCGGAAAGATATCCTCGGGAGGGATATGCCGGAAGGAAAAACACGCTGGGTTTGGAATATATTAATGTTAATAGCTGCTGGTGTAGCAAGTTTTGGTAGCTTATTTATGGTTTGGAAAAAAGCTGGTGTCTGGGGAATGGTAATTATTGGTGTATTTATTTCTCTTGCCTTAATTTTTCACCGAAGAAAAAAATACAGTGAGTAATCTATAGAAAACCTATTAATATAATTAGTCGGTTTTGAAACTTATGTGTACCTCTTGAAATGACGAGAGAATGTTCTGTTTTATGGAAAGTTTTTAATGGTAGGCAGATTTTTTCGATACCAATCACTAGGTGAATTAGAGAAAGAAATCAATGGACTCAGCTTAAATGTGTCTTTTGAACACGATTCTAGTAAAGTCAGAAGTTATTTAAACCAGCCTGTGAAGTTAGGAAAGTTTATTGCAGGTAATTCAATAGCCATTCATCCCATGGAAGGCTGTGATGGTACTCTAGCTGGTAAGCCAGGGAATCTCACCTATCGTCGTTACCAACGGTTTGCTTGTGGTGGGGCAAAATTAATTTGGTTCGAAGCTACTGCAATAGCTTCTGAAGGGAGAGCTAATCCTCGACAACTCTTAATTAATAATAACAATGCCCAGTCTTTTGAGGATTTAGTTAGAGATACAAAAAGAGCTCATAAAGAAACTTTTGGTACGAATAGGGATTTAGTCTTAATTTTGCAGTTAACTCATTCTGGTAGATATAGTTATCCAGCTCCAATCCTTTGCACCCACAATCCTTATTTAGATAAAATAACTTCTTTAGGCTTTCGGAAAGACGGAGTTATTTCTTCTGAGTATCCCTTAATAAGCGATGAATATCTTGAAAACCTTGAGGATCAATATACAAAAGCGGCTAAATTAGCGTGGGAGGTAGGGTTTACGGGTGTTGATATTAAATTAACTCATGGGTACTTAGGAAATGAATTACTTAGTGCTAAAAAGAGAGAAGGAAGATATGGAGGTAGTTTAAATAATCGGACACGATTTTTAAGAAATGTCATAAAAAAGATTAGAGGGATAGTAGGGGCAGACTTTCTGCTTTCATCCCGAATTAGTGTATTTGACGGTGTACCTTTCCGGTTAAATAAGATCCATGGAAAAGGTGAGGTTTATCCTTATAGTTTGCCGTATTTACAAGGTTTCGGTATGGATGAAAAAAATCCCCTGGAGGCAAACCTTAATGAACCAATAAAGGTTATTAGAATGATGAGAGAGTCAGGG
>CAYWYX010000236.1:0-2353 GCA_964462735.1 uncultured Acidobacteriota bacterium | reverse complement strand
ATCTTTCTAGCTCCCAATTGAAAGAAATTGTTAATCCAGGTGCAGTTATGCAACTAGTTGCTACCTTACTAGCTGGCTTAGGCAGTGTTCTCACGAATACTTTTCTAATTATGATTGTAGTTATTTTTATTCTTCTTGAAGTCTCCAGCTTTCCCGCCAAACTTCGGTCTATTAAAGGCAACCCCGAAGCTTCGCTTCCAGCCTTCAAAGAATTCACAAATGCATTGCAACGTTATCTTGCCATTAAGACATCTGTAAGTGCAGCCACTGGGCTTCTAGCAGTAACTTGGGTAACAGTTCTTGGTGTTGATTTTCCGTTATTGTGGGGATTATTGGCCTTTCTACTTAACTACGTACCTACTATCGGCTCAATACTGGCTACAATCCCAGTGGTACTGTTAGCCCTTATTCAGTTAGGTCATGGGACTGCTTTACTGGTTGCCCTGGGCTATTTAGTCATTAACTTCATCTTTAGCAGTATTATAGAACCGCGCTTCATGGGCAGAGGTTTGGGATTATCAACATTAGTGGTCTTTCTTTCATTAGTTTTTTGGGGTTGGGTGTTAGGGCCAGTTGGAATGCTTCTTTCTGTTCCTCTAACCATGACAGTTAAAATAGCCCTAGATAGCAATGAAGAAACACGTTGGATCGCAATTCTACTTAGCTCTGAAAACCCAACTGGAAGTTCTCCTTTAGCTTCAGCAAACCAAAAGCCTTCCGGATTCTCTAACCTAAACAGCACACCTAAATCCAAAAACGGTTCTTCAAAAAAGGAATAAATATTTTCTGGACCGCTTTCTGTTCTTGTTCAAAAATCACTTACTATGTATACAGTTACGGGTTCACCTAGAAAGTAAACTACTATATCTGTAGTATTTTAAATTTATCATTATAATGATCTTAACTTATTCTTCAAGGTTTCTACACTCTTTTTTAAATCTGTTAACACCCACTTCTTCGATTGGAATTCTAGGCCTTTTTTTAGAAACAAAATCTACGATTACTTTAGCAGTAGCTGGTGCCTGCATCATACCTTCACTGGAATGTCCAGTAGCCCATAAATAACCTCCACTTGTTCGGTAGTCTGGTCCAATGACGGGTAAGCCGTCTTTGGTGGCAGGGCGTAAACCTGACCAGATATCTAAAACTCTCCTATTAATTAACTCGGGTAACACTCTTTTCGTGATATTAGATAAAAGGCCTAATCCCATTGGTGTAATCACTTTTTGGAAACCGATTTGTTCATGGGTAGCTCCAACTAAGACTCGGCCGTCTACCCTGGGAGTTATGTATCCCGGTTGGCTCCAACGACATAAGGTATGACTTAGACCATTTTCTGGGCCTCTTAGAGCCATAATTTGTCCATGGTCTGGAAAAATTGGCAGAAAGAGTTTTGGATCTAATTGACCTCCCCATGCTCCAGCAGCATTTATTACACAATCAGCTATTAGACTGCTAAGTCTAGACTTTACTCCTACTATTCTTGATTTCTCCCATAGAAATCCTGTGACTGGCCATCCCTGGAGGATCTGCACTCCTTTTATTTCTGCTGCCTTGGCTATGGTCAACGTATAGTTTCGAGCATCCAGAAATCTTCCATCAGGCCTTAACATTGCAGCAAGGAGATTTTCGGGTAACGATGGTTCCCGTTGACGAGCTTCTGCCCCCGTCAAGATTTCTGTGGGCACGTCATCTCCATTTTGTTCTTCTACGTACTGCTTTATTTCATCAGCCTCCTCAACATTAAAGGCTAAAGTCAGAGTACCCTGGCCCCCGTATCCCACCAATTGTCCTGTTTCTTCAAAAAGTTCCTGATTAAGGTTATCGTACAGTTTTTTTGACATCTTAGTTGCTGGCTTAAACCAAGAATTACCTCCTGGGAAAGCCCCTGGACCTACAATGCCTGCTGAGGCCCAAGATGCCTCAACACCAATCGGGCCCTTATCAACTAAGGCTACCTTAAAACCTTCTGACCGAAGGTAATAGGCAATGGTGCAACCAATGGCCCCACCACCTACTACAATCACTTCAAATTTAGAATTTAATGACATCCGGACCTTATTCTGGATAATGGCTTAAAATCTCCGTAATCTTATTTAAGGCCTATTTCTTGTTTTATAAAAAGACATATCTATTTTCAATTAAAAACGTAAGCTTGTTTTGAAAAAGTCAGAGTTGAACAAATAAGCTACTTGCTGCCAATTAAATTAAATTGGGGTAATTGACTACAGAGAATTACTATCAAAAGAAAATATGCTAGCTACATTCATTAGTTTCCAGTCGACTTCAAAACCCAATCCTGGTCCTTTTGGTGCACGGACCATTCCATCTGACTGAGTCCGAATCACATCTT
>CAYWYX010000235.1:0-2389 GCA_964462735.1 uncultured Acidobacteriota bacterium | reverse complement strand
AAATTCCTAAAGGGAACATCGAGGCAATTAATCAGGTTATCAATTGTGGCGTTAGAGTAATTTTGGTGACAGGAAGGAGACTGAGTGGTGCCCTTTGGATAGCTGAAACTCTTGGTTTATCATCACCCCTTATCGTACACAATGGAGCTATGATTAGATCTTCTGGAGAATCGAGGCGTTTCGCCGAATGGTTTCTTCAATCCAAAGTAGCCAGATCTATTCTAAAGGTAACAGAATCTTTTGTAGATTGTACAGTTCTACACAAGGATAGATCTTTGTCAGGCCAGATAGTAGTTTGTTCTCAGTTTAAGGCAAATGGCCCTTTAAACTCTTATCTTTCCAGAGTTTCTGAGTCTGTGGTCCTCGTAAGATCATTAAAGGATGAAGTTGACGACGATTTGATCCAGATCATGTTTAGTGGATCGATTGATTTAATGGATACTGTTGAAGAATGTCTGCAGGAATCTGGTTTGCTGGAAGAAGTAAACATTGCTAAAACTTATTATAGGAAAAGAAATTTAGGAATCATTGATGTGCTAAATAAAGATTGTTCGAAGTACCGTGCTCTAAAATTTTTAGCTGATTCTAATCAAATTAATCCTGCAAATATTCTAGCAATTGGAGATAACTATAGTGATCTTAAAATGTTGGAGTATGCAGGGGTTGGGGTGGTGATGGCGAATTGTGTAGAAGAACTCAAGAGACGAGGGTTCTATACAACTGCTAGTAATGACGACTTAGGGGTGGCTAAGGCACTCAATCAATTTATTCTCTAGGAATTGATTTACTAGGATGAGTTTTTAAGCTCATTAGTTGTGAAAATCATAGATGAGCTTGATGAATCTGGGAATAATTCACGGTAAAGTTTCATATAACTTTTCACAATAAAAGCTGGTGTTTCATAACCTAGTTGGGTAGCAAGGCTACATATGTTTTTAGAAGATCCTTCAATTTCGAGAAAATTGCCAATTGGTGTTTCATCAAGTGTTACAGTTAATTCATTCTCTGAGTGGTTAAGATGTGCGAAGATCGTACGAAATTTTTGATAATGAAAGCTAGGTTTCATACCAAACCGATGAAGTATCTCTTTACCTATCGAAGGTTCTCCGATCTCTGTTTCTAATTCCTCTCTTACTTTGAACTGATTTGAATTCTCGGAAGGAGTCTTGAGAGTAATCCATGCCCGATTATTAAAAGTGCGTATCCGTAGTAACCAATGACGCCGAGATAAATCTTGGTTTGGAGAATCAAAGATCCAATTATCTTCGAAGGAGCGATTTATTTTGATGTGGAACCCTAAAAGCTTTAATTTTTCAGAAATCTTTTGAAGATTATGGATCTTTATTTTAATCTCAGTCTCAATTGATTTGGGCATAAGAATTTATTTTCAGTAACCTAAGATACTTGTTAGATTTGTGTTTTTACTTGAAGATAAAAACCTTCAAAAGTTTTGTTCGAGGTACGGTTTTGTTCATAGAAAAGTTTGAGTTAATATTAATTGTCTAGTGACTAGATTAAATTTAAAAATTTATTTTAGTCATTATAGACAAACTCTGTTAAGAAAGATTTCATTCCTAACTGAACAAAAATGTTTTAAATTTTAATGATTCAAGTCGTTGCTAAGGAGCGTTGACAACTTTGGAAAGAGATGTTAGAAAATCAATCCCATAGTGTCTCTATTGTAGTTCTCCTCTTCTGGGAGGTCGTCTAATGGTAGGACAGCAGGTTCTGGACCTGCTTATCGGGGTTCGAATCCCTGCCTCCCAGCCAACTTTCCTTTAATAATGTTTCTGATTTTTATAAGTTATTAAGAACATCAGCAATTGAGTTGTAAAGGCTAGATACCTTCCTTTTAAAACTCCTCTTTAATATTTAGACTTTTCTATTATTTGTCTAATACAAGGTTCAATGACCGTTAGTTTTTCTTGACCATTATTATTTTTAAAAATTCTTTAAACTTGTTTACTCGTTTTGCAATGAGAACTAAAAAAGATGGATAAAAGAAACTATTCACAGTTTTTGTGGAAAATCCTGTGGAAAAACAGAATTAAAGGACTGAAACTCATTGTTAAACAAAGACAAAGATCAAGTTGCACATAAAAAGAGGCATCTCCTAAATCTTTGAAAATTAATGTATTTATATCGAGAAACCTAGATCCAGAAAGCTTTTTAAGAGAGCATACGCTCACAAGCCTTGTAGAGATTGATTTTCCACAAAGTGTTTGTGAAATGACACTCTGGATAAGGATTTTAAAGGATGTTGTCGTTGTAACATAGTGACAGCTTTGCTTTTCATGAACTCCCTATTACTAAGAGCTGACAATTATTCATAACTACCGTCAAAAAATAAAGAATGGCTTTATTAAACACTACTATTTTTATTGTGTTT
>CAYWYX010000234.1:0-2393 GCA_964462735.1 uncultured Acidobacteriota bacterium | reverse complement strand
GGAGGAGAGAATGCGTTTTCAGCATTTACTAGATTATGGACTATTTGATATCTACCGAGAACTTCAACCGGATGATCATTCATTTTCTTGGTGGGATTATCGTGGAGGGGCTTTTCATAAAAATGAGGGGTTACGAATCGATTTTTTGTTAAGTACTTCTCCCAACTTAAAAAAGATTCAGAAGGTTATAATTGATCGAGAATATCGTAAGAAAAGAGCGAATCTAATTCCTTCTGATCATGCTCCGGTCTGGATTGATCTTAATGATTAATTTATTCTTTTGAATGTTAGTTAGAGTTAGTTTTGGAGTTTAGAATAACTAAATAATAAATCATAGATCAATATTTTGAAGTCAGGGTTTTACTTTTAGAGCGCTACTTGTGATATATTTCCTGAACCTAACTGTAGTGGACATTTTTTGAAGTATTTAACATAAATATCTAAAGTTTCATCAGAATAAGGTGCCATCTTTAAAGAATTAATTTTTTCTGGAAGCTCCTACTTCAAGCCACACTAGCTTGTTGACATCTTTTTCAGGTCTTTTTGATTAATCACTAGATATATAAAATTCTACTAAGAGGCTAGTTAAATGAATAGTGATCAGATTTGCAACGATTTAAAGGAGATTGCAACTAGATTAAGAGTTCATTCGTTGCGCTCAACAGCAGAAGCTGGTTCGGGACATCCAACATCTTGTTTGTCAGCTGCAGATATCATGGCTACTCTTTTTTTTGAAGTTATGCGGTATGACTTTCAAAACCCCCAGAATCAAGATTCCGACCGCTTTATTTTATCTAAAGGTCATGCTGCTCCTCTGCTTTACTCAGTGTGGGTTGAGGCTGGTGTTTTAGAAGAAACAGAGCTGATGAATCTAAGGCGTTTTGGTAGTGATCTGGAAGGACATCCTACCCCTCGATCAAAATGGGTTGATGTTGCTACAGGATCATTGGGACAAGGTCTTTCTGTTGCAGTAGGAATGGCTCTAAGTGCAAAGTTTCTTGACAATTCAAAAAGTAGGACGTTTGTTCTAATGGGAGATGGAGAAACGGCAGAAGGTTCAGTTTGGGAAGCAGCTGCTATGGCCAGCTACTATCAACTAGGTAATATTCAAGTAGTGGTTGATATAAACCGTCTTGGACAAAGTCAAGAAACCATGCATGGTTGGGCTCTGGATTCCTATAGCCAGAAGTTTTCAGGATTTGGTTGGCACACAATTTCTATTGATGGTCATGATTTTAGCCAAATTCTAGATGCCTTTAAAGAAGCTGAAGCAGTCAAAGATTGTCCGGTAGCTATTCTTGCCCAAACAAAAAAAGGTCAGGGTGTATCATTTTTAGAGGATAAAGATGGTTGGCATGGTAAGGCTTTAAAAAAGGGGGACCAGTTAGATAATGCCTTAAAAGAACTGCCGATTAATGGAGAATCAATTTCTCAAGGGAAAATATCGAAATCTTCAGAAGTGTTGATGGATGAAGAAAAGGTTTCTATTCAGTCAGTAGCAAAACCAGATTATGCAATTGGTGATCTAGTGGCTACTCGGGAAGCGTATGGAAGTGCTTTGGTCAAACTAGGAGAATTAAACCAAAATATTGTTGCATTGGATGGTGACACGAAGAACTCAACATTTTCTGAAAAATTTATGAAAGCTTTTCCAGAAAGGTTTTTCGAATGTTTTATAGCTGAGCAAAATATGGTTGGTGTAGCAATTGGTCTCTCTAAAAAAGGTAAAATTCCGTTTGCATCTACTTTTGCTGCTTTTTTTGGGAGAGCTATGGACCACTTGAGAATGAGCGCCATTTCCAGAGCAAACATCAAATGTGTTGGTTCCCATTGTGGAGTATCTATTGGTGAGGATGGTCCTTCTCAAATGGGCCTAGAAGATCTTTCCATGTTTAGATGTTTACCAAATTCAATTGTCTTTTATCCCTCTGATGGGGTTTCATCGGAAAGAGTCACCTACCTAGCAGCTGAATTTAAAGGCTTGGTTTACATTCGCACTAGTAGACCAAAAACGCCTGTGATTTATTCTAATGATGACACCTTTTGTATAGGTGGGAGCAAAGTTTTATGTTCTAGTAATAATGATCAATTAACAATAGCTACAGCGGGAGTGACTGTACATGAAGCTTTAAGAGCCTATGAAAGTCTCAAAGCTGAGGGAATTTTAGTGCGTGTTATTGATGCATATTGTGTCAAGCCTATAGATCAAGAAGGTCTTCTCGATGCCGCAGCTCATAGTAATAACCTGGTACTTGTTGTGGAGGAGCATTATGGTCAAGGGGGATTGGGGGATTCTGTGCTCAATGCAATAGGTAATAAGGAAATCCAGATTCAAAAGATGTTTGTTAAAGATATTCCTCGCTCTGGAAAACCAGATGAACTTTTAGAACACT
>CAYWYX010000233.1:0-2394 GCA_964462735.1 uncultured Acidobacteriota bacterium | reverse complement strand
CCACTAGCTCCAGCGGGTGGTTGGAGGCTAACTGCATCCATACCTGTAATTTCTTTCAAAGCTTCCGAAAGAAGATATAAGACTTCAAGATTTCCTTGAACAAAAGCTTCAGGAGTTAGTGGATGGGTTGTGGCCAATCCTTGCAGGCCAGCAATATATTCATTAACCTTTGGATTGTATTTCATAGTACAAGAGCCCAATGGATAAAGGCCTCCGTCAATATGGTAATTCCAGCTTGATAGCCTAGTAAAATGCCTGACCACATCTACTTCACTAACCTCTGGAAAATCAGAAATCTCTTCTCTAATATTCTCCTCTCCTATAAGCTCATCCAATTTTATTTCAGGAAAATCTATCGAAGATGGAAGATCAAACCCAATTCTACCTTTGGCACTCCTTTCAAAAATTAGTGACTCATCTAAATTAATATGAGTTGTTCGAGTATTCATTTTGAGTACAAATAATTCTTTACTCGTTTTAGTTATCAGTTAGAGAAACATCTTACTAGTTTATCAATTTGTTTCTTACTCTTAGTCTCAGTAATCGAGATTAGTAAGGTATTTTGCATTCCTGGATAATAATGCTGCAAGGGAAGGCCAGGAACTAAGTCAACTTCATCACACCGTTTTAATAATTCTTTAATTGAACACTTAGGACGAATCACAAATTCATTGAATCGGGGTCCGTTAAATAGAATGTTAACACCATTACTTAATAAAGCATTAGTAGCATATTGAGTTTTTGAAAGGTTCTGCATAGCAATCTTCCTAATTCCATTTTTACCTATTAATGAACAGTAAATAGTAACCATTAATGCCGTTAAATTTTGGTTAGTGCAAATATTAGAAGTCGCTTTCTCACGCCGAATATGTTGCTCTCTTGTGGAAAGGGTTAAAACAAAACCTCTCCTTCCTTTTTTATCTATTGTTTGGCCGACTAGTCTACCAGGAAGATTTCTTAGAAACCGTTCTCGGGTAGCTAGAAATCCAATGTGTGGTCCACCAAATGATTGTGGAACTCCTAATGACTGAGCTTCTCCACAGACAATATCTGCGCCAAAATCCCCTGGCGGCTTTACGATACCTAGGGAAAGAAGCTCCGCAATATTAACTATCATAAGTACGCCATTACTACGACAAATCTCAGATAAAGACTTTAAGGATTCTAAATTACCAAAGAAGTTCGGAGACTGAATAATAACAGCGGCAACATTTTCATTCATTTCTTTTTTTAAGTTTTCTAAATTAAGAGAGCCATTTGAGTAAAAGCCGATTTCATCCAAAACAAAATCTTGGTAACGGGTATAGGTTTTTATAACCTCTCGATATTCTGGATGAATTGATTTAGCGATCAGAAAACGTTTCTTTTTTGAAATTCGAGATGCCATTAGTGTTGCTTCTGCTAGTGCAGAACTGCCGTCATACATCGATGCATTAGAAATTTCCATACCAGTAAGCTGACAAATAAAAGTTTGATATTCAAAGATAGCTTGGAGAGTTCCTTGGCTAATTTCTGCTTGGTAAGGAGTATAAGAAGTTAAAAACTCTCCTCTTGATATTAGGCTACTTATTACTAAAGGAATTAGGTGCTGGTTAA
Organism: uncultured Acidobacteriota bacterium; assembly: GCA_964462735.1. Classification (GTDB taxonomy): domain Bacteria; phylum Acidobacteriota; class Terriglobia; order Versatilivoradales; family Versatilivoraceae; genus JAKUNG01. The sequence goes on along the minus strand of CAYWYX010000233.1, from coordinate 798 downwards.
CACCTGCTCCCAGAAAAGAAACTCGGTTAGTGACATTTTTCTTTTCAATTTCATGAAAGTATTGAATAAGCTCCGGTTCGGTCAATGCTTCTGGTAATTCTAGTGACCCTTGAACACGAATTCCTGAAGGAATGCTCTTCAATAAATCCTCAATAGAATCTAATCCTAAGGACTGAAGGATTTCTTTTTGTTCCTCATCAGAGGTGGAAAGGTAACGCATCAGGTAGAGTTTCTAAGAGGTTAAAAAGTTTCGATATTGAGTTGCCGTTAACAAGTTTTCTAGATCATTAAGATCGGTAAGCCTAATTTTAACTAACCACGCCTTGTTGTATGGACTCTCATTGACCAGTTGAGGGGAATTTTCCAATGTTAAATTTATTTCTGTAACCTCACCGGCTACGGGGCAGTACACCTCAGAAACAGCTTTAACAGATTCAACATTAGCTAAAACCTGATTAAAAGAAAACACCTGGCCAATCTTCGGAAGTTCAACATAAACTACATCACCTAATTCCTTTTGGGCATGGGCTGTAATTCCAATCGTACCATTTAGGGCGTGTACTTGAATCCATTCATGCTCTTTGCTGTATAGAAGGTTTTCAGGCACTTCCATGGTAATTCTCCTTAATGAAATTAACCAATTTATGAGTCATGGGTTCTATTTCTTTTATAAAATGGTGTCTCTATAATTTTTGCAGGAACAAGTCGTTGCCTCACTTGAATATCAATAGAATTACCTATCGATCCTAATGAGGTTTCAACATACGCCAATCCAATATTCTTATTTAAAAAAGGGGC
>CAYWYX010000232.1:0-2410 GCA_964462735.1 uncultured Acidobacteriota bacterium | reverse complement strand
TTTGATCAATAGTTTTAGCTTGTACTGATAGTAGAAGTTTCATACTGGTTTTATTGAAAATTTCCGAACTTTTGGAAAAACGGAGAAATTTAGTAGCTAATACTAATTTAAGCGGTTCAGAATAATAGAGTCAAGTTAGAAAACTACTGCAAAATTTAAGCTACATCCACATATCGTTAACGCTCTTACTGCATTTTAACAATAGAAGTTAATCTTTTTATTTTTTATCAATGAGAAAGTACACCAATTTAGAACAAAACTCTTTTTTAATAAAAATACTGAAACAAAATACGTTTTAATATATTGATACTACCTCCTGACATCCCTCTCAAAAGCTCTTACTTTTCCACTGACTAAAAAACTTGACTTTTTTGATGATGACAAAAAAAGGCAATTGACAGAAGAGCCTTAGAAAAGCCTTTTATCAATTGCCTTTAGTTAAAATCTGGAGCGGGAAACGGGATTCGAACCCGCGACTTCAACCTTGGCAAGGTTGCACTCTACCACTGAGTTACTCCCGCAATTACCATGAAAGCTAAGGTCTTTTAATACGAAAGTCAATCGATTTTTGAATAAGAAAACGAGTTAGAAAAACATATAATAACTTTCTACACGCATATGAGATTAAGTTTAATAATTAACGCCAAATTCCCAGTCAATTGAAAAGGTTCTATGACCTCAAATCAGGATAGAGTATTTATCTTTTAAAACCACCCCCCCCCCAACAATAACAGGTTTGAATTTAACTAAAGTGTTTTTTGAACACAAAGAATCCTTTAATTGTTAGAACTAGATAAATTACTATTTTCATGGACTTCTTCAACCAATCGAAGCACATTCTCAACTGGAGTTTGCGGAAGAATGCCATGGCCAAGGTTGAATATGTGCCCCGGCTGTCCCTGCACACTATCAAGAAGTTCTTTAGCTCTACTAGTAACTATATCTGGACTGCTTAATAAAACTAATGGATCCATATTTCCTTGAATGGCAACATTTCTCCCTAACCTTGACCAAGCTTGGACAAGGTTAACTCGCCAATCCACACTAATAACATCTGCTCCAGTTTTTCTAATCAATTCTAGATAACCACTGGTCCCTGTAGAAAAATAAATAGTGGGAATACCAGGCTGAATATTTTCAATTACATATCGGGTATAAGGCAAAACCCATTGCTTGTAATCTTCTGGACTGAGACACCCAACCCAACTATCAAATAGCTGAACTGCTTGAGCTCCTGCAGCTATCTGTCCATTAAGATACTTGATCAAGCTTCTAGAAATTAATTCCATCAAAGCCTTCCAAGCTCCAGAATCACGATATATTAAACCTTTGGTGTATCTATAGTTTTTTGCCCCTCCTCCTTCTATCATGTAGGAAGCAAGTGTGAAAGGCGCTCCGGAAAAACCAATAAGAGGGATTTTGGATTGTAATCCAGCACGTGATTTACGAACTGCTTCAAACACAAAAGATAATGATTCTTGCGGATCAACTTCACGTAACCGACTTACATCAGAGTGGGATCGAATTAAACCCTGGATGGACGGACCACTCCCCACATCAAAACTTAATCCCAAGCCCATAGGTTCTAAAATTAAAAGAATGTCAGAAAAAATAATGGCAGCATCTACTCCAAGTCGGTGCGCTGCTGTTACTGTTACCTCAGCAGCAAGATCTGGGGTTTTACACAACTCTAAAAAGGAAGTTTTTGAACGAATTGCTTGATATTCTTCCATATAGCGACCAGCCTGACGCATGAGCCAAATTGGTGTAAAATTATTCGGTTGACAATAACAAGCCCTTATAAAAGGACTGGGGTTCACCCGATTGTAATTCTGCTGCAAAGTCAGGTTATTTTTCTCTTTTGGCTCAACTTTGATCCTAGTATGTCCAGTTTTACGTTTGTTCGCTAAAAGCTTAGTAGAATGTATAGCAGTTTCCTGAACCAACTGATTCATCGTGGGTTTTTCTGGCTGAAAATCAACCTCAAGTCGTTCTCTTTTCAAAGCCTCACTGCAACTTGGACCTATTGATGCTGTTACCACATTAGAAAAAGAACGTCGTAATGAATCTCTCTGATGATACTGCTCTGCAATCTGGAAAAGATGGGATACTTGTATAGAGTTCGTAAAAAGTGCCACCTGACAATTCCCACTGATCAAATCACTCATAGCCTTCTTTAAAGGCCCAGTATCAACAGGAAAAGTCCATCGATAAACAGGCACTTGAAATACAGTAGCGCCTCTTGCTTTGAGTTCCCTTACAAGAGAATAGTTCGGGTTTCCAGATTCTTGTATGCCTATGGTAAGCCCAGAAAGCCTTGGAAAAATTTTATTAGTATCTAGAATTTCTAGAATGCCCCTCCAGGTACTTGGCTCAGAAATAGAAATAATCTCAGAAACACCTAAATTTC
>CAYWYX010000231.1:0-2427 GCA_964462735.1 uncultured Acidobacteriota bacterium | reverse complement strand
TAAAGAAAATGGTGTGGGTTCTGCTATTCACTACCCTGTACCTCTTCATCGCCAGAGTGTCTATGATAAAGTGGAGGACTTGAGGACTGCACTCCCTAATTCTGAAAGGATCGCCTCAGAAATCATTTCACTTCCGATGTTCCCGGAGCTCACAGAGTCTGAAATTGAGACAATCATATCTGTCGTCTGTAAGTTTTATTCTTCCTGAGACCGAAGGAAGGATGTATCGTTCAAAAAAAAAGATTATCAGTTTTTCGGATTTTGTTTTATAAACTTTTCTTTATATTTTATTTGAGATAACACTTTTTCATAAAGACAATGAAAATTCTGGTGACTGGAGCTGCCGGCTTTATAGGTTCAAATCTTTGTGGTGCATTGCTTAGTCAAGGATACACTGTATGTGGAATAGATAATCTCTCGCAAAGTGGTCTTCGAAATTTGAAGCCCTATCTTTCCCACTCTCAGTTTAACTTTGTAGAGGAAGATGTTCGTAGCTTTGAAGCAATGAAAAAAATGTCTCAAGGGGCTTCAATTCTGGTTCACTTGGCGGCATTTAAAATACCCCGATATGGGAACTCTCTAGATACTCTTACTATTAATGTTCAAGGCACAGAATCTGTTTTACAAGCAGCGCTTTTAGACAAACCAAAGGTTATTCTTGCTTCAACTTCTGATGTTTATGGAAAAAATCCAAATATTCCATTTTCAGAATCTAGTGATCTTTATCTCGGAGAAAGTAATGTTAGAAGGTGGGCTTATGCTATTTCAAAAGTCATGGACGAGCATTATGGATTAGCCTATCACCAAGAGTTTGGTATTCCGGTTACTATTTTACGATTTTTCGGAGGCTATGGCCCTGGGCAAAACACCACTTGGTGGGGAGGACCTCAGTCAGTCTTTATCAATGCCGCCTTGCTTAACCAACCGATGGAAATACATGGGGACGGGTTACAAACCAGAAGTTTTACGTACATAGATGATAACGTCGATGGCATTATGCGGGCGATGTTTTCGGATAAAGCGGTTGGAGAGATTTTTAATCTGGGAAATATCAAAGAAATTACAATTAGAGATTTAGCCCAACTTGTATGGAAGTTAGCTGGAAAGGGAAAACCTAAGCTTAAGTTTATTTCTTATCAATCCTTTGGTAAATATGAAGATGTGCGCCGACGGGTGCCCGATATCCAGAAAGCTCGAGAACTCTTAGGATTTGACCCTAAGGTTGATTTGGTGGAGGGATTAAAAAAGACTATTGAATGGCAAAGGTCTCTTACAGATTCAGTCGAGGTGTCCCCTTGAAAGAAAAAATCTTAATAACAGGCGGGGCAGGGTTGATTGGTTCACATTTGATTCGGGAATTGTTAAATGATGGTAATCAAGTAATAGCAGTAGATGATTTGTCACAAGGTAAGATAGATAATCTAAAAGATCTGATGGAACACAAGGATTTTTCCTTTGTTCAGTCGAGTATTTTAGATGATCAAAATCTGAAGCAGTATTGTTCGGGTGCTAGCACTATTTTCCATTTGGCAGCTTTAAAAATACCACGGTATAGGGGCTATTTAAAAACTCTGGAGGTCAATGCCAAGGGCACTCAAATTGTGTTGGATTGTGCTCGAAAAGTTGGTGCAAGGGTTATTTTTGCTTCAACCGATGACGTTTATGGAAAAAACCCCGACTCCTTAGTTTCTGAAGAAAGTAGCCTAGTCTTGGGAGACTCTCAAATTACTCGATGGAGCTCAGCTTCCTCTAAAATTTATGGTGAACATCTTTGTTTTGGGTATGCAGAAAAATATCGGGTTCCTATTACAATCATTCGTTATTCAGGAGTCTTTGGATCTACTTTGCAACTCTCTAATTTAAGTGGTGTACAGGATCTTTTTATTGTCTCTGCCCTTACTCAAAGAGCTCTTCCAATTCATGGTGACGGGACTCAGACTCGTCCTTTTACTTTTATCGAGGATGCTATAGATGCAACAGTTAGAATTTGGAGAACTGCCAGCACCGATGGAGAGATTATCAATGTTGGAACTGGAACTCAAATTAGCATAATTAATCTCGCTTATTTAATCTGGCGATTAGTAGGTTCCAATGAAAATATTCAGTTGAACTTTATTCCTTATACGGATTTTTCTCATTTATATGAGGATCCTAGACATAGAAAAATTGATATTTCCAAGGCTAAGTATCTTTTAGGTTATCAGCCAAAAATTTCCTTAGAAAATGGAATGCAGATGCAGGTTGAGTGGTTTAAAGATAACTTAAAGAAGATTCAAAAACTAAATCCCTCCTTTTCGACAAGCTAGAAACTGGGGGCGTGAATGCCAAATATGGAAGACCCAATTAAGATTAGTTCTCAATCAGAACCTCGATTATTTTTTTTAATTCCCGTGTTAAACGAAGCTCCCAATGTTCAGAGATTATTGA
>CAYWYX010000230.1:0-2439 GCA_964462735.1 uncultured Acidobacteriota bacterium | reverse complement strand
AGGCCTTCAGATCTCCCGTGGATTTGGCTTACAGCAGGAATTTACCCTTCGAGAAATCGAACACCGCTATGATCTAAAATATAATAGTGTTAAAAGAATGCAGCGTTATTCTTCCGATATTACTCCTACCTTTCTTTTAACAGGTAAAAAAGCTAAGCCTGGAGAAGATCTTCGCCAAGCCTATGCCAGAATGCTGACTTCTCACCCTCAATTTGCACGAGCTACAGTTAATTTAATTTGGGCGGAAATGATGGGAGCAGGAATTGTGGATCCTCCATTTGAGTTTGATTTAGCTCGGCAAGATCCCAAGCAACCTCCCATACAACCGTGGTCCATTCAGCCTACTCATCCAGAACTTCTAGAGACATTAGCAAATGACTTCAGAGAAAAAAATTACAGTCTGCGTTACATCATTAAGTTAATTGCTAAATCTAGTGCTTATCAGCTTTCTAGTAGATTTCCAGGTCAATGGAATCCTCGCTACGCTAAGTACTTTGCCCGACATTATGCTAGACGTCTGTCTGCAGCTCAGCTTTACGATGCTATTTCACAATCGACAGGCGTTTTCGTTGACATTCCTATCATGGGAACAGACATCAAGGTTAAATATGTTATGCAGACTAGAGGGCCTTATGATTTAGAAGGTCCCCTTAAGATTTTTCTGGCAAGTTTTGGTCGGAGTAATCGTGACGAATCTGAAAAAAGTTTGTCTGGCTCAACTGTTCAAGCTTCGTTACTTCTAAATAGCAAATTGATCCAAGAAAAAATTGAGTCCAACAAGGGAAGATTAAGAGTATTATTAGGAGAAAAGCCTTTTAAGAGTAACGTAGCCGTTGTAGAAGAACTTTTCTTAGCAACCGTCGGGAGATTTCCAAATTCGAGAGAAAAATCTTTAGGAATAAACCAAATTGAAAAATACCGTCATTCAGGTGCAGAAGATCTCTTGTGGAGTTTGCTGAACAAAACTGAATTTCTCTTTAACTTATAAATTTAGGAATTTTCAGATGAAAGAAGCAAAAATTCAAATTCCCACGTTGACTAGACGAGGCTTCCTACGGATAGGTGCAGCAACTGCTACATGTTTTTCCCTTTTACCAATTGCTCAACCTCTCAAAGTACATGCATCTAGAAATGTAAAGCCCCGTGGAAGCGCTGAGTACTGCATCTTTATTTTTCTGGATGGAGGACCCAGTCAAATTGATACTTTTGATTTTAAAGAAGGTCCATACACACCACCAGACTTTAACCCAAAAGCTTTCATGGGTGGAAGCCTAACTCTACCTTATTCCCTTTTTCCTCTTATTTCGAAAAAACTGGATCAACTGGCTATTGTCCGATCTGTGGAAGCATGGGAAGCTAGCCATTCACGAGCCCAATATTATCTCCAAGTTGCTCATCCAGTTAGCCCAGCTCGTCGTAGTGAAATGCCTTCTGTAGGAGCTGTCATTGCCTATGAAATGGAAGCACAGCGTAAATCATCTGATTTTCTTCCTCCATATGTGGCTATGAATTACAATATTACGAGTGGAGCTGGGATAGTGGGTGCAGGATGCTTAAATTCAAAATTTAATCCACTTGCCTTTACAACACAAGACAGTAAACAGTTTCTTATTAATGATAGTGAACAGAACCGTTTTTTGAGACGTTGGGAACTCCTTAGCAAGTTACAACAAGAAGATAATCGTTTTTTGGGGAATAGATCTCGGTTCATTGACGACTACCGATCATACTATAACGATGCTCAATCGATCATGTTGAGTCCTGCTGTTAAAGACATCTTCAAATTAAAAAAAGAAGAACAGACACGTTATGGTTCTTCTGCCTTAGGTGATGCCTGTATCCTAGGACGAAACTTAGTTGCAGCTGAATCTGGAACCCGTTATGTATTTATTACCCATGATGGTTGGGACCTTCACGCAAAAGCATACGATAAAAACAATACCCCTAATCAATATACTTTAGGACGGGAACTTGACGCTGCTCTAGCAAATCTATTGACTGATCTAAATCGATTAACAAGTAAAGACGGGACTCGTATGTTGGACAAAACGCTAATTGTCTGCATGGGTGAATTTGGTCGAACCGTAGGTGATCTGACTGTTAACCAAGGTCGGGATCACCATCGCTTTGCTTCAACTAGTTTATTTGCGGGAGGAGGTGTGAAAGGTGGTCAAATTATTGGGGCTACTGACTCTACTGGAGGTAAAGTGATTGACCCTGGTTGGACCGCAGGGCGTTCAATTTATATTGAAGATATTGCTGCAACTATGTATTCAGCGTTAGGCATTGACTGGGGCAAGAAAATTACTCACACACCCTCTGGACGAGCATTTGAGTATCTTGAACCTGTCTCTGCAACAACCTTCTTGAACGTTGGAGAAATCGAAAATCTATTCAGTTAAGAGATACTCCCTCAGCTGGAGTGGAATACTAGACTTG
>CAYWYX010000229.1:0-2441 GCA_964462735.1 uncultured Acidobacteriota bacterium | reverse complement strand
AACAGCAAACAACTTAGGGATTAACACTGTTTAAATATTCTTGATAATCTAAAAAGTTTAGAATCTACATTTTTTAATTAATTTCAGATGAACAAATCCTTTTCCGTTAGTGGAACTAATCAACATGGTTAAATTAAAAAACAGAGCAATCTGCAAAACCCATATTTATACAACTCCTTGCCTTATTCTTCTGTTAGCTATCAGTTGTAGTACTTTATCGCCGACAGAATGGCCTAGATGGGGTGGAACTACTGGAGATTTTAAAGTTTCATCAGTTAAATTGTCGAATTCATGGAGCAATGAAGGGCCCCTCAAACTCTGGAGTCGTGAATTAGGTGAGGGGTATTCGGGAATATTGGTTGACCATTCTAAAGCCTACACAATGTATCGGGAAGCTGAGTCAGAGGTGCTGATAGCAATGGATAAAAAGACTGGCTCAACAGTGTGGGAGTTTAACTATCCGGCCACAATTAAAAAGAAGCGAGACAGCACCGACAAAAAATATGGTCTTGGCCCACAATCTACTCCAGTCTTAACTAGATCTTCTATTGTCTCAATCGGTTGGACTGGCAAAATGTATTGCTTAAGGAAGGATAATGGGGAGGTTATTTGGCATCACGATCTTACCGAAAAATATAATGCGACGCCTATGAGCAGAGGATTTTCCTCAAGTCCTATTTCTTATCAAAACCTAGTTATTGCTTTAGTAGGAGGTGCTCAACATGGCTTAATGGCATTTCATCAGGACACCGGCGAAGTTTTATGGTCAAAACATAATTTTGGACGCTCTCATTCTTCACCGATAATCATAAATGTAAATGGGAGTGATCAATTAGTAGGATTAATGGACAATGAGGTTGTTGGAGTGAACCCCCTCACTGGCGAACTACTTTGGCAATTTACTCATGGTCTGGCCGGCGGTTTAACTGTTAGCACTCCTTCTTGGGGAAAAGACAACACATTAGTAATTTCAACGGCCTACAAAGGTGGAACTCGTGCTCTGAAGTTAATCAAAAACGATGAAAAAACAAGTGTGAAAGAGCTTTGGTTTAATAAAAGAATGCGTTTACATCACGGAAATATGATTCGACTTGACGATGTAGTCTACAGTTCAAGTGGTGATTTTGGGCCTGCATTCTTTACAGCTCTTCAGGTGTCTACTGGGGATGTGTTGTGGAAAGACCGAAGCTTTGCTAAAGCAACCTTTCTTTACGCCGATAAAAAGTTTATTGTTTTAGATGAAGGTGGAACCTTAGCTCTTGTAAAAGTATCTAACGACGGTCCTACCATTTTAGCCAAAGCAAAAATCCTTGAAGAGAATTGCTGGACTATCCCTTCCCTAGTTGGAACTACTCTTTATTTGAGAAGCCGCAGCAGGATTCTGGCAGTTGACCTAGGTTAACGCATTTCTCCACTAGTTTTTATCGAATGTCTTTTAATAAACTTAAATACAACGAATAGTTTTGGAAATAGAAATGATATTAGAAAAAGTAAGACATTAGCTAAATTCTCGCTAAGTCCATAGCAATAGGTTGTTTAGATTAAAATGAGTCTTTCTTTGCGGATTTTGAAATTCAAGGCTTCGAAGACAACAACTTAAATTCAACCTGTCTATAACGACTGGACCTGCCCTTTTCATGAAATACTATATAAACCTTCCCATCATTCGAAGATTTTGTTTTGAAAATTCTAAGACTTCCTTGCCAATCATGGGTCTCCTCTACGTACTGGGGTCGTCCCGTTTGACTAAAACGTCTTTCAGCATCACTCCTGCCAGTTTTAATTGAAGATTGTAAAAATATGGTACCTACAATAGGAATCATCAATGCAGTTTTCTTTTTTTGATAACCTCTAGATAACGTTCCCTCAAGATTAGCGACAACTTGATCTCCCTGAAATAATTGTAATGAACACTTTTGTCTGCACTCTAACTTAACATTATAGGTTCCTTTTTCCAGTCTTGATCCTTCTTGGGTGTACAAGTCCAGAGGAGTTCGCAATTTCCCCTTATAGGACAAATTCAAATCGGCGTTAGCCTTACTCAAACTAACAATAATCACCAAGATAATAATTATTAAGGTTTTAATCATCTTTCTCATAAGAAGTATTCAAGCAGAACCTATACTGTTAAACCATCAATGATTACATCAATAATTCTTGGTTTTTCATTGAAACAAAAAAACTTTAAATTAACCGTGTTGCTAAATTATTCTGTCCTCCAACGTCGGTAAGTCTTCTGTGGCGTCCTTCAAAAAAATAAGTAAGCTTTTCATGGTCTAAACCCAAAAGGCCAAGAATCGTTGCATGTAAATCGTTAACATGAACCTTATCCTCAACTGCTCTAAAACCTAATTCGTCAGTAGACCCAACTATTTGTCCACCACGGATTCCTCCCCCTGCCATCCAAGTTGTAAAACCATAGGGATTATGATCTCGCCCCA
>CAYWYX010000228.1:0-2454 GCA_964462735.1 uncultured Acidobacteriota bacterium | reverse complement strand
TAACTGGAGACCCTAAAGATTCTACTTTAGCAGCTACTGAAATGGTTAAAGCTGGTGTACGATGTATCATTACACTAGGTGGAGATGGCACCAATCGAGCTGTCTTCAAGGGCAGTGGCTCAAAGATTCCTCTTCTCCCAATTTCGACTGGGACTAACAACGTTTTTTCAGAATTCCAAGAAGGTACTACAGCTGGATATGCCGCAGGAATTTTGGCGACAGGTCGAATTAAACAAAAGGATGCCTGTATTCAATCTAAGGTCTTATGGCTTCGGAATTCCTCGGAAGTCATTGATCTCGCTTTAATTGACCTTGCAGTATCATCACAATCTTTCATAGGGGCCCGGGCTATTTGGGAAGTAAATTATTTAAAAGAACTATTCTTGACCCGAGCTCAACCCTGGAGTATCGGACTTTCAGCAATTGGTGGCATTGTGAAACCAATTAATTCTAGAACTCCCCAAGGACTTCACCTAACCTTTGGTTCTGAGGGGAAAAAGATTGTGGCTCCTGTTGCACCAGGGCTCTTTAAAGAAATTTCGATTACCACGGCAAAAAAAATTTCATTAAATGAAAAAAAACCAATTAATCACAATCAACCAATTGCGTTAGTTTTTGATGGAGAACGGGATCGATTGATCAAAAAAGATGAAAATCTCTCTGTGGAATTGAGTAATCAAGGCCCTCTGGTAATCGACATTGCTCAAACAACTATTACAGCTGCTAAATACTAATAATTGAATGTTGTTAACAAAATTATTTAGTGTGCACCCTGAAACTTTGGAACATCTAAATAATATCTATTGTTGGAAGACATCAACACAGTTATTATCGTTTCGATGTAACTAATTCCAAATATTCTATTTCCAAAAACTATGAGATATCTTGTATCGGCAACACTAAAACTAAACCAAGCACCTGCTCTTTTGGAGTCTATTACTACAAAAACATTAGGTAAAGGTTCTCTTGCTGGTACTGAATACTTGAAAAATATGGATGTAGCTCGTCTAATGAATGATCTTTCTATTCGCTGGATAGAGGTCTGCTACTGCGCTATACCACTGCAAGAAGAACAACCATATTGGCAAGAATATTTTAATATTCTGGAAATAAAGAATGCACATGATCCTTTGAACTGCCGAGACCTTAACAAAAAAGAGCCTTGGGCTTGTGGTTCGTGCGACTGTACATATAATGTGGAACAGCAACTTAAAAATCAAGGATCTCCTTTTTTAGATGAACTGCAATCCCTAGTGTTAGGTCAAAAAAAAGAAACTCTTAAAAGCAAAATTTTACCTGAATAATTAACTCCTTTTAACTGAAATAAGGTTGGCGGAGAGGGCGGGATTCGAACCCGCGTGGGAGTTATTAACTCCCTAACCGCTTTCGAGGCGGCCCCGTTATGACCACTTCGGTACCTCTCCAGTAATTATTAATTTTACCCTATTATAACAACTTGATTATTTTCGTCGGAGTTTGAAAAACTGCTGAAGTAAATCGACTGATTGATCCTCCAAAATTCCAGACACTACACTTACTTTATGGTTTATTCCATCTATTTTTAGCAAATTTATATTAGAATCGATGGCCCCAGCTTTTGGATCTTTAGCGGAATACACTAGAGTCCTGATTCGAGCCCACACCAAAGCTCCAGCACACATTGCACACGGCTCTAGGGTGCTATAGAGAGTAGCTGAAGTCAATCTGTAATTCCCTACCACTCGAGCAGCCTGACGAAGAGCAAGAATCTCAGCATGAGCTGTTGGATCTACTTTTGTGATACTTTGATTATATCCTCTACCAACAACCTTATTTCCCAATACGACAAGAGCACCTACAGGCACTTCATTTTTAGAAAAAGCCCTACCAGCAAGATTTATGGCAATTGCCATAAATTCCTGGGAACTTTTTGAATTGGCATTCCCTAGTAGCACATTAAGCAGACTTTGTTTTCATTTAATTAGATGGTACGCCCGGCAGGATTCGAACCTGCGGCCTTTGGTTTCGTAGACCAACGCTCTATCCAACTGAGCTACGGGCGCTATAAAATCATTTTAAATTTACAGGTAAAAACGGAAATAACTTGCTACTTATGCTGTTAACTACAATTGTTGGTTAATCTATCCGTTAATTACTACAAAACACTCTTCTTAAGTGTAACGTAAACCATCAAATTTGAATATCAAGAACCTTCACTTTACTAGTTACTCTAAGAAAAATATCAACTGGATCTATACAAACTCATTTTCCCATCATTTTCTTAATAGATACCTTACCAAAACAAACTCAGGCCCTATCCAGATAGTTTTTGTATTATTATTTTTTGAAGTTGTTTCCCTATTAAAATTTTTTAACGAAGATGACGATCCAACGTAGACTAACCCTTTAAAGAAATATAAAATCAAAATAACTTATTTCAGTAAAATTTATAATGTTTTCTATTTCCGATGTTTG
>CAYWYX010000227.1:0-2508 GCA_964462735.1 uncultured Acidobacteriota bacterium | reverse complement strand
TTTTGCTTTTCCTTTCTTTTTAGGCAAACTGGCGGTAGCAGCACCCAGAGAAACCGCTCCACCCGAAACGGCACCTAAAGCTACGGCAGATTTCATGAAATCTCGTCTGATCATTACTGTTCTCCTCTTTCTAAAAAAATAAGTTATACCAATGCGCTAACCCTATAAAAAGTGAAAAAATGTTAGCTTCGCACTTAGAAAATAAAGCAAATAATTATTCACTGTCCATGTCCGGTCCAATAGGGCTTTCTATTAGGCTTTTACGAAATGTTTCAAATGATACACCATTGGAAACAATGAAAATGTTTCGATCAGTGGGCAACTGTCTCAGACCAACTGCGATCGGGACTCGCATAGGACCCTTAAAGCCTAAGCGTATTGGAGAGTCATTGGCTAGTCCCATCCACCACCAATGAACCCCACCGATTTTTTCCTTTTCTCGAACGGGTTTTGGCCAGAGCTGGGTTCCGAATTCATCAAAGAGTTTGAACTCTTTCAATCCAAAAGGAAGACTTATAAAGAGCTGGGGGTCAGAAAGTCGGCCTCCGGTTCGTGCTAACCAGGCCATTGTCCGTTGATCTTGAAGTTCCCAAAGAAATAAGCGAACATTTTTTAATGAGATCTTTTCCCTTAAAATAGCTCCACGAAGGAGGGGCATACCACTAACTGATAAATTATAGTCATTTTCGATTGGTTTAGCCCAACCAAGGTACTCTCCAACCATTGCTTTCCAAGTAGTAGCACATTGTTCAAATCCTTCTCCAAAGGCCACAGCAGTAACTGTTTTTGGGTCTACTTTTAATTGACGTTTCTTAAACTCCTGTTTAATTTCTAAGGCAATCATGCGGTTATAAAATATGACCTCTAGAGCTTGAGCATTCCAAGTATCACTATTGTGGCGAACAGCTTCTAAAAGATCGTCCAGAAGTTGGATCTTTACCGGATTGGGAAACATTGCACGATAATCAACCTTTTCATTAGCAGAAGGACTTTCCGATCGAATGATAATGCAACGCCGATCTAATATCCGTTGTCCTAATTCTTCAAGTTCCTTCATCGCAGGTCGCTGACCAATTGGATAAATAATCAAGGCTTCATCTGATTTCATTCCACGTATATATTCCTTTTGCCGCTGATTAACCTGTCGCTCCCACTCCAAGATCTCGTAAAACTCTTTTTCGTCATACCAAGCTCCCCCCCGATAAGTGAAGGATTGGTAACGAAAATTTGGGCCTATTCGATTACCTTTTTCCAAGGCAAGATCCCAACACACTGGATGAATAAGAAAACTAACCTTTGAAACCTTGATTGGTGGGGAAGTTGCTGGAGCAGAATGCTGGGGATCGGCAGTTGTAAGACGTAATGTTAGGAGAAGCAGGATAAACACGATTTTAAGGGCAAAGTTTTGCATCCAAATAAACTCCAGAGAGTCAACAACTGACTTATTGAACTTGAATGAAAATAGGATTGGAATAGAACCATAGATCTGTCCAAGGATCTTCTCCAGGAGGGTCTGGTTCAGGTTCCAACTCTGTTGTATTGGTTCCTCGTACACGCAGATAGAGGCTGCCAGTTACATTTTTCAGGTTGTAAGTCATTGTTTTATATTCACTGTTAACAGACCAATTATCCTGATTGAAGCGATGCACCACACGGGTGCTGGGATTGCGGTCATGAGTAGGGTCAGAGCCTGGCCCAGTAACTTTTCCTATAATGAGATCAACTCGTATTACTACAGGATTATCTTGATGGTGGTTATTTTTTTCAGGATCCTTCAGCTTGATGGTAATTCCTACATCAGTACCAGATGAAACTTCGAGACTGCCTCCAATTTGAGCAGTTTTATTCCCGAACTGAGCCGATATATCAAGTTCCGAGATCAGGTCGCCAGTTGTAACAAAGACGCGGCCAGACCTGATTCCCTCTAGAATGGCATCATAGGATTTTTCTGCGTAGACATAAGTCTTGGAGTATTCGCCAGGCCAGAAATCAGATCCGCCTTCGGTGTAGTGCACATGAGAATCAGAATTGGCCGTGATCCACCAATGCCGACCTTCGCCCAACATTGAATCCCAGAAACCGCCAAGCCGGGCGGTCATAGGATCAAATCCACCTCTAGTTGCTAATCGGCTGTAGCCACCACGAAAACCCTCCGGTTTGGGTGTGTTGTCTGGATTGAGTGTGGAGGCTTGGTGGCCCGGAGCCCCAGCCATGCCAACTGAGACTTCGGGTGCGGTGTCATTCCACTTCCGGAGCTCAGCTGGATCATCTAATCCATACTGTTTCCCTTTTTGGGCTGAACGAGAGGGATGATTAGCGATCAGAATAGGCTTTGGTTTCAGCTTGTCCATAAATTCAAGAGCTTGAATCATTCTAGGCTCAGTGTTTCTTTCTGGGTCAATAGGAAATACTTCAGCTCTGTCAAATTTTGACTCGAGTACAAATAGCTGTTGTGCCTCATTGTCATCATTGGGAATAATAAGACTGCTGTGATCAGCTCCTGGAGGG
>CAYWYX010000226.1:0-2518 GCA_964462735.1 uncultured Acidobacteriota bacterium | reverse complement strand
TATTTTTAGAGAAAACGTTTAGCATGAGCCACAAAGTCAAAATTGACATGCTCCTTCCAGCGATTCATCAAATCAAGTGTTAATTTCCCAGGCTTTCCATCTCCGACCAACTGGCCATTGAATCGGGTAACAGGCATTACACACATACCAGTTGAAGTGATGAAGGCCTCATCTGCCGTAACTGCATGGTAGGATTGAAGATCTTGTTCTTTCACAGTTAGACCCAGACCTCTAGCAAGTTCAATAGTAGTCATCCTGCTAACACCCTGAAGAATGTTACGCTCGCTAGCAGTAAGCAACTCTCCCCGATACACTATGAAAAAATTCCATCCAGTTCCTTCTGTCAAGTTCCCTTGATGATCTAACATCAAGGGTATGGCCTCAGGATCAACTAATCGTGCCTCTTCATCAGCTAAAGAAAAATGCAGTCGACTTCGATATTTTATTTTAGGATCAACTGTCAGAGGATGCATGTGGCGAGTTGCAGGAGTCACTACGTGACATCCTTTTTCATAATAGATTGCCTTTTTCTTTAAACCTCGACTCAAAGGGAAAAAATACATAACAAAAGTTGAGGTTGTAGTAGGCAACACTAACCCCATCCGGCCCCTACTTATCAAATGTCCAACACCTCCTTCATCCCCTGGTGCCAATGTTGGAAGATTTGCTAAAAGAAATTCCTGCGTAACCTCATCTAACTCTTTAGGGGTCAAATTAAAGTTCAACCGTGCTCCATTAATTGAGCGTAGCAAACGATTTCTATGTTCTGTCCATCTAAATAACTTATGATTAAATGTTCTAGTTGTTTCTAAAACAGCATCCCCTATCAAAACAGCACTGTCAAAAATTGAAATTTTTGCCTCATTCTCTGTAACCATGTCTCCGTTTATATAAACCATTCGTTCTTGTGTCACTTTTCTCTCCAATCAAGAATTAATTATCTTTATCTAACTACAGCAGCCATTAATTATGGAAATCTTTAAAGCACTTATCTTGTAGAATAAAATAAACTCCTACATTTGTTAAGGGTCCTTTTAAGTAAAATCTTCCCTTCCATTCCTTCCATTGCAGTAAAAGAAGCTAATATCTTTAAAATGATAGGGTATAATTGGATCAGTAAAAGCTTGGTTTAAGAAAAGGGATGGAGATTTAATAGGAAATGTGCCTTGATTGAATTAAATTTTGAAAGGTTTGGAAATTAGCTATTTTTCAGGTATGCTCCCAGCCAATTTATTTTCAGTTGGATCTATAAACCTACAGTCAATCTAGCTATTTATCTACTTATGAACTTATTTGATTTACCCTTGCTACAATTTTAATTTCAATGAGGAGGGTTAATTTATCCCATGCCAAATTTTAAACCACAGAAGCTCCGAGAAATTGGATATGAACTCTTTCAAAAAGCTGGTTGTCTTAAAAAAGACAGTCAAAGTGTTGTCGATCATCTTGTTGAATCAAATCTTTTTGGCCATGATTCTCATGGTGCAATTCGCTTCGCTGAGTATCTACGCGCTCTGAGAGAGAAACGTTTTCAGCCCCAAGCCACTCCTGAGGTCGTTCAAGATTTTCCTTGTGTCGCCATTGTGGATGCCAATGGAGGCCTAGGGCAAATTGGAGCCAACTTCGCCATGAATCTAGCAATTAAAAAAGCTCATAAGAATGGGATAGGCACAGTTGCCCTGCGCAACACCAGCCACATAGGCAGAATAGGTGCCTACCCGTTGTTTGCTGCCAGACAGGGATTTATAGCACAAGCTTTTGTAAATGCTGGAAGATTAGGTTACCAAATTGCCCCTTATGGAGGAATTGAAGGAGTTTTAAGTACTAATCCCATGGCTTTTTCAGCACCACGCCAAGAGGATAACCCCATTGTTCTTGATATGACAACCTCCGTAGTAGCGGAAGGCAAAATTAGAGTTGCAATTAATCAAGAACGTGACGTTCCTGAAGGGTGGATTATTGATTCCCAAGGTAACCCTACAACAGACCCTCTAAAATTTAAGGCTGATCCACCAGGAGCTATTTTGCCTCTAGGGGGTGTTGTCGGGCATAAGGGAACTGGATTAAGCATTATGGTAGAACTTCTAGGAGGGGCTTTAAGTGGTCAAGGATGTGCTGCTGGAGACCGTAAGATGACAAGTAATGGAGTCCTTTTTACTGTATATAACATAGAACATTTTACCGATTTAGGTCACTACTTTGACCTTGTTGAATCATTGATTTCTCATGTCAAATCAAGTCGACTAGGCGAAGGCTTTAAGGAGATCCTTATTCCAGGAGAACCTGAATTTCGTTCATCTCTTCGAAGGGAAAAAGAGGGTATTAACATTGATGATAACACCTGGGCCGACATAAAAAAGGAAGCTGAATTTCTCCAAATAAATCTAAGTGCTTCGTCGGTATAATAATGATGCTGTATACTGACTCTATGGTCTTAAAACTCTTTGGAATTTAGTCTTTTGTAGAGCTACAAAGATCATTTAACAACACTAGTCTTCAAAAACAGTAATAAAACGAA
>CAYWYX010000225.1:0-2559 GCA_964462735.1 uncultured Acidobacteriota bacterium | reverse complement strand
AGAGCTACAAAGATCATTTAACAACACTAGTCTTCAAAAACAGTAATAAAACGAATTGGAGTTTCTATTAACTAGCATGAGAAGAATATATCTTGACAATAATGCAACCACTGAAGTCTCCGCCGCAGTCCTTAAGGCCATGCTACCCTATTACAATGGGGTCTTTGGTAATCCATCTAGTGTCCATAGTTTTGGCCAAGAGGCGAAGGCCGCCCTCGATTTGAGTCGCCAACAGGTGGCTAAACTACTAGAAGTTGAGCCTAACGAAATAGTGTTCACCGGAGGTGGCACTGAAAGTGATAATTTGGCAATCCGTGGAATAATTGAAGCTAGTCCTGGAACTGACAAACATATAATTACATCTCAAATCGAGCACCATGCAGTCCTGCATACCTGTCAAAGTCTAGAAAAAATGGGAATTGAGGTAAGCTACCTTCCTGTTAACCGATCAGGGCAAGTAGATCCCAATGATGTCTCTAAGGCTATTAAAAAAAACACCTTAATGATTTCAATCATGCATGCAAATAATGAAATAGGAACACTCCAACCAGTCAACGAAATTGGTAAAATTGCAAAAGCTAATGAGATCTATTTTCATGTAGATGCCATTCAGTCAGTGGGGAAGTTACTTGTCAACCCCTCTAACTTTGAAGCAGATCTTGTTTCTCTTAGTGCACATAAATTCCACGGCCCTAAAGGAATTGGTGCACTTTATGTTAAAAAAGGTACTCGATTACGTCCCATGATATTTGGAGGATCTCACGAAAGAAACCGACGGGCAGGAACTGAAAATGTTCCACAAATTGTTGGATTGGGCCACGCAGCTGAATTAGCACTTAAGGAAATAAATACAGGGTCTCAAAGTATCTACCAACTAAAAAGCTGGTTCGAAGATAGGCTATTAGAATTAATTCCGGAAACTGAGATTAATGGAATAAACATTCAGAGACTACCTAATACCACCAATATTCGTTTTTCAAATGCTGAGGCAGAAGGTTTAATTATCAATCTTGATCTATCAGGTGTAGCTTGTTCTACTGGTTCAGCTTGCACTTCCGGATCGATTGAACCTTCTCATGTCCTAACAGCCCTAGGGTTGTCACCCGAAGAAGCATTTGAATGTCTAAGATTTAGTCTATCTAAGAATAATACGCGGGAGGAGCTAACACATGTATTAGATTTACTACCTTCTTTAGTAGGTCGCCAAAGGGAAATATCCCCTTTAGGCATTAGATCATATCCACTCATCTCTTGAACTTTATTGAGTTATGAGTTAAATCAACTTCGCTGGAGCAGTTGAAATGTCTGGAAAGTCTAGTAATGGAGTAGTAATTATCTTCTATAAGGACAACTCTAAAGCTGCTGTCTCACATTCTTTTTAAATAATTTTATGTCAAAAAAAATAGTCATTGCTATGAGTGGTGGTGTAGATAGTTCGACAGCAGCAGCCTTGCTTAATGAAAAAGGATTTGAGGTTGTAGGACTTTCAATGCAATTATGGGACTATAGTCGAAGTGAAACAAGCGATGATATATCTTGGGAATCGAAAAAATCTGGTACGTGTTGTTCTTTAGATGATATATATGATGCTCGGCGCGTAGCTCATTTTCTTGATATTCCTTTTTATGTTGTAAATTTTGAAAAAGCATTTGAAAAAGAAGTAGTACTTCCATTTGTTGAAAGCTATCTTAAAGGTGAAACCCCTATACCTTGTACCCGCTGTAATACATTTATGAAATTTGATCGTCTTTTGACCCGGGCAAATCAAATTGGTGCTCAATACCTTGCAACAGGTCATTATGCTCGTATTCGTCAAAATATGACAACAGGTCGCTTTGAGTTACTTCGCGCAGTTGATCACTCCAAAGACCAATCATTCTTCTTATTTGATCTGACCCAATCTCAGCTTAGCAAAATACAATTTCCTCTGGGTGAATTCACAAAGAGCCAAATACGAAAAATGGCTGAAACATATGGTTTACCTGTTTCCAAAAAACCAGAAAGTCAGGAGATTTGTTTTATTCCTAGCAAAGATACTGGAAATTTTGTGGAAAGGTATGTATCCCATTGGGAGTCTAAAGAACATTCTAAGACCCCTGATACCTCTAGCCATAAAAAGGGACTACCCACAGTTACTGGTGGGTCGATTGTTGACAAAAAGGGTGATGTATTAGGCAAACACTCTGGAATTCATCACTTTACTGTGGGCCAACGAAAAGGTTTGGGAATAGCAACTGGTGAACGTCTTTATGTAATTGAAACCGACAAAATTAAAAACCAGGTAGTTATTGGGCAAGACAACGACTTACTCAGTAAAGGACTGGTTGCAACCAAGATTAACTGGATTTCAATTCCTAGCTTGACTAGACCAAAACAAGTTAAAGCCCAGATACGTAATCGACATCAAGCTGCTGATGCAACTATTTTCCCAAAAAATTCGGGATCGGTTTTAGTTCATTTTAATAACCCTCAACGGGCTATTACACCTGGACAAGCGGTAGTTTTTTATCAAGATGACTTGGTAATTGGAGGAGGCTGGATTAAGAAAAGCCTTTAGCA
>CAYWYX010000224.1:0-2570 GCA_964462735.1 uncultured Acidobacteriota bacterium | reverse complement strand
ATCAATGTCGCACGAGGGGCCTTGGTTGATGAATCCGCTCTCTATACCGCCCTAACAGAAAAAAGGTTGGCTGGTGCAGGTCTCGACGTCTTCAGTAAAGAACCAATCGATCCAAAATCTCCTTTACTACTTCTACCCAATGTTATAGCAACTCCACACACTGCAGGTCAAACTGATGGAACTCTTGAAAATCGAATAAATATGGTTGTGGAAAATTTAAATCGAGTAGCTTGTGGGCTAGAACCAATTTATCGCATTGATCAATAGATTAACTGTGGAAAGATTATATGAATGACCAAGTCCATCCAGTAACCCTAAAAGACTTCTATCTCTATGTCTTTTGTTTGATACCTAGCCATTTTTAGTATGTCCAAATTCTTGTTTTCCAAGTTTAGGCCGCTCGTGATGGGTTGGATTCATAAGACGACTTGGAGCAAAATAAGAAGGAGGGTAGTCATCTGGTTCATCAGTCTTACCTAGGATTCTGTTAACAATGCAACGACCACCATTGAAAGAAACACCACTGCCAGAACCAGCCATTCCTGCAATGATAAAGAGTCCTTTATTATCTATTGACCCCACAATAGGATATTCGTCAAGAGTATAGCCCACTGTTCCACTCCACTCATTCCTCATCTCAAGGTGGTACGAGCCAAAATGTTTTTTCATCTCTGTAGCCACAAACTTGGTTATAAATCGGGAAGGTTCGTTTCTTCCAGCCTCACTATCGGAAACCCTACCACCGCCTGATCCAAATAGTACTTTATGGCCATAACGGCCTGCAAAAAACCATGCGGCACTGATTCCTACATGGGGCTTCATAGTTTTGGGACCTCCATCTCCACTTGCAGCTTGCTGCTGCATAGGTAGAATAACGTTGTGTAATTGTTTGCACAATCTAGGGGAATAAGATTCAGTTGCATAGACAACATGTTTTGCTAGCAAAGAACCTCTATTAGTGGATATTTGGTAATTTTTACCTAGCTTCTTAACCCCCAAAACTTCAGTTCTTGTAAATAATTTAACATTTTTTTTTGCTAAAGATGCTGTCAGTAAACACCAAACCCACTTTGCTGGATGCCAAGAAGCAGCGCCTAGCGAACAGCCTGCATTGTGTTCGACATGCATACCAGTTCTTTCCAAAACTTCTTCTGGAGTAATACTCACCCAATCAGTAAATCCACTTTCTTTAGCTAATTTTACGGAATCAGTTAAGGCCTGTTGATTCAACAGATCTTGACCCTGAACCCAACCAGCTCGAACATAATCACAATTAAAATCTTCTTCTCTAATTGTTTCTTCGATCAAACTAGCATTGCGATATGCTGCTCGACAATAAACATGGGCAAATTGTTTCGACAGTGAAAATCGTTGTGCACTTGTTAAATGTGGTTGAAGTGTTATTAAGGCTTTTAAAACAGAATCTTGAACCATCTTAAAATACCTGCCCATAACAACCAGACCTTCATTGCGCCCTGAACTGCCACTTGCTGGATCACCTAACTCGATAACAACTATATTACGTTCACTAGGTGCCCTCCGCGACCAGTGATAAGCTAGTGCAGCTCCAGTGAAACCAGCACCAATTACAACTGTATCGGTTTCTTTAGGTAAAGCTGCACTTGACTCTTGATTCCAGGGAAAGTTCTCCAAAGGGTTCCTATCCATTAACCACATCGGTGTTTTAGAAACTTTTCTAGGAATAATTAAATCTAATGTGACACTTGGGATAACAACAAACATCTGAGAAAAAGTCCACCGTGCAAATCTAGTCCATTTACCCCAAAAAGCATAATTTCCAAAACGCATTTCGGCATATACACTTGCTGCCCTAAAATCCTTTCGACCTAAACTACCTAGAAGGCTAATAGCAACCAGTAAGCGGGTCCTCAAAGAAATTTTTTTTTGCTTGTCGACTTTAGAGGTTATGTTCTTTTCAGAAACTGACATGAAATACCCAATAAATTGCACTTCTAGAATAAATAAACAAAAATCCGAATTTATTTATATACTACCATAAAAAAAAACAGAACCTTTTTGGATAGAATCCTATGTTTTGTTTTTCTTGATAAATTTATCTCCATAATAAACCCTCTAGAAAATGCGAATTTAGTGACTAAACTTAGAGATAAATTATTTTTTACTCTTGCCGCTTTACCTCTTAATTTGAAAGACGATATAATCTTAGAGAAATGGTATTAAAAACAGAGTGATTTTCTTTGACAAGACAAATTAAAAGAGGGAATCCTATAAATCTATTCAAAAATAAAAAATGGCCGTGGTATGAGATCGGAATCCTTAAGTATCAATGCGTAATATTTGGATTACTCCTCGGGGCCTATTTCCCTGATTTTATCCTAAAAAATGCTTGGATATTCATTATTCTTTTTGTTCTGGCTTATATCAAGACTATCCACTTTTATTTTTTCACAAAGGATGATTAGGTTAACTAGAAACCGCTACAGATTATTCCTTTAACTTTCTCAAGTGACGAGACGAATGAAAACAGTTGTCAGTCTAATAGTAAGTGGTTTATTCATTGCAAGTTTTACCCTGCAGGCCTGGGGATC
>CAYWYX010000223.1:0-2577 GCA_964462735.1 uncultured Acidobacteriota bacterium | reverse complement strand
GCACTAAATGCTTACGACATTTCTCAGAAAATATCCTCTTTTGAGGCATCCAAAAGGAATAGGCTTCTCCCAAAAAGTCTCAAATTGACCCGAGACACATTTTCCTTTTTGCTGAAAGAGCTACCCTGGCCAAAAATAAAAATTCAACTAAAACCAGAAGGATTTGAATTCAAAGTTATCCCAGAATTGGTTCTTTATCAAAAAATTTTTCAACCAATTCTTCTAAGGATCCATAATTCTACCTCCCGACTTCAGAAAGTAACCCTTCCAGTCTCCGATTTTATTCCTAAGAAAAAAACCTTTGAAATCCAGGCTGCAACGACCCGATATTTTCTTTGTAGCCTTGCAGGCTTTGAAATAAGCCAGAGCGAAGCAATAATTAAAATCAAATCTGAACTTCACCATGGTCAGAAAAGAGCTCCCCTTGAAGTTCATGAAACAGGTGTACTAGTAGGCAAGCTAGTAGAAAATTCAAATGGGGCACCAACCCTTGGAAGGGTTAGGGTCATCGATAAAGAGAATAATTATCGCTCTCCAGCAGATACTTCCTACGGATTAATTCTTCGGCCACGGGCAAATGCCACTCGCTGGAACTATGTAGACGGAAACTTTCGAATCCGTGCTCCCTCTGGAAAACTAGCAATCTCCATTCGAAGAGGTCTGGAGTACGCTCCCCTTGAGGAGGAAGTGGTTGTGCTTCCTAATAAAACTATTAAGAAAACCTTTCGACTGAAGCGATGGGCGAATATGGAAAAAGAAGGGTGGTATTCTGGCGATACCCATATTCATATGTTGAATCCGTCCAGTGCTTTATTTGAAATGCAGGCAGAGGATTTACGAGTTAGTAATGTCTTGATCTTTAGCCATCTTGGAAAAACCTATTCCCAACAATATTTTAAAGGAAAGGTAGACCCAATTTCAGATTCAAGACATTTAGTGTATTACAACGAAGAGTACCGCAATCAACAGCTGGGACATGTCAGTCTGCTGAATTTAAAACAATTGATAACCCCACTCTCCACTGGTGGATTAGCACATCCTACTCCCAATATCTTACGCTATTCATTTTTAGATCCCAGTGGTCAGGGTCATCCAAAGCATGGCCAACCCGGATCACCAGATTTTCCTCTTCTCTTGGAGGTAATGAGAGAAACGCATCGTCAGCAAGGTCTAGTAAATTGGGCGCACTTGCGTCCTGCGCAACGGGAGTTTCCTATTGATATGGTCTTTGGAGCAATTGACACTGCAGACATTCTTACACACACACGCCTCCCAGAAGCATTGAAGCTTTGGTATCATCTCTTAAACTGTGGTTTTCGATTGCCAGCTACTGCTGGAACAGACCGGATTGGACCGGAGGAAGCAATTGGTCATCAAAGAGTCTACGTTAAATTAACTGTGCCTTTTACTTATCAATCTTGGATCAACGGGCTAAGAAAAGGGCAATCTTTTGTTACTAATGGACCCATGATTAGCCTTAGTGTAAACGGCTTAGCTCCGGGAGACGAATTGAGTTTAAAAAAGGGAAAGGTAGTACAGATCAAAGCAAGCGCTTTTTCTCATAGATCATTTGAACGTCTAGAACTTGTGGTAAACGGGCAACCAGTATACTCCACTGCATCTAGAAATGGTGGCAAGGAAGCAAGCCTACTCATTGACCATTTTATAGATAAAAGCCTTTGGATCGCTGCCCGTTGCTCAGGAGGCTGGCCGGAAGAACGTTCGATTTGGACCCATCCCCTTTTTGCTCACACCAATCCTGTTTATGTCAGTTACCAAGGAAACCAACTTAAACAGTCCCAAAGTGGTTGCTACTTATTAGAATTTCTCAAGCCCTTGGAGCGTTGGGTGCAGGAATATGCCTATTTTAACACCCAACAGCAGAAAGAAAATGTTCTCACCACAATCCAACGGGGCATGGCTTTCTATGAAGAGTTATGTGGTACAAAAGACATCCTTAGGCAATAAATGCTATTCTCCTCAACCTATTATCAAAAAAATAGCTTCTCCTTTGCCCTATTCAAAGATAGTTCACTTTTAACCAGACATAGCGAAGAGTAGGAGTAATAATTTGTCTTCTACTTTTTCCCATCCAAACATATAACTGATTATTGCCTTGTTTGATCGGTGTTGAGCTAAGGGTATATAAGATCTTAGTCAAAGAATCATTGTTATTCTTCCCCAAAACTTTTGTTAACTTAACCTCAAGCCGATGGTCATTAAGCTGGGCTTCGATTTGTTCATCCGGTTCTAATCCCTCCAACTGTAACTCCAAAATAGCTTCATGAAATCTATTTAAATGTTTTGCAGTCATTACATCATCACCTACCGGAATAATAACAGACACTTTAGACCCTGGATTACCAATATCCAGTTTTATAGGAAGTTGTCCTGGATAACTAGCAGTTTCATAAGGACCAATATCTTGATGGTAATCAACTCCAAAATTTTTATTCTGAAATCTTAAGGCTGCTACGGATTTCAGATCTTCCAGGAACCTGTAGGAGGAGGGTTCTGGACGTCCATATGCGAGCATAGGAACTTTACGGTATTGATAATTCCAAAGATAAATCCCAT
>CAYWYX010000222.1:0-2579 GCA_964462735.1 uncultured Acidobacteriota bacterium | reverse complement strand
GCACTAAATGCTTACGACATTTCTCAGAAAATATCCTCTTTTGAGGCATCCAAAAAGAATAGGCTTCTCCCAAAAAGTCTAAAAGTGACCCGAGACACATTTTCTTCTTTGCTCAAAGAGCTACCCTGGCCAAAAATACAAATTCAAATAGAACCAGAAGGATTTGAATTCAAAGATTTCCCAGAATTAGTTCTTTACCAAAAAATTTCTCAACCAATTCTTCTAAGGATCCACAATTCTACATCCCAACTTCAGAAAATAACTCTTCCAGCCTCCGATTTCATTCCTAAGAAAAAAAGCTTTGAAATCCAGCCTGCAATGACCCGCTATTTTCTTTCTAGCCTTGCAGTCTCTGAAATAAGCCAAAGGGAAGCAATAATTAAAATCGAGTCCAAAATTCACCATGGTCAGAAAAAAGCTTCTCTTAAAGTTCATGAAACAGGTGTATTAGTAGGTAAGCTGGTAGAGAATTCCGATGGCACACCAGCCCTTGGAAGGGTTAGGGTCATTGATAAAGAGAATAATTATCGTTTTCCAGTAGATTCTTCCTATGGATTAATTCTTCGCCCACGGGCAAACGCCACTCGCTGGAACTATGTAGACGGAAACTTTCGAATCCGTGCTCCCTCTGGAAAACTAGCAATCTCAATTCGAAGAGGTCTGGAGTACACTCCCCTTGAGGAGGAAGTGTTTCTGCCTCCTAATAAAACTATTAAGAAAACCTTTCGACTGAAACGATGGGCGAACATGGAAAAAGAAGGGTGGTATTCTGGAGATACCCACATTCATATGTTGAATCCGACTAGTGCGTTATTCGAAATGCAGGCAGAGGATTTACGCGTTAGTAATGTTTTGATCTTTAGCCATCTTGGGAAAACTTATTCCCAACAATATTTTAAAGGAAAGGTAGACCCAATTTCAGATTCAAGACATTTAGTGTATTACAACGAAGAGTACCGCAATCAACAGCTGGGACATGTCAGTCTGCTGAATTTAAAACAATTGATAACCCCACTCTCCACTGGTGGATTAGCACATCCTACTCCCAATATCTTACGCTATTCATTTTTAGATCCCAGTGGTCAGGGTCATCCAAAGCATGGCCAACCCGGATCACCAGATTTTCCTCTTCTCTTGGAGGTAATGAGAGAAACGCATCGTCAGCAAGGTCTAGTAAATTGGGCGCACTTGCGTCCTGCGCAACGGGAGTTTCCTATTGATATGGTCTTTGGAGCAATTGACACTGCAGACATTCTTACACACACACGCCTCCCAGAAGCATTGAAGCTTTGGTATCATCTCTTAAACTGTGGTTTTCGATTGCCAGCTACTGCTGGAACAGACCGGATTGGACCGGAGGAAGCAATTGGTCATCAAAGAGTCTACGTTAAATTAACTGTGCCTTTTACTTATCAATCTTGGATCAACGGGCTAAGAAAAGGGCAATCTTTTGTTACTAATGGACCCATGATTAGCCTTAGTGTAAACGGCTTAGCTCCGGGAGACGAATTGAGTTTAAAAAAGGGAAAGGTAGTACAGATCAAAGCAAGCGCTTTTTCTCATAGACCATTTGAACGTTTAGAACTTGTGGTAAATGGGCAACCCGTATACTCCACTGCATCTAGAAATGGTGGCAAGGAAGCAAGCCTAGTCATTGACCATTTCATAGATAAAAGCCTTTGGATTGCTGCCCGTTGCTCAGGAGGCTGGCCGGAAGAACGTTCGATTTGGACCCATCCTCTTTTTGCTCACACCAATCCTGTTTATGTCAGTTACCAAGCAAACCAACTTAAAAAGTCCCAAAGTGGTTGCTACTTATTAGAATTTCTCAAGCCCTTGGAGCGTTGGGTTCAAGAAGATGCTTATTTTAACACCCAACAACAGAAAGAAAATATTCTCACCACAATCCAGCAGGGCATGGCTTTTTATGAAGAGTTATGTAGCACAAAAGCCAATCCTTAGGCAATAAATCCTAATCTCCTCAACCCATTATCAAAAAAATAGCTTCTCCTTTTACCCTATTCAAAGATAGTCCACTTTTAGCCAGACATGGCGAAGAGTCGAAGTAATAAATTGTCTTCTACTTTTTCCCATCCAAACATATAACTGATTATTGCCTTGTTTGATCAGTGCTGAACTAAGGGTATATAAGATCTTAGTCAAAGCATTATTGTTATTTTTTCCCAAAGCTTTTATTATCTTCACCTCAAGCCGATGGTCATTAAGCTGTGCTTCGATTTGTTCATCTGATTGTAATCCTTCCAACTGTAACTCCAAAATAGCTTCATGAAATCTATTTGAACGTTTTGCAGCCATTACATCATCACCTACTGGAATAATAACAGCCACTTTAGAACCTGGATTACCAGGATCCAGTTTTATAGGAAGTTGTCCTGGATGACTAGCAGTCTCATAAGGACCAATGTTTTGATGGTAATCAACTCCAAAGATTTTATTCTGAAATCTTAAGGCTGCTGCGGATTTCAAATCTTCCAGTAACCTGTATGAGGAAGGTTCTGGACGCCCATATGCGAGCATAGGAACTTTACGGTATTGATAATTCCAAAGATAAATCCCAT
>CAYWYX010000221.1:0-2620 GCA_964462735.1 uncultured Acidobacteriota bacterium | reverse complement strand
AGCGATATCGTTCTGGACTAACAGATATCACTACTCTACTTTCAGCTCAACGAACAGCTTTGGATTCAGAAAGCCAACTTCTCAGTGTAAGCCGCCTTCGAGTTGAAAATCGTGTGAATTTGTATCTAGCCTTAGGTGGTAGTTTTTAAAAAATTAATTTAACGAAAAAGTGGCATTAGTGGAATTAGGAGGTTATAAGGAGTGAAACGTTCATTGATGGTTATTGTTCTGAAACGTACATTGATGGTTGTTGTTCCTGTTTTGGTTTTAGCCGTTGGAATTTTAGGTTATTTTATAATGGATAGCACTCAGTCAGAACCAGAGCAGAACCCGCCGAAAGTAATTATTCCTGTAGTACAGGCAATGAAAGTTTCTACAGAAAGTAGACGGCTCAAGGTTAAAGCCGAAGGTACTGTTGCACCTAAGACGGCCTCACAGTTAACCTCCGAAGTTTCAGGTCGGGTAATCTGGGTTTCATCTGCTTTGGCCACTGGAGGATTTTTCTCAATTGGAGAAGTTTTATTAAAGATTGATCCTAGAGAATACGAATTAGCAATTATTAGGGCCCGTTCGGCAGTTGCTCAGGCTAAACTGAAGCTTGCTGCTGAACGTCAAGAAGCGGTACTGGCAAAGCAGGAATGGGAGAATCTAGGTGAGGGAACTCCAACTGCTCTAGTTCTGCGAAAACCTCATATTGCTGACGCAGAAGCATCTGTATCAGCAGCTGAAGCAGCCCTTAAACAAACTGAGTATGATTTAGAACGAACATTTGTTAGGGCTTCATATGATGGCAGAGTTCGATCTGAGCAGGTCGATGTTGGACAGTTTGTTTCTCGCGGAAATTCCTTGGCTAGTCTCTATTCAGTAGATTTTGCTGAAGTACGTTTGCCAATAGCTGATGCCGAATTAGCCTACCTTAATTTGCCGCTTGCTTATCGTGGTCAAACTCCATCTAAACCAGGACCCAGAGTCATTTTACAATCTGAGTTTGGAGGTAAGTACCATAAATGGATAGGTCGAATCGTTAGAACTGAGGGAGAAATTGATCCACAAACCCGAATGGTACACGCCATTGTTCAGGTAAAAGATCCTTATGGCCGAGGTAGTAAGGAAAATCGTCCGCCTTTGGCAGTAGGTATGTTTGTTGAGGCGGAAATTCAGGGGAAGTGGGTTAAGAATATTGTAGCTTTACCTCGAAATGTATTACGCGGTGATCAAGTTATGATAATTGATGAAGATAGTCGTCTCCAATTTCGAAAAATTGAGATTCTCCGTTTGGAGGAGAATGAGGTACTAGTACTTTCAGGATTAGAGGAGGGTGAACTGGTTTGTCTATCAACATTAGAGATACCAGTTAATGGAATGGAGGTTAGGGTTATAGAAGTAAAAACAGATACTACTGATTCAGAGTGAGTCATTGATTTAAAAAAATGGAGGAATTGGTGAAGGGCCTAGTCGCTTGGTTTGCACATAATGGAGTTGTAGCTAATTTATTAATGGTGGTTATTGTTGTTGTCGGATTGCTGACTATACCAAACTTGAAAAAAGAAGTATTTCCAGAGTTTTCAATTGGTATGATCAGTGTTTCTGTTAGTTACCGGGGCGCAGCTCCCGAAGAGGTTGAAGAGGCAGTTTGTGTTCGAGTTGAAGAGGCTGTGCAGGGATTGGATGGTATAAAGAAAATCAGTTCAACAGCTAGTGAGGGTATAGGGACAGTAATTCTTGAAGTTGAGACGGGTTATGATGATCGTGAAGTTTTGGATGATGTAAAAGCTAGAATCGATGCGATCTCAACATTTCCAGAAGAGACTGAAAAACCTGTTATTCAGACAGCCAATACTCGCTTTCAGGTTATTAATGTTTCTATTTCGGGGGAAACAGATGAACTGACGTTGAAACGTTTAGGGGAACAGGTGCGTGATGAATTATCACTATTGCCTGAAATTAGCCAGGTTGAACTTAGAAATGCAAGACCGTATGAAATCTCAATTGAAGTTTCTGAAGAGGCACTACGCCGTTACCGTTTGACTTTTGATGATGTGGCAAGGGCAGTGCGACGAACCTCAATCGATTTGCCAGGTGGGTCTGTTAAAACAAGAAGTGGTGAGATTCTTTTACGGACTAAAGGACAAGCCTATCGAGGAGTTGAGTTCGAGCGGCTGCCATTGATTACAAGAAATGATGGTAGTCGTTTGCATTTAGCTGATGTTGCAAAAGTGGTCGATCAATTTGAAGATTCTGATAAATTTGCGTGGCTAGATGGGAAACGTACAGTGATGGTTCAGGTCTTTAGGGTTGGTGACCAAAATGCATTAGAGGTAGCTCGAGCTGTCCATGAGTATGTTGCTCAGGCAAAGACTCGCTTGCCGGATGAAATCTCCATCACTACATGGGCAGATGCTGCAAGAATTTTGCAAAGTCGTGTAGATTTGCTAGTCAAGAATGCAATGAGTGGACTATTCCTTGTTTTCATTGTTTTAGCTTTATTTTTGAGACTGCGGTTAGCTTTTTGGGTGACAATAGGGATACCTATATCATTTTTAGGTGCCATTGCGATGATGCCTGTCTTTGATGTTTCGATTAATATGCTCTCGCTGTTTTCCTTTATTCTGGTATTAGG
>CAYWYX010000220.1:0-2628 GCA_964462735.1 uncultured Acidobacteriota bacterium | reverse complement strand
CTAGGGGAATTTCTCTTCCGATCCTTATTCGATTTACTGAGATTTTGAGGAATCGCTTAAAGGAGATTAACCAGGTCTTCCTAAATGCAATTGAGGAATTTGAATATCGAGGAAAATACAGTTGTATCTATCCAATCAAAGTTAATCAGCAGCGCCACGTTGTTCAAGAGATACTAGATTTTGGACATGAATATAATTTTGGTCTTGAAGCTGGTTCAAAGCCCGAACTGCTAGCTGTGCTTGCTATTACGCAAGGGTACGATGTACCGATCATATGTAACGGATTTAAGGATGATGAATTTATTGAGATGGTTATTCTTGCTCAGAAAATTGGCAAAAATATTATCCCTGTGGTGGAAAGATTCGCCGAGCTAGAACTTATTGTTGAGTATGCAAATAGACTGGAAGTTAGACCTAAAATTGGTGTGCGGGTTAAACTTGCTAGTGGAGGAGCTGGACGGTGGAAATCATCTGCAGGGTATCGATCTAAATTTGGATTAACAGCTACGGAGGTTTTGGAGGCTTTAAATTATCTCCGTAGTAGGAAAATGAATAAATGCCTAAACCTTTTGCACTTTCACCTTGGCAGTCAAGTGACTGACATTCAAAAAGTAAAGGGGGCAATTACTGAATCAGCACGAGTTTATGTAGAGCTTATCCGAGCTGGAGCAGGCTTGAGATATCTGGACGTGGGTGGAGGCCTAGGAATTGATTATGATGGTTCCCAGTCAAATTCTGAGTCTTCTACAAATTATACGCTGCAAGAGTATGCTAATGACATTGTTTTTAGAATTAAATCGGTTTGTGATGAAGCAGGAGTTAGGCATCCAGTGATTATCTCAGAGTCAGGACGTGCAGTGGTTGCTTACCATAGTGTGCTGGTATTTGGCGTTTTGGGAGTTTCTGGATTTGACGGATTGCATGTGCCTAAAGCCCCTCCTAATAATTCTCCTAAGCCACTCGAGGATCTCTATTGGATTAGTAATAATCTTTCTAAGAAAAATTTATTGGAGTCCTATCATGATGCAGTTCAATTTCATGAAGATACACTCAATCTATTTAATCTCGGATATCTTAGTCTAGAACAGCGAAGCATTAGTGAAAGTCTCTATTGGCATATTTGTCGAAGAGTGCTAGAGATTATTAAAAATCTGGAATACGTACCTGATGAATTGAGTGATTTGGAGGAATTAATCTCTGATACTTATTTTTGCAACTACTCAATTTTCCAGTCAATGCCTGATAGTTGGGCAATTAGGCATCTTTTCCCTATTTTACCTATTCATCGGTTAAATGAAGAGCCAATGCGTCGTGCTACTTTAGCAGATATTACTTGTGATTCTGATGGAAGAATTGACCGATTCATAGATTTATACGATGCAAAGGGTGTTTTACCATTACACTCTTTTACTGGCCAGTCGTATTTATTGGCATCTTTTTTGGTAGGAGCCTATCAAGAAATTTTGGGAGATCTACATAATTTGCTAGGTGATACTAATGCAGTTCACATTAGTCAAGATGAAGAAGGTGAGGTTGTCATTGATCATGTAGTAAAGGGTGACCGAGTTAGGGATGTGCTTAGTTATGTTCAGTACAGTTCAGATGAATTACTTTCTTCTATGCGAAGAGATGTAGAATTAGCAGTGCGAAATAAAAATATTACTCTGGAGGAATCTGGTCGTTTTCTTAGGTTTTATGAATCAGGTTTACAAGGCTACACTTACTTGGAGGAACCCCATCTTGCTCCAAGTAAGAATTCAAGGAAAATCAGTTTTATGAATGCTTCTCCCCATTTTTGAAATTTTCGTTTGTTTCATATTAGGGCGAGTCTTTATTTTGCCTGATTTTAGTTAACGAATACTTTTTTGCACCGTTGGTAGATGAGAACCCCATTTTTTTATTATCTGATATCCACGGTCTGAAGGTGTATAACGCCTTCCTCCTTGATGACCATCTTCCTTTCCAGTCTGAACATTAAGAGGTTTTCTTAATAACTTGCTTTTTTTAACTTTACGTAAATTTACTCGTGCCTTTAGAATCAGGTAATTTTTTAACATTTTAGAAACTGACAAATAACCCGCCCCATCAGGACGCTCTAGTTCCATTGATGGAACACGTCCTGGAACTCCATGGCAGGTCATGCAGGCCATTCCATCACCTTTTTTGGGTCGGTTAAGCTCAGGAGCTACAAAGTCACTAAAGAAATGGAAACTGTTTAGGAATTCATCTGTCAGGTGAACCTCTCCTTGTTCTGTCCGAAGGGTGGAAGCGAGAGGTTCTGAAGCAATGGCTTTTTGAAGATTGGAAAACCAAAGAGTAGGTTCCCATTTTAAGATGTTCCTCGCTGTTTCTTTGATGTTTTTATTGGATTCTGACTTAATTAATTCTCTAACAGCCTTTTGAACAATC
Organism: uncultured Acidobacteriota bacterium; assembly: GCA_964462735.1. GTDB lineage: Bacteria > Acidobacteriota > Terriglobia > Versatilivoradales > Versatilivoraceae > JAKUNG01. The sequence continues at coordinate 219 of CAYWYX010000220.1, read as the reverse complement.
GGATCCCTACGATAGGCTGTAAGGTGAGCTATTTTTACAGCTAGCACTCGACTGAATTCTGGAGCCCTTTTGTTTAGCATTTGTACCAGTAGCTTTCTAGCGCGAATCTTTGCAGCAATTAGTTCGGAATTAATTTTGTCAGTAGAAATTCTAGAAGAAGATTCCGGAATAATATCTGGGATTTTTTCCTCATAGTTTGAAACCCAATCGGCACTAGGA
>CAYWYX010000219.1:0-2670 GCA_964462735.1 uncultured Acidobacteriota bacterium | reverse complement strand
CACTTGGAGTTTTTAAAACGTCTGATTTTTTTTCAGATAGAGGATAATTATTAATGATCTTGTTCATTAGAATTTGAAAACCCGCATCAAATGATTAAGCTATAAATCAGATCTTTTTTCTTTTCTAGTAGTTTCAGTTTTTTTAATTTCAAACGATTTGTTGGAAAAAGTCCATTTCAGTTCCTGGGCTTTTCGATTTTTAACCACCTGTTCTGTTTCACGAAGATGAAGAATAGTTGTTTTAACAATATATTTAAGCCGTGCCATATTATCTATTTTGGTAGGTACAGGTAGTACTGGTTGACCTTTCGCATACTTTGCAGCATTCCTCCCGATTATTCTATAGGAGTCCAAATCAAGATTTGGTGCTTGTGGAAATAGTTCTAAGTTATTAAGAGGTTGTAGGTCACGCTGATGGATAACAGTTGTACCCTTAGATTGAAGCCCTATGCTAACTCCAGAACCACTAAGTTGGGCTCCAAGATGACCAATGAAACCACAATCAGAAGTTTCATAAACTTTTACAATACGTGGCTTCATTCCCTCCATGCGAATACCATGGATTAAAACTTGGAGTACATCATGATGAGGAGTCCCTAAAATAGTAGAATTTAGAGAACACCCAAAAGCTGGTCCAATTGCAATAACAACTTCTTGGGAGTCTTTACTGTTTTTAGCCTCTCCAATTTCTCTGATGAAGTTATCTGATTTTGGAGAAGACAAAAAGCCTATTTCTCTAGGGTCTTCAGCTTGTGGAAGAGAGGAAATTTCCTTCCAGCGTTCAGAGTTAAGCTTATAACCTGTTCCTGGACCTTGGTAATCATTCGGGTCATTAACAGCACTAAGGACTTTAGGCCCCGGCAAGACCATGGATGAGGTTTGTAGATGATCCCCTGACATTCTTAATTTCTGGATAGCTAAGATCTTTTTTGCTATGTCAGAGAAACCTTCTTGAGCTAAAGCTCGAATTACATCAAGACCATTTTTCCCATGCTTAAGGAAGCGATTCGCAGCATCTAGATCTGCAACTACATTTCGGTCGGGCATGTCCTCACTACTTCCGGCTTGTATTGCTGCTTCCACTTCGGAATTGGTTATAGGAGGTAATTTTAGTTGTCGGAAGACAGCCTGGATAGCATGCGCTGCTTTTTCCCGAACCTGTAAAATAGTCGTTGAGCTAACTGGTCTAAGTCCTCCATCCACCTGCATGTCTCGTTGAAGAACGTTATAGTCATCAAAATCTGAAGCATCAAAGTTGCCTCCCCCAAATAGGTTGTCTTCTCTAGGCATTACACTATACCCGGAAAAAATATAGTCTGTTCCAGGAAGAAACTGTAGCATCAACTTTGCTGATTTTCGGATGGAAGAATGTGAAGCCATTGCATCATTACCTGATGCTAGCTCCAAATCAAACAGAGTGGCAATTAAGTTTTCAGCTAAAACCCCGCGAACACCACCAGGAAGAGATTCTGGAAGGGCAATACAACTAATAGATCCATTTTGGACACCCTGGGATCCAGCTCCTTTAATGGCCATTAAACATCTAGTCTCTAAATAAAGCATGGACTTGGATTCAGCATGTCCCATTAGAGCTTCAGAACCGGTGCCAGAAGTAAATCGTACTTTTATTCCCCGTGAGGCATAGGCTGAGGCTAAAAAAGCTTTGGACCAGGGTGTGTCATCTCCATCACGAAATGCTTTCTCAGTTCCATAAACTGAAAGTGTTTCGGCATAAGTGGTTAATCCTTGTAAAGCTAATTGCAAACTCAAAGCTTCTTCAACCGCACATTGAGTTAGCGCTGTACCTCGTCCAGTTTGTGAACCGACTAAGAGAGCAATGGCATTAAACGGAGCATAGCGAGAAACACCAACAGTCGTTTCTAATTCTGAAAAACCACGTTCAACTGCTTCTGCAGCATCCGCAGCTAATAGAGCTGGATTTTCTTTCTTGTTGGTTACATGTGCTTGATTAGAAGGAGTTTTCCGAGCTCGTAGCTTTTGCAGTGCCATCATCATTTCTACCGTATTAAGTTTGTTAACAACCTGTACAATCTTTGCTGGAGTAAGAGAACTAAAGATACTGATAACTTGTTTCCGTGGCACTGCAATATCAACTAACATTCTTGCTAATGTTGTTGAATTCAAGGCCATGTAAGTTTCTGCTTGAGATACATTGATTGCATAATTCGCAATGAAACGGTCGATAAGGTCGAACTCTATTTCTGATTTTCCATCAAGTTCACAGATACGCCCCTGAGAAACTTTAATCTGTGGTTTGGGGTCAAAAGGACTGTTAAATAGAATTAAACCTGTCTCAGGCCATTCTTCAATAAAACTGTCTTTATTTATGGCTCGGTCAGCACGAGATTTTAAGCGTTTTGATTTCACCATTTACTTGTACCTAAAATTTCAGGGCCTGAGATCTTACCATATCCAATGCAATTTTTTAGATTCCCTTCAAAGCATCTTCAAAATCTTGAATCAGATCAGTAGTGGATTCAATCCCAACGGAAAATCGAATGAGACCTTCAGAAATACCAATTCGATGTCGATCCTCTTTAGAGAGCCCACAATGGGTTGTAGCAGCAGGCCTAGTTATTAGAGATTCAACACCGCCTAGACTAGGTGCCTGAATGGGCAGGACAAGATTTTCTAGAAGTTTTTTGGCTC
>CAYWYX010000218.1:0-2685 GCA_964462735.1 uncultured Acidobacteriota bacterium | reverse complement strand
CACTGAGAATATATGGTTAGTACAGCCAAAACCCATGATATGAATAAAAGCCCGCGTCGATTCATTAATTTAGTTTCCAAAAGTACTTAGAAAATTCTAGTAAGTACTTTGTCAGTTATAAAAGTACGTTACGATCAAAGTTGCTGCTAAAATGCCAATAATATCAGCACTTAGACAAGCAGGTAGTGCATGTCGTGTTTTTGTGATGTTAATAGATCCAAAGTACACTGCTAAAACATAAAATGTAGTTTCGGTGCTTCCATAGAAAGTAGAGGCCATATAGCCAATTAAAGAATCTGGACCATATGTATTCATAATTTCAGTCATGACTCCCATAGCACCAGTTCCAGAAAGAGGACGTACTAGTGCCACAGGGAGGACTTCAGGAGGCATTCCTAGGAAAGTAGTAATTGGACTGAGTGTATAGGCTAATAAATCTAGACATCCTGAAGCACGAAGCATCCCCATTGCAACTAGAATAGCCACTAGAAAAGGGATTATTTTTATTGCAACCTGAAACCCTTCTTTTGCTCCCTCTACCAAAGAATCATAAACCTTTACCCCACGCATCCAACCAAACAAAATTAAACCTGAAACAAGAATTGGGAGTAGCCAAAAAGACATAATATTCCTAACAATATTGCCAATATTTGTGCCAGTAGCTTCATGATAGATCTGCTGACCTAGAGCCAGTAATAAAGCTAGGTAAAAAAGAGAGACTCCAATTTTTCCCCAACGTGGTGGACTAAGCAGAGTATTATTAGTGGCAGTTGGAATTGAAGGTGCTTTTTTAATTGATTCTAGGGAATCATTATTCTTTTTATAAATACTTTTATCGTCATTAGACGCTTCTTTTAGTCGGTACCAGGGACTTTTTGATAGTAGAATTGCTACTATGATACCTGCTAGAGTTGCACAACCACTTGCAAACCAAGTGGTTGCTAGGATTCCTGCAGCATCTTGAGAACCCGCAGCAGCTCTTAACCCTATGACCCCAGTGGGTAGCAATGCTAAGCCAGAGGTATTAATAGCTAGGAAAAGGATCATTGCATTAGTTGCTGTTCCTTTATTAGTGTTTAGACGATCTAGTTCCATCATAGCTTTTAGACCAAAAGGAGTAGCCGCATTTCCTAATCCAAGCAGGTTAGAGGCTATATTTAAAATCATTGCACCCATAGCAGGATGATTATTAGGAACACTCGGGAAAAGGAATCGGAGAATAGGGTGAAGGGCTCTGGTAATTATCTCGAGTATACCTCCTTCGGAAGCAACCCGCATGATACCCAAGAAAAATGCCATCACACCAATCAGTCCTAGGGCTAAAGAAACTGCTGATTTAGCTGAATCAAGCATGGATTTACTTAACATTTCCATCTGACCGGAAAATGCTGCCATTAGAATAGAAAGTAAAACAATAGTAATAAAAATTCCGTTGAGCACCAGAAGACCTATTATTTTGTTATATGGATAGGTTGATGATTAATAAATTAGGTGAAAGAAAAATACGATCTAAGCTCGTATACTTCAAGCAGGTTGATCTTTAGATCTCTAAATCCACTAGTAATTAATTTCATTAAATCAAACAAATATACACTTATTTAGCCTTTTCTAATGAATGCACAGAATCTGCGACTAACTTGGCTCCTTCATAAAAGTGAACCACATCGTCTCCCAAGGCAAACCACTGGACCCCCTTATCGTACCATTCCTTGACTGTCTCAGCATTGTAGCCAATTGAAACACCCAGAAAGAGATCTGTTTGACAAACCTTGGAGAAAACTGTGTCAATTGCTTCTAATACCTCTGGATCATTGTGTTGGCCTAGCTTTCCCATGGAACCAGAAAGATCATTTCGGCCTAACACAATTCCGTCTAAACCTGGTGTTTCTAGAATTTCATCAAGGTTATTTACAGCATCTATATGTTCAACTTGAACAAATACCATAATCTGTTGTGAAGCTATCGAAAGATATTCGTCTGTAGAATCAATTCCATACATATTCCTAATTGGTCCAAATCCCCTAATACCTTGGGGAGGGTAACGACAGGCTTTAACGGCTTTGGCAGCTTCTTTCCCTGAGCATACCATTGGTACAACAATTCCAGCAGGTGCTAGGTCCAGAATAGGCTTGATTAATACAGGATCATTCCAAGCAACACGCACGATTGGAGCAGCTTGAGTGCCTCGCAGGGCTATCAGATGACTAGACAGAGTGCGGAGATCAAGATAAGAGTGTTCCATTTCGATCCAGACAAAGTCATTTCCAGCTTCAGCAGCTAATTCACTAAGGATTGGGTCAGTAAGAGAAATGGAGGTTCCAACACAAATTTCTTGATTTTCTAATCGCTTTCTTAATCTTTCAACATTATTAATAGAATTCATTTGTATTCACCTCACTTTAGGATAGTTAGAAGAACGCCTTATATTAAATCTTTGCAAGTAACGATAACTTAGAGGAAAATGGCCTGAAAGTAATGAAAATTCTACCAATGAGATTAATAGTGTCAAGCATAACGAATTGTATTAAGGAAAAATACTAGGCTACCAATTAATAATTTTCTGAAATACTTATCTCATAGAGATCTAAGAAAGTATATTCTTACCCTACAACCTGAGTTACGTTAATGAATTTTATGGAAAAATACTTTAGCATTTTAGGATCGACATATTATTGGATTAGTTTA
>CAYWYX010000217.1:0-2705 GCA_964462735.1 uncultured Acidobacteriota bacterium | reverse complement strand
CCTGGTCCTTTTGGTGCACGGACCATTCCATCTGACTGAGTCCGAATCACATCTTTCATCCCATACTCGTAAGGCTCATAAGGCACAGCCTGTTCAAAATAGGTCGAATGATTTAAACCCAGCATCAGATGTAGATTAGCTGCCGAAACCAATGTGTTTCCCCAGGACATTATCTCGCATTTCATTCCTGCCGCATCAACCAATGCAAGAGCCTTACGAGTGGGCGTTAAACCACCACAAACTGTTATATCAGTGCGGGCAGCAGTCCAGGCAGACAGGTCCAAAGCTCTTTTGAATGATGGTAAATCCTGAATCCAGTTCCCCGAGGGCAGGATAGGAATGTCAACAGAACTAGTCAACTTTTGATACCCTTGAAGGTCATAATCCATCAGTGGCGCTTCAAACCAGGTGAATTGAAGATCTTCTAGTTCTCGTGCTACTTTCAAAGCACTTTGCCAATCATAGTTATTCTCTACATCTAACATGAAAGCAACTTTAGAACCGGAATATTTCTTACGAGCTGCATAAGCAAGTTCCAAATCTTTTTCTGGTATGCACCAACAATGAAACTTTATCGCTTTAAATCCTTGATCCAGCATTTCATCAACAAAGTCTAGATAAGCTGGAACATCTTTGAAAAGTGGGGTGCTTGCATAGGAAGGGATATAGTCTCGTGCCCCACCCAAAAGTTGATAGATTGGCAGATTAGATATCTTACCTAAAAGATCCCAAAGGGCTGTATCCACAACTGCTAAGGCTCCCGGTGACAGTGGAAACACCCTCGAAAATAGGCTTTTCCATAAAGTTTCACGCTGCAAGGGATTCTTACCAATAAGGGCTGGAATCATATGTTTGAGTGTCTCCGCTGTATATTTATCATAACTATAAGAAGTATAGTTAGAAACGCCAGCAAAGCCCTCGATTCCTTCATCAGTAAAAATGCGAACAATGGTATTTGTCGTATATTGTTCTGGCAAATCGTGGGACCAGGTAAAGCGTTGAACTTGAGGTCCAATTACTCTAACCTCAATGCGGTCAATTTGCATTTGTGGTTACCCTCCATTACGTGAAATACTGATGCAGTTAGTGAAAGATGGGGTGAAAGTATTCTTTAATCATTTGAGCATAGCATATCAGAACTACTTCTGTTGACCTGAAGATTTGAAAAATTATGTCAGGGCTAATGGTCCAAGCATTACATCTGAGCTAAATTAAGATAATTTAGTGCGGAAAACCAATTATTTTCCGTATTTTTAAGGATATAATCATAGAACGATTTGAATAACGATGTTTCTACTAAACACTATTCAGTGATTCTAGTAGAATAGTAATTAACTCTTCTTAGTAATTATCTTATTTAAGGCGAGATGAATTTATATTCATTCCCAATCAGGATTAATCTGGATTAAAAACATGGAAAACAAAGGGCAAAATCGCCGCCAGTTTCTAACAACAGGGATAGCAAGTTTAATTGGTTCAACTGCTGTACTAAGACCTTGGAGAGCGGCATTCGCTGCTAAGAAAACCTCTGACTCTGTCAATGGGCCCCTCATAGTTACTGATGTGGAAAAACATGAAATTCATCCCAATTATGTTCCTTGGCAACAGCATCAGCTCAATCATTTTTACGGACCCAGGCCACGAACTATTTATGTTGCACATACAAACAAAGGTTTTTACGGGCTAGGCGAAGGTCGAGATGAACCTCAGGATGTCTTAGACAAGTATATTGGAACCAGTCCCTTCGACTGGGTCGGAGATGAATTATCGAAGCCCATGGCCAAGGCAATGTACGATCTGATGGGCAAGGCAGCCAGAATACCAGTCTATAAGCTTTTTGGACAGAGATACCGCCGCTGGGTTCCCATCAGTTCCTGGACGGTGTCAACCCAGCCTGATGCTATGGCCCAAGTAGTTGAAAAATACTCATCCATGGGTTACACCTGGATGAAGTATCATCTTTCTCCTTTTGAAAATGTTTTTGATCAGCTGGAAGCCATGGAACGTGTAGCCCCACGAGGATTTAAACTCCATTTTGACCTCACGCATTTCGGCCATTACGGCCACAATCCTGACTTGGTGGAACGGGTTTCTCGTTCTCCTATTGCTGGCTGCTTTGAAGATCCTTTGGAGCAGATGAACGACATCGAGTCCTATATTGATTTACGGAAAAGTATCCGGTTGCCAATTTTACGACATGGCAGCAGAATGCAGCATACTTTTGATGTACTAAAACAATCGGCTGATGGGTATATTGTTGGGCATCTTAAGCTTGGTGTAGTTATGCGACGAGCTGGGCTTTTTGCTTCAACAAATGTGCCATTTACTGTGCAATGGGCAGGAGGTGGAATTAGCCGGGCTATGGTTTCTCACATGCAGGCAGCTTTCAAGACTGCAAGCCTACCATTTGTTACTACATCCGAAGTATATGCTTCGGATGTAGTGAAGGAACAACTAGAACCGGTTAATGGTTTCCTGCGTGTTTCAGAACGTCCTGGCCTAGGTGTGACCCTAGACCGGGAAGCCCTTGAAAAACTCAAGCAGAACCGTCCTCCTCAACAATCTCCTTACATTTTAAAGACCCGTTTTAAAAATGGAACAACCATGTACAACCTAATGCGTCCCCCTGAAACAAAAAACTTAATGGTTTTACCAAATATCTGGCGTTTAATTCCCATGAGTTTTGATAGTCCTCTTGCTACTGA
>CAYWYX010000216.1:0-2721 GCA_964462735.1 uncultured Acidobacteriota bacterium | reverse complement strand
ATAGTAACGCCAGCATAGGTAAAAACCCACAACCCCCAGATAAGGAAGTGACTGCCTAATCGCCAACCAAAGCCTTGCTATCAAGCTCTTAGATCCTCTGGGTAAGACAAACTGATAAGCGGCAACTAAAATGGGAAGGGTTAGAGCCATTTCTTTCCAGAGCAATGCAAACATAAAGGATATAAGTGAACCACACCAAAGTATGAATAATCGATGTTGTGTGGGGAACTGACCGTTTTCTAGGAAAGGAGTCTCCTTGACATTTTTACTTTCCCACTGATTTATCACCAAGGAAGGATCTGGTTTAGTCATGAGAAAGAACAAAAACGAAAAAAACATTAAAAGAGCGCAACCTAGCTCAGGAAGAGCTGCAATCCATGCAACGGTTTCGCTGTGTATTGGATGCAATGCGAACAAACAGGCCCCTGTAGTTGTCAACAGAAAATTCTTAGTCAAGTGCCAGAAGATGGCATAGCATAAAATTACAACTAAGGAATGAAAACATATGTTGGCTAAATGAAAATAAAAAGGATTTAATCCAAAGATAGTATTAATCCACCGATAAGACAACATTTGCAGGGGGCGATAGTAATTTGAAATTCCTTTTTGACCTGGCTTTGTATACCCCCAAACATCAGTTGTGAGGATCCTGGCAACAGGCTCATCCTGGTTTAGATAGGGGTTTCGTACAATTTGAAAATTGTCATCCCACACAAACTCATGCTGTAGTGTGTTGATATAAACTAGTCCTCCTGCTAAACAAAGGAAAACCATAGCCAAAATGTGTCGTTTTTTCATTGGATCTAATTCCATCAGTATTTTTGTGAGATCATAAGAAAATGCTTTTACCACTGTCAAGAGGCTAGCTTGTATTTCAGTGTTCCAAACAGTTTCTATATTTTTTAGTTATCGACTTTCCAAAGGGATAACATGCTTAGCATTCCATTTGGGAATGAGTCTGGTACAATCTAGTTTTGGGTTCCCTATGAATACTTATTCCAAGAAAGAGGAACCTCGATCTGAGTTAACAAAATATTATCTTGGCTTTATAGTTATTGAAATTTAAAAACAAAAAAAAATAGCGCCATCTCGATAATCCAATGATTTTGAAGTAGGATCATTGTTCTGATCTAACAACTATCAAACTGTAGTCAGGTGACTCTGTTTAATAGCAGATCTGCACGTAAGTTTTGTAATTTACCAATGCAATCCAAACCCAAAAGAAAAAAAGCTAAAGGGCAGTCGAATTCTCCTACAACTTTTCCGTGGCACTATCTCCTGTTACTACTGGTAACAATTGTAGTTGCTTACCTTAATGCTTTTAATGCAGGATGGCATTTTGATGATGGTCCCAACATTCTGAACAATAAGGCGATTCAAGTACAAGATCTTTCGTTAAACACAATATCCTCAGCCCTTAGTAGTGAGATTGGAGGAAAACGACCCGTTTCCTATTTAACCTTTGCTTTAAACTACTTCCTCTCAGATTTAGATCCTAAACCCTATCACTCAGTTAACATCTTTCTACACTGCATTAATGCCTGGCTTGTATTTTGGATGATACGACTGGTAACTAAGATTTTTTACCCCAATTTACTTGTTCGCCACCTTAATCTTTTTTCCTTTTTTGCTGCCTCACTATGGGCATTTAATCCCATGCAAACTCAGGCTGTTACACTGATTGTTCAAAGAATGACGCTGTTAGCCTGTTTATTTTCACTGCTGTCTTTCATTTTTTATTTACTTTGGAAAAAATCTACAACCCAATTCCTAAGTTATTTTTTTCTATTTGGTTCTCTAGCTAGTCTCCTACTTGCTTTTGGCAGCAAGGAAAATGCCCTTGCTTTTCCTCTTATTATTTGGGCATACGAATTTCTCTGTAGGCAAAAATCGGGTAAGAAAACCTTTGTTCTTATTATTTGGCTGAGCATCATAATCCTAATGGGTTCAATGCTCTTTTGGAAAATGCAGGTACCTCAAAGAATAAAAACTGATTATTCCAGTCGAGATTTTTCTATGTCTGAACGTTTATTGACTCAACCCAGAGTGATTACTACGTATATCTCTCAGTTATTGTTCCCTCTACCATCTCGCTTAGCTTTACACCATGAGGTCAAAATTTCAACTTCAATTTTCTCGCCTTCAACAACATTACCCTCAATTTTATTTCTATGTATTCTTTTGGGCATAGGTGTTTTTGTTATTTACCGAATGCCGTTTGTTTCATTCTGGATATTTTGGTTTTTCATAGGACTTTCGATAGAATCGTCAATACTGCCCCTTGAAATGGCTTTTGAACACCGCATATACCTCCCGTCTATTGGTTTTTTCTGTGCCTTGTTAACACCATTGATAACTGTACGCCCTGGAAATTCGCCTATTATTTCAGTTTCATTAGTCCGCTATGGCCTAGTCTTGGTTTCAGTAATCAGCGTTTTTTTGACCTATCAACGCAGCCATGCTTGGGAAAATGAGATTTCATTGTGGGAGGACAATGCCCAAAAATATCCTGATAGTGTCCGAGTCTGGATTAATTTAGGGTCAGCTCATATGAAAAATGGAAATCCCAGTGCTGCGGAACCAGTCTTTCTTCGAGCGGTTAAGGTAAATCCTTCCAACCTTGAAGCTAGAAGTAATCTAGCCCTATTTCGGCTTGGCCAGGGGAAAATTGACGAAGCTGTCTCTCTTATTGAAGGTGTCCGGATAGACTCAAAGAAAATA
>CAYWYX010000215.1:0-2775 GCA_964462735.1 uncultured Acidobacteriota bacterium | reverse complement strand
TCTTTTCCTTCAAAACTGATGGAACTACCAGAGAAAAGGTACCAATCGATAGGGTACTCTAGCAGTGTATTCAGAATAACCAGGTAACGTCTTTCTTAATATTTTTTCTTCAACAAAGATTCTTCCAACAAGACCTATTAGTATTACGGACAAACCAATCAAACCAGCATAACTTCTCAACCAAAGAGGGAGTCCACCAAAACAGACTAAAAACCCCAGATAAAATGGATGTCGTATTTTTCCGTAAAGCCCTATATCTCTTAATTCCTGCCCTCGATCAGACTGATTTATCACGCTTGGTGTTGCAAACTCATTCTGAATGATAGCAATAATCGTTAAAACATATCCAACTATCACTAGAAACAATCCCAAAACTTGTAACTGTATTATTGGAGCGGGAAGCAATTTAAACTTAAAAACATCCATAGGAATAAATGTTAACCAAAAATATACCACTATAATAATGAATATAGTAGCGAACCGGTCTGAAACAAGTTGTCTCTTACCTATTGGAAATATCATTCGAGCCTCAAGACTCTTAGGATAGAAGATTGACAAATAAATGGTTGTAGATAAACCCAGAATAGCCCACACAACTAATAATATGATTCCCTCTGACCACAGCCAAGTGTCAGCTGGAAACAGCAAAATAGCTCCCATAACAACTATCTGGATAAGCAACCCTATTAAGCTTTTTATCAGCAACAAAGAGATCTTTCTCCTGCAAATTTAGAGAACGGTTACGATATTGTATCACTGCATCTTAATTGATAGGAATAGGAACGATTCTTCCATTTTATAACCATCGAAAGAAAATTCAAAAAATCACTCTACAGAATCTAAAATTCCAGTAAAATAAATAAAACTTCTCTAACAATATTGTTAGGCATGAGGTCTATCTATGGAACTTCTATCTTTGATAATTGTGACTCTAATTGGAAAAGCATTCCTTATCTGGTTAATATTCCTTAAAAAATAAAAGGTATATTTCGTGCTAGAAACTCTAAATAGCATTGGGTAATCAATTTTTTTAAGAATTTTAGAACTTCTTTTTAAAATCTTTTTCGGGTTTTTAAAAACTCACCATGAGGCTCAATACATATCTACTACTGGCAGCAATGATTCTTGGCGGATGTGGAAATCCACCCGATTATCGCAAGTTGTCAGCTGAGAAGCTGCTTCCATTAGCAGAAAATGGAGATGCAGAAGCCCAATTTAATTTAGGGAGCAAGTATCGTATTGGCTTTGGTGTTTCTAGATCCTACCAAGAAGCTTTCAAGTGGTATAAACGATCTGCTGAGCAGGGATTTTCCGAAGCACAATTCCTCTTAGGGGGCCTATATTATAGAGGGGAATTTGGTATTCCGCAGGACTACACACTAGCCTATATGTGGCTAACCTTAGCTAATAATCAGGGACTAAAAATAGCTATCAAAACAAGAGATGAGCTCGTCAAACAAATGGATCGTTTCCAAATTCAAGAAGCCCAAAAGCTTGCAAATGAATTTATACCTAAAAAGAAAGAGTCATAAAAAATTTTGGAATAGGTTCGATAAATTTCCTTTTTGTTTTCCTTTTCTATATCACTCGTCGATAGTTTGACTATTATTAGTTATTCAGTGCCATTGCAATTTTCTGTGAATCATCAAATATATGAAATTCTGTTTGCAAGCCATCTTTCACCACAAACATATGCACTGACTGCATATCTAGATTGTCTGCTGCATAGCGCACATGGACATGAACTCGATCATCCTCAGCTGTTACAGTTAAAATCTGCAAATCAAAGTTTGGAAATTTGGTTGGTATTTGTACCAAGAAATTAGTCAGAAAATCATCAAATCCATTATATTCACCTGATAGTTCATGGGCTCCATTAACCTTGATCACTGCATCCTCATGATAAATCTTACCAAGACTTTCCATATCGCCCTCAGCAAAAGACTTATAGCCTCCCAAAACTATTTCTTTCGGTCTCATGTTACCTCCCTCCTCCTATACTCCTCGTATATATCTAATATGTTATACAAACGGTCTTTACAGGTAAGCTAACGGATAATAATTTCCACACGTCGATTAGGTGCTCGTCCATCCTCAGATTCGTTACTAACTTCAGGGGCGAGAGGTCCAATTCCATGAGGATGCTCAACCACCAGTCTTCAGTGAAAAGAAGAAGACTGCTTAGACATTAAGCCAATTACCAAACACCCTTTGGGGCCCCAAGTATTACTTTAACATATTGTTTAGAAAGTCCAAGACACTGACACCAACAACTAGAAGAGCACCAAAAATAACAACAACAATCAAATACCCAAGGAGTGAGCCCCAGTTGGGGCCAGCTTTATACATAGGCTTTGAATATGATCTCATCCCTCTTTTCACCATTAAGGTTCCCTCCCAAAAAGGCAATGTGCTACCAGTAGTATTGATTAGAGTACTGCTCGTGTTTGGATAGGTTCAAAATAACATGTATTGATATTTTTGTAAAAGGTGTGAACTTCTATGAACTACTTAGTAGTTATTCTTCTGCTCTCGTTCTAAGCTCCAAAATAACATGGATTCAATTCTTTGTAAAATTTCAGGCACTTCCCAAAAAAATATAAAAAATATTTTGATTGTTGTAAAATTGTGGAAACTTCCAAAAAAAAACAGGCAAGACTATGAGGATTCTGAACTACCTCTTGATAGCAGTCCTTCTTCTGAGTGGATGTGGAAGTGTTTTTGGGCAGGACTATTCCAAGAAATCAGTTAAAGAATTGTTACCACTAGCTGAAC
>CAYWYX010000214.1:0-2788 GCA_964462735.1 uncultured Acidobacteriota bacterium | reverse complement strand
CAAATCACTCTAAAATAATTTTCTCGGGTACATCTCGCAATTGTCTCTATATCCACATTCCTAATAGAGGCTAAAATTTTAGCAATTTCTACTAAAAAAGCTGGTTCGTTTCGCTTGCCACGATAAGGAACAGGAGCTAGATAGGGCGCATCAGTTTCAATCAACAGCTTATCTAGAGGTACCATTTCAGCAATCCGACGAATTTCATGGGCTTTCGGAAAAGTCAAGATTCCAGAAAAGGAGATATAGAAACCCATTTCTAGACAACACTCTGCCATTGACAAACTCCCACTATAACAATGCATGATCCCCTGTCTTCTAGAATCAGCATAATGTTCACTCAAGATTTTTAGTGTTTCAGTTTCAGCCTCTCTGGTGTGGATTATCACAGGTAATGATGATTTTTTTGCCAACAATAACTGTTGGATAAATACCTCTTTTTGTACTTCAGGATCAGAATAATTATAATGAAAATCTAAACCAATTTCTCCCCAGGCAACTAGTTTCTCTTCTTGAGCAAAACGAGTCAATTCAATGTAATTATCTCCTGTAGCAGTTCCAGCATCATGAGGGTGAATACCAGCAGCAACATCCAACCACTGATGTTTCTTAGCTATTGAAATCGCTGAATCAACCTTAGATGATGCCACACCATTACCAATCACCAGGACTTTTTCTACCTTGGCCTTACTAGCACGGTCTAAAACCGCCCGGAAATCTGACTCGAATTTAGGGTCATCTAGGTGAGCATGGGAATCGATAAACATTTTCTAATGGAGGGATTTATCCAGAATCCTTAACCCTAGTCCTGAACCAATTTCGAGCAACTTCAAATAGAATTGGACTTATTGATAATAAGACAATCAGCAATACTACCTTTTCAAGGTTCTCTCTAACCCACACTATCTGTCCTAAGTAATACCCGCCTAGTACCATGGACATCACCCAAAATATTCCACCGAAAACATTATAAGCAGCGAATCGGGAATAAGGCATTTGTGCAACTCCAGCTACCACAGGAGCAAAAGTTCGAGCAAATGGTACAAACCTAGCTAAAACGATTGCTTTACCTCCATGGCGAAGATAGAAATTTCTTGCATAAAAGAGATGCTTTTTTTTGAACCAAAAAGTGTCTTTCCTTTCATAAAGAACCATTCCTGTTCTATAGCCAATCCAATACCCCAGAGCATCTCCAACAATTGCCATTAGAGATAGTAGAACCATTAAAAAATTCACTTCAAACAATCCCTGTGCAGCTGATAAACCTGCTAAAAACAGTAGAGAATCTCCTGGCAAAAAAAATCCAATGAACAAACCTGTTTCAGCAAAAATGATCATAGCCAGAACTAAATAGCCACCTGACTGAATTAATTCAATAAGCTTGTCTGGTTGATGAAGACTTGTTAAAAACTCTAATATAGTTTCCAAAGGACCTCAAATGAAATAGCTTCATGAAATTTAAAAATCTTAAATTTAGTAATTCTCTTAATATTTTTCAATCCTTCAGTATTCCAAATACACTTCAAACTGGTGAAACTGAGCATAATATTTACTTTAGTCGAGCACCATTAGGTACTTCTTCTGAAAAAGTAGCTAAAACCGGATCTCCATTCTCTCCAATAGAAGCTGCTAATAGCATTCCATTAGAATCTAAGCCTCTCATTTTTCGGGGTTGAAGGTTAAAAACAACTACAATTTTTTTCCCTACTAGGTCGTCCTCCTGATATGATTGAGCAATTCCTGCAATGATTTGTCGACTTTCCGTACCCAAATCCACTAATAACTTCAAAAGACGATCAGTCCCCTTAACTTTTTCAGCTGAAATCACTTGTCCTACTCTGAGATCTATTTTTGTAAAATCCTCAATTTTAATCCTAGCGATATCAGAAGAACCAGATTCCTTTGCTAGAGGAGTATCTTTAGACATTGTAACTTTTTCACCAGATGTGTTTTTTTTCTTTCCATCATTTGCTCCTAGAGGACCTACTAGTTTTTTGATAATGGACTTTTTATCCAGACGTGGAAAAACTGGTTCAATTTTTCCTAGGGTACAACCTCCTACTACGTTTCCCCATTCCAATTTATCTATTCTTTGCTTATCTAATTTCTCCTGAATACCCAATTGATTCCATACCTTAGAACAACTACCTGGTAAAATAGGTGATAGTAGAACCGTAACAATACGAATTATTTCAGTACTCGTTAACAAAATTGTAGCAAGATGAGTGCGTTGGGATTCGTCATCAATCATTTTCCAAGGAGCGCTGTCAGTAATATATTTATTAACTTGGGACAGTAAGTTCCAAATAACTTCTAGAGCCTTGCTGAAGGCAAGTTTATTCATGTACTCTTCGTAATACTTAATTGTTAAAGTTACTTGACCTTGCAATTCTCTTTCCTTATCAGCAATAACTAAGTCAGAAAATTCAGGGAAAGTCTTACCAAAAGCCTTCGAAACTAATTTGAGCGTTCGTGATACCAAATTCCCAAAGTCATTAGCTAAGTCGCTGTTAATCCTCTGAATCAAGGCATCGTAAGAAAAATTGCCATCAGAACCAAAAGGAATTTCTCTGAGTACAAAGTAGCGAATTGCATCTCCACCAAAATGATCCAACAACTGAACTGGATCAACTACGTTACCCCTAGATTTAGACATTTTTGTTTCATCTTGGAGCCACCACCCATGAGCATAGACTTTAAACGGTATTTCAATACCAGCAGCCAACAGAAAAGCGGGCCAATAAACACTGTGAAAACGAATGATATCCTTACCTACTAGATGGACTTG
>CAYWYX010000213.1:0-2792 GCA_964462735.1 uncultured Acidobacteriota bacterium | reverse complement strand
ACTCCAGCTTTAGCAGCTACAAAAGCACTCTGTAGGCGTAAAGGAACAATACCAGCTACTGAACTAACATTAACAATACGTCCAGTTGAGTTTTTTAACATGACTGGAATTGAAACCTGACTTGTGACAAAGACACCCGTCAAATCAATTTTAAGGATTTGTTCCCAGTCATCACTTGAAAACTGGTGAATTGGAGACCGATCACTTAGAGTATTGATACCAGCATTGTTAACAAGAATATCAAGGCCACCCATTTTTCTAGAAACATTATCAACCACTTGTTCCATCTGATCTCGATCTGATACATCTCCTGCCAAGGCAATGCAAGTTCTATCTGTTCCAGACAATTCTCGTGCAGTTTGTTCATTGGTCTCCATGTCAATATCTACACTTACTACAGCCGCACCATTACTCACCAGCAGCTCAGCTATTGACCGACCAATTCCTTTTGCACCTCCAGTAACAAGAGCAACTTGACCAGTTAAATTCACCTTCATAACTATGCCTTAAAAACACTCACCTTTGTATCATATCTCAAACAAAACTTGAGATCTTTCTACAGAGGATTGATGAAAATTAACCGGATAAAATTATTCTTTTCTGGATTCAGCTTTTTCTCTAATTATTCCACAAACCACATCAGCTCTTTCAACCATCAAACCAAAGTCCACACCAAATTGAAGCCACTGAGCACCTTTTTCCATCCAGTAAGATCCTAGGTCCGGATCTGATCCGATTGCAATCCCTACAAAAACAGAACTCCGACGAACCCTAGCAATAACCGATTCAATCACTTTGACAACTTCAGGGTGACTTGGATTAGCCATATGACCCAGAGATCCTGATAAATCATTAGGGCCAATTACTACGCTTGTTAATCCTGGAACTTCTAAAATCTCATCCAAATTTTCCACTGCTTCAGCAGTCTCAATTTGCACAACAGTGATAATTTTCTGATTAGCCCTTTTGCAATAATCACCTCCGCCAGCCCGAGCAAAGTTTGTTGGTCGTCTAGGACCATAACCTCGAATGCCTTCAGGAGGATAGAGACAGGCCGTTACAGCTTTACTAGCATCGTCAGCAGTTTTAATCATTGGAATAATCACCCCATCTGCACCAATATCCAATACCGGTTTAATTAGAACTGGATCATTCCAGGGCACTCGAACAAGGGCCGTTGCCCCAACAGCTCGAGTAGCAACAATATGACCTTCAACCCTTTCCAGAGTCATTCCGTTGTGTTCGGTATCAATCCAAGCAAAGTCATAAACATGACCAAGTGCTTCGGTCACTGCCGAGTCATTAAAGGTAATCCCTATACCTAAACAAAACTGACCCTGTTGTAGTTTTTCTTTAAGTTTATTAGCATTTTCCATTCAAGTATTCTCCTCGTCTTGTCAGTCTAATTCTCAGTTAACACTATAATTGGGGGAATCTTCAATCCCCAAGCCCTTAGCTGTATCACAAATTGCTTCCCAGGTGTTATGATCTAGTGAAATTCCACTTTTAAGTCGTTCCTGCTTTAAACGAAAGTCTAGTTCCCCTGGCATAACAACCTCATTGAAACCTTCAGCAGGGGGGGAAGATTTAATGAACCCTTTCATTTCCTCAATTAGTACACCAAATTGTTCACGACTCTGAAAAGCTGTAATATCAATAACAATGAAACAAATACCATTGCCATCCCTGTCAGCCATAGAAGTAGAAGCAGCCAAAATACCCCCTAAAATATCAACCAAAAGGGATAGAGCATAACCCCTATAGCCACGATCGCCGCCAAAAGGAAGGATAGATCCTTGAGGGGGACCATAAAAATCTTTAGGGTCACAGGTAGGTTTTCCTTCAGCATCTACAATCCAACCAGCAGGAACCTGTTCACCCCGATTACGGTAAACCCTAATTTTTCCTTCAGCGGTCTCAGCAGTTGAAAAATCTGAAAGAATAGGATCTGATCCTGGACAGGGAACTGCAAAAGATATGGGATTAGTAGCTAGGCGTCCTTCCTGACCTCCCCAAGGAAGGACCCAGCGACCTGCATGCAAAGAATTGGCCAAAGCAATGGCTACAAACCCTCGTTCTGCAGCCAACTGGGTATAAGTTCCAATACGCCCAGCATGACAACAATTTGTAGTAACGACTGTAGCCATATGATTACTGTCAGCCTTTTCAATTGCGATTTCCATTGCTCGTAATGCTCCTACTTGACCAAAATTCCATCCACAATCAATCGTAGCCGCAGTAGACATTTCCTTCTTAATTTTAATCGAGGCTCCTGGTTGAATGAGTCCCTTCTTCACATATCCAATGTATTCAGGAATCCGAATGACACCATGAGAATCAAATCCCATAAGATTAGCTGTTACTAAATGATCTGCAACGATTTTAGCTTCTTCAATTGGAGTTTGGCAAAACTGAAATATTTTAGTGGAATAATTCAGAAGATCAGGTGCGGAAATATTGGGCATCGAGTCTCTTTCAAAGGATAAGAATAGAGACCGTAACACGCTTGCCTAATCGAGTCAACTCTGGCTCGTTATACAGGTAAACTAGCCATACGTAAGAATTAAAAAGGACAATATTCTTTCAAAAAAATGAGTTACATATTTATGAAAAAGTCTTTTTATTTTTTGATTAACTCTATTTACTCCATCGACTGGGATTAATACCAGCTGCTTCTTTAAGCATGTTAGCTGGTTTATTACCCCCTTTAAAATTCCATGTTCGAGAATTAGGATCTAACATCAGTTCTCGAACGTCACGAGGCACTTTTGCTAGTTCATCGGTATCCCACT
>CAYWYX010000212.1:0-2809 GCA_964462735.1 uncultured Acidobacteriota bacterium | reverse complement strand
GGATGTAGAGGGGTCTTTTAGTTGATTTTCAGATTGCAAGAAACTAGTTCAATATATTGCTTGCCCTCGAAAGGATCGTAATATGACTAAAAACTATTTGAGTGCTAATTTTAATATTAGTCGTTACCTCAAAATAGGAGCTCTATTTATTATTTTAATTCTTTCTGTTTGTACTTTGTCTTACACAGAAGACTTTACTGTCGTTGTATTGCCAGATACTCAAAACTATGCTTCTGGCCATAAAGGAGGCACTCCTGAAATTTTCAAAGCACAAACTAAATGGATTGCTGAAAATAGAGATCTGCTCAACATCGTTTACGTTGCTCACTTGGGAGATTGTGTTAATCATGCTGATCGGGAAGAGGAGTGGATCCATGCTGATAAGGCTTTCAGTTATTTAGAAGGGTCAAATCCGATTCCCTATGGGATTGCTGTTGGAAACCACGATAAGTATATTTACCGCGGTCTTCCTGTGCTTATTGATGGAGTTCACCTTGAGACAACCCAGCTATATAACCGGTACTTTGGAGTCTCTCGTTTTAAAAATAAACCCTGGTATGGCCAAAACTACGGTAGTGATAATGATAATTTCTACCATTTTTTTAGTGCAGGAGGATTAGATTTTATTGTCCTGTTTTTTGAATATAATGCGGGTAGTGATGTCTTGGGCTGGGCAGATTCAGTTCTTAAAAAATATAAGGAACGACGAGCTATAGTGGTTAGCCATAGCCTGTTAAAACTAGATGGAACCTTTGGTTTTCAAGGTCGGGCAACTTATGATGTCTTGAAAGACAATTCTAATTTTTCCTTGATGCTATGTGGACATGTTCTAGGTGAAGCTTTGAGGCAGGACACCTATAAGGGGAATGTGGTCCACAGTCTTTTGTCTGACTACCAAGGACGGGAAAATGGAGGAGATGGGTGGCTACGAATTATGAAATTTTCACCGCAGAAAAACAAAATTCAGATCAGTACTTTTTCTCCGACCCTAGAGAAAAATGAAATAGATTCCGATAGCCAGTTTGCCCTAGAGTATCCCATGTCAAGATAGGTTGATTCAGATTAATCCAATTGGATAAAATCCTCCAATTTTTTGTTACTGACTTATTTGAGGTGACCCTCCGTTAGGGGCATCAAAATACCCATTACCATTTACATCGACAAAGACTGGGTTAGTAAATGAGAAGGACCGATAGTTCTGGAATGGCTTGTTCCAGGGTTTCTGGGAGCTGGCTATAACGAGGTACCAGCTGTCTTGGGTGCATTCAACGACCAGTTCAGTACTAAACTTCCATGCTTTATCTTTTTCAGGGGAAGGAATTGAATAAGTTTTGATCAGCTTCCCGTTAGCAATAACCTCCAATTTTTCTACTGGAATCCAAGGTGGTGATTGAATTTCCATCCGCAAGGAAACGGATTGGTCAAGATCCGTAATCACAGATCCTACTGGAGAACCATTTCCAGTTAATTGAATATAAGGACCCAAGCTGCTAGTAACGGCTCTATTTTTGACAGATTGAACCACGTTATTAGGCTTGATCTCCCAAGGATTATCAGTTGAAGAAACGACATAGTTTCGGGGGTAGCCAAGAGAGTCTTCAGGGTATCTATGGGCGTCGGTATTTGCAACACCAGCAATGAGGATTCCACGGTTAAGTAACTGGTACCAATCCTTTAATTTTTGTTCGACTAACTCGTTACGGCCAAAGGTTCCCTCTTTTTTGTCAGTAATTGCATTGAAAATTTCGACGGTGTCAAAGCCAGTTTCAAAGTAAGAGTAGTCAAAATTCCCAGTTTTCTTGTTAATTCGCTCATCAAAATAGCCACTGGTAGGACTTGATTTCCATCGTCTTGGATGATTGACTTGTACAACCTGTTCGCCGGGTTCCTGGCGAACAATTCTCAAAAATTCACCGGGAGTTCGAATGCTGTGTCTAAATTCTTTTCGTCCCCAACGGTCTAGCTTAAGTGGAAAACTATTAAAATGACCAAAGGCAGTGTCAATCTCCGAGCCAACCACAGATGTAATAAAACGTTCTAGTCGGAGGGCACGAATGTGAGGGGCATAATCTTTCAAAATATTATGATCAGTTGCTGTTAAAAAATCGATACCTTCAGCTGCAGTAGTTATAGCTCCATCACGCATTGCGAATTGTAAATGAAGATGAAAATCAGCAGAAACAAACCCAGAGGTATCGACAATTCGCTCCAGAGTAGAATTTAGGTAGGCAGTTTTATTTTCTTCAATTTTGACTTTTTGCTGATCGAGTGTGTACTCGGTGCCACGGCTAACAAAAACTTGGTATTCCCCAACAGGTAAGGTCTTTAGATCTCGTCCTGAAGCTGTTACAAGAAAATTTTTAAAGCGACCGACGGTTGGTAATTCCTCCCGATCGTCGGAGTAGGAAAAGTAGAGACGTGCGGGCATGTGTAGATTTGAATGGGCTTCTTTCACTTCTAAGGCAAGTTGGCCAACAGCAGTGTCTTGCTGTAATACAAAGATTCTATCTGGGTCCGGATCTGATGCAGGCATTGTGTTTTTCCAAAGACTCCAGGAGAATACAGTCAGAAAAACTAGGAGAAAAACTCCACGTATCTTTGTTGATTTCGAAAAATTTATCATTGGATTTCACCCTTAGGATAATAGTTCAACAATGTCAGAAAGTCTTGGTTACAACCGGTTAATAAAACTTATAGCATGTCATTTTTGGGAATGCGGTGAGTCAAAGAAGGTCAGTGTTCCATTTTTTTGGAAGATTTCTGACCAGGAATTAATTTTGAAATCAGCGCAACAAATACCACAAGTTGG
>CAYWYX010000211.1:0-2836 GCA_964462735.1 uncultured Acidobacteriota bacterium | reverse complement strand
ATATTATGGCAGCTTTAAGAGGCTCCTGGGGAAGAAAGAAAAGTGCATCCGGTGGTCTAGCTAAGATTCTGGAGGTGTAATGGCTATAAGCGCTAGAGACCAGGAAAAACTACATTGGAAAAATCCTTATACCATCACGGAACTAAATAAAGGAGCCAGACATTATGGATTTACGGGCTGGTTCGATCCACTTCTTAAGAATAATGAAAATGCTACTGCTAATATTAGAAGACAATTAGGCAAATTTGACGGTATATGGAGAACTCCCCTGACAACAGCAGAAAGAGTCGCGCGTGCTACTTCTGCTGTGCAAATAAATAGTTGGGCATCCTTAACAAAAGAATTTCCTGATTTTGAAGAGGCGATGAAGGAGTATTTAGATACTAAAACTAATAAGCCATCACTTAAAAAAATAAATAAATTAAAAATTTCTTCGGAAGCAAAATTTAACAAGATGACTGGCTCAGAGAGGCAGTTCATCATCAAATATAATAGAAAGCAGTTTCAACTTTTCAAAAATACAAAAACAATTTCAGAACTAGAGGCATTAAGTAATTTTAAAGATATTAGGAGTCTGGTAAGGCCGGTAACTGATAAACTTTACAATTATAAAAATGGAGTGGTAGTATTGGACGAAGCATTTTCTAAAGCTACTAGGGCCAAAGATTTTCAAGATTATTTAAAAAAAGAGGGGATAGAAAGACTTAAAGAGTCTCCTTGGGAAAAAGACGTCAAATCCAAAGGCTCAGGAATAATTAAGGGTAGATGGAAACTCACTGATAAAGCTATTAAGGAAGGTAAAACATTTGCAAGTATTTTAGCAGCGTATCCTAATTTAAGGTCGGAACCTTCGGCAGTCTATAATAATATACTCGCTAAGGTTTCCCGTAATCATCCTATTTATCAAGATACCCAACAAGGTTTAAGATCTTTATTTAATTTTGTTAAAGATAATATTAACTCTGACTTGAAATTGTTGAAACCTAAAGCATTAAAAACATTGGTTGCAAATAATCCTGGTTTATTAAGACAAGTAACGGGCTATATAGATCCAGCTTCAAACAAGATAAAATATCAAGGCCTCGACGGGCTTAAGAACCTTTCTACTAGCGAAATACTAAACCGTGCGCGACTAGTCACCGAACATAATAGACCCATGCGGGATTATGCTGCCAAATATATGGATCCAGCTAGATTAAAGGTTCTATTTAAAAATTTAAGAAGTATCGATGCAGATTGGTCTCACAATATAAGTATGGCTAGTCAATGGTATAATAACTCTTTAAAAGAAAATGCTACGCGTGTGGCGCAAGCTAATAAAAATAACCCTGAGCTACTAGAACATTTATCTGGTGAGTTTAAAAAAATGAATCAAAGATTTTATGCAGACGGTAAATTTTATGGAGCTGAGGTAGCTACATCTCCTAGTTATAGAACATCCGTCATTGGTGCCTGGAGAAATAATTTAAAGGGCATCGGACTTGAAAAGCTGTGGGATAAGTATAGCGGTCAATATAACTTAAAAGGCTTTGGCACAGTAGATGATATTATGAGTCGAACCTTGAAGGACTCCACAGCTCTTAAACAATTAGGAGCATTCTTTGGATGTCCCGGAACATTTAAAACATTTGATGAAGGCGGAAGAGTTCGGCTGCAAGCAGGGGGTCAAGGTCTTGTTCAATGTGTTGAAACAAAATTAAAACAACCAGGCGCTATGGAGAAAGTCGCACAGCTGCCTGAAGAAGTTAGCGGTACTCTAGGTAAAATAAAAAATGTAGCCAGAGGATTTTTAGGAGCACTCGGAAAATGGGGACCTAAAGTTGGGAAGTATGGAGCCGTTGTTGCGGCAGGAGCTTTGGCTCAGCCAGCTGTCGATCTTGTCAGACAATTCATGAACGATGATCCAACAACTTATTTAACAGATCCTGATCAACAAGAAGGAATGCTTTTAGCGACACTCGAGGCACAAGAACGACCAAAACCTAGAAATGAAATTCTTGATTGGGGTATAGGAGCAGGAGCAGTCGGTGCAACAGCAGCCACGATCCCTGGTACCCGCGCCTTGTGGAAAGCAAGACGGCTACCTACTTTAAAAAGAGCGGGCATGGGTATGCCTCGTGCTGCCATGGGTCCATTAATGAAATATATTTCCGGGATGTATACTCCCGCAGGACTGCTTGCAACAGAGCCATTACGAATTGCACAAAAAAGAAGTCAAGGAGAAGGCTGGGGAGAAATAGCTAAAGATCCAACGATGTGGATGGGACCAGCATTCGCACCAGGAATGACAAGACTAGCAACTGCTGGGATGAAGAGCAAGCCATTACTCGCTAAAGCTTTAAGACTGGGTATGAGTAAGCCTGCCTTAAAACTGTTGGGTAGAACAGGTGGATATGGACTTCTGGCGTCATTAGGATTAACAGGTTACGATAAATATCAAGACTGGAAAAATAAGAGGGGGTGGTTTGCAAAAGATTAATAAAACATTAACTAAAAATATGCCCCATGTAAAATGGAAAGAAATTCCACCTGTAAAAGGGCCAAATTCACAAGGGTTGAATGTTCCTGTAAAACAAGCTAAAACATTGGAGAACTCGAGGAAAATAAATGGCAGATATAGACAAAGTTCTACCTAACGTAGAGCAAACAATAACAATTCCACCTGAAGAAGAAATCATCGCCCACAAAGAAACGGGAATAACTCAAGTTGGTGAAGATGATGTTAGAGTAGAACAACAAGAAGATGGAAGCGTTGATATAAATTTTAATCCCAATGCGGTTAATCAACCGGGCGGAGAAGGCCATTTTGACAATTTAGCAGATTTACTACCAGACG
>CAYWYX010000210.1:0-2843 GCA_964462735.1 uncultured Acidobacteriota bacterium | reverse complement strand
TTAATTCTTTCTAATATTGGCATCATATGTGTCTATACTCTCTATTCATTAGTAATCCGCATACTCTGATATTGCAAACCTACAGGTAAAATATATCTTTTCAGTAGAACCATTGCAAACAAAGCATCGAAACATTATAGCTTTAAAAGCCAATCTATTCTTACAAATAGATTGGCTTTCAGACTCTTCATGTTTGTTTTACTGATGTTAATTTAGATTGACAGTTCAGGTTTTTAACTTTAATTTCGAAATTAAAGCGGTTTTAAAAGATCGATCTTAATCAATGGATAAAAAGAAGGAGGATTGATGGCAAGTAAAGCAATCAAAATCTTTGGTATTATTCTTGCCCTTTTAATAATTAGTTTTGGTGCTGGTGTCTATACTATTTATCAATTAACGTTGCCACCAGAAACAAAAATTGTCCAAAATTCTATTTTAGAACTCAATGTTGGAGGTCAATTGCCCAGTCTCCCATCCTCATCTCCTTTTGCAATGCTATTCGGGAAAAATAAACTTTCCTTACTTGAGATGGGTCAGGTCTTTCGCGAAGCAGCAAAAGATGAACGCATCCTAGCTATCTATCTTAAAATCTATCCTCTCCTAACTGGCTTTGCAGAAATTGAAGAACTCCGCGATTTTATGAACGAGTTTCGCAAATCGAATAAAAAAATTTACACCTATCTAAATCTAGACCTAGTTAATGAAAGTGAACTTTATTTAGCATCTGCATCTGATCAAATTTATCTAAATCCAGAATCAGCACTTTTAATCAATGGTTTGGTAGCCGAATTTACCTTTTTTCAAAAAATGATGTATCGGCTCAAAATTGAACCAGACATTTTACAGTTTAAGGAATTTAAAAGTGCAGAAAACTTTACGCGTTCAAATTTAACCTCTAAAGTTCGTCTAATGTTTAAAAGTATCCTCCTAGATATGCAACAACGTTTTATCCAGACTGTAGCTCAAGAACGAGGAATCAATGATAACGACTTAGAAAAACTTTTGGATTTTGGAATCCTCAGTTCCACTGTGGCGCTTAATACTAAACTTGTTACTCACTTAGGATATGAAGATCAAATAAAAGACCAACTTAACCTTCCTATTGACAATGAAAATATTGGATTTGCTCAATATCTGAGACACTTAAAAAACAAAAAACTGTTGCCTTCTAAAACTAAAATTGCTCTCCTGGCTGGGACTGGGCCAATTTTGAGTGGCTTAAGCAGTGACAGTTTTTCAACCTACATGGATCCAGATTCTATGGTTTCAACCCTAAGGAACATAAGGAAAAATAAAAATATTAAGGCTCTTCTGTTTCGAATCAACAGTCCTGGAGGATCAGCTGTAGGCTCAGACAAAATTTGGAGAGAAATTTATTTAATGGAAAAAGAGGGAAAACCTGTTGTAGTCAGCATGGGAGGAACTGCAGCATCAGGAGGTTATTATATAGCCGTACCTGCTCGAAAAATTGTTGCACAACCATCCACTATAACAGGTTCAATTGGAGTAATTTTCCAGAAATTAAATATAAGCGGTCTTTTTGATCATTGGCTGGGAATCACTGTTGACCGGATTAAATTAAATGCTAATGCTGACATTTTTTCCCCTACTACTTCTTTGACTACTAAACAGAAAAGTCAAGTGAAAGAGTGGATGACCCAAATCTACAATACTTTTGTACAAAAAGCAGCCGAGGGTCGCAATATGAGTTTTGATGCTTTAGAACGTCACGCAAGAGGCCGAATTTATACGGGTAGCCAAGCTAAGGACCGCAAGCTCATTGATGAATTAGGAGGAATTACAACTGCTTTAAATTTAATTAAAAAAGAACTAGACATTCCTGAGGAAGAGAATGTAGAGATGATTTTATTTCCTAAAACTAAAAGTCTCTTGGAAATTATACTGGAAGGCGACTTGGTACTGAAATCTCTAACTCAATCTCAATCATTTCAGTCCTTTCTTCAAGAACATTTCTCCTCTTTTTTAACACCAGCACCTTGGTTACTTTCACCTGACTTAATCATTAACTAAACCAATAAATGGTGTTAAACCTGAACTATCTATGGGTTAGGTTTATCAATATGCATTAGCACTTGACTAATTCTTCGTTTTTCTACCTGAAGAATGGAAAACTTTAAATTATCATAAACAAATTCGACACCTTGTTTAGGCATATCTCTTAATTTCTCTATCAGATACCCTCCCAAAGTTGTAGCATCATGTTCCCCAATAAATCTACTACCCAAAAGTTCCTCTAGATCGTGCAAGGGAGTAGACCCATCGATTAAATATTTATTCTCACTTATTTTTTTGACTAGTGGCACCTCCTCATCAAACTCATCTTGGATTTCTCCAACCAGTTCCTCTAAAATATCCTCTAAGGTCAATAGACCTAGACTTCCTCCAAATTCATCTACGATTATTGCAATGTGACATTTTTTTTCAAGAAAGACTTTCAGTATAGTTTCTAGAGTTGCAGACTCTGGAAAAAACAATATTTCCCTGGTAATTGAGTCTATGCTCACTGGAGTTTTCTGAGACTGAATCTGCCAAAGGAGGTCTTTCATATGAACCATACCAATTACCTGATCTAACGTTTCACGACAAAGAGGAAACCGAGTGTGTCGATGTTTTTTTGCTATTTCAAGATTTTCTTCCAAAGAGTATTCCAGAAAAAGGGCATCAATTCTATTTCTTGGCAACATAATGTTTCGGGCCTGCAAATTTTTTAAACTAAAAGCCTTTAAAAGAACCCGTCGACTCAAAGAATCTCTTGGAATTCCTAAATTTGATTCGGAAAATAATAGCTTAAGTTCTTCTTCAGAATGTCCTTTTTCTGCCTC
>CAYWYX010000209.1:0-2843 GCA_964462735.1 uncultured Acidobacteriota bacterium | reverse complement strand
TTATTTTTTTTAATTCCCGTGTTAAACGAAGCTCCCAATGTTCAGAGATTATTGAGTAGTCTTGAGGATTTTGGAGAAAGTCAAAAAAATCAGCTCCAGTGTGAGATCATATTTATTGATGATGGAAGCAGTGATGATACATCTCAGAAAATTATAGATCATCAAAAACACCTGTCAGTGAAGGTGCTGCGTCATTCGAAGAACTTGGGTCCAGGAGCGGCATTTTCAACCGGTTTTTTTTATTTAAATTCGCTTCTTCAGGAACATGATTGGGTTGTTACTCTTGAAGGAGATAATACTTCCCGCCTTCAGACTTTACGACAAATGATGGTAAGAAGACTAGAAGGCTTTGACGTAGTCCTTGCCAGTCCGTATGCCTATGGAGGTGGTATTATTCATCCGTCTGGCTTGCGTATGTTTCTTAGTAATATAGCTAATTCATTTATTAAAGCATTGCTTGGAATTCGTGGTATCTTAACTATGAGCTCTTTTTTTCGTTTATATTCTGCCCCAATTCTGATTCGTTTACAGGATCGGTTTGGTCTTGGAATTATTGATTTTAAGGGGTTTGAGGGTATGATTGAACTGTTGAGTAAGTTGATTTCGATAAGAGCTACTATTTCAGAAGTGGCCATGCCGCTGGATGGTTCACTTCGAATTGGTAAGAGCAAGATGAAAATTGTTAAAACGATTTTCGGATATTTTAAACTTTTTTGGGCGAAACGACACTGGCATTGACCTTTAATACTAACAACAGGTTGGATTGAAATCTTATGAAACGTACCTCCCAACGCTTTTCACGATTTTTAACTGCTAGGTGGGTCTGTGTCTTTCTGGTTTTATTGAGTGTCTTCTTGGGTTTGATGAGTCGCCAGTGGATCTCTCGAAACGTTCTTAATTCTCCTTCTTATGACGCCTTAGTTTATCAAAATCAAAGTTATGATGACCTTCACTTACTTGAGAAAGAAGGTTGGAAAGGGTATTTAAAAAAATATCGGTCAGGTGCATGGCATGTCCCCCCTCTCTATGTGACTCTTGGAACATTTAGCTACATGTTGTTTGGACTGCATCCAACCAATGTTTATCTTGTTAATGTGTTGTTCTTTTTTATTTTTGCTTGGAGTACTTATCTTCTCTTCCGATATGCAAAACTAAGCCACTATCTTGCCTTGCTCAGCGCTCTACTTGTTTCCCTAAGTCCGGGTATTCTTTCTTATAGTATGCGTCATTTCACGAACGACTTTGCTGCTGCTTCAATGTTTTTATTTGCAACGGCGATCTTGCTTCAAACCCGACAACTGCGCAGGCGTGGTTTGATGATTTTTTATGGAATAATAGTAGGATGCTCTCTTCTCATTAAATCTTCTTTATTGCCTTACTATGTTCCACACATTTTAATTCTTTTTAAGTGGTTATTTGCTAAAGGATTTCAATGGCCGAGGTTTTGGAATTTAAGTTACTTGGTCCCGGTTCTTTTATTAGTTGCAGGTTGGTTCTATCTTCCGAACATGATGAAAATACTGGACTACTATTGGGGCTGGACAGGAACAAAATCGGAAGTAACCAAAGTAGCAGCAGGAATTACCGATACTCTTGATAGCA
The DNA here is from genome assembly GCA_964462735.1 of uncultured Acidobacteriota bacterium. Classification (GTDB taxonomy): domain Bacteria; phylum Acidobacteriota; class Terriglobia; order Versatilivoradales; family Versatilivoraceae; genus JAKUNG01. The sequence goes on along the minus strand of CAYWYX010000209.1, from coordinate 1,241 downwards.
GTTTATTTTATTTTCGTAATGTAGCCCGATTCCACTATGAGGGTCTTGGAGCTCGATGGATTTGGGGAATTCTAGGTCTAGTTGGCATTTTAGGGTTCATTCGGAGAATAAGGCATGGGAAAACTCTTGTCAGTCATCGTGCAAACATATTTTTTGTACTGCTGGTTGGACAATATGGGATACTTTCGATTTACCCTTCTAAGGTTAATGTAGTAGATTACTCATTACTTCCTCTTTATTTTTTGGTTCCTGTCAGTTATCTGTTCTCTTTGAAGATGAAGTTTGGTCGATTAGATTGGGAAAAGATCGGTGGTACTGCATTATTGATATTGCTGTTATTTTTGTCTCTAAATAATTCTTCTGGTTATTTATTGCGCCCCTCAGTTTTTCCTGCCAATCAAGATTGGAAAGTTAAAGAAACGCTGTCAAACATTCTGACCGATGCAAAAAAACAGGGTCATTCTGAAGTAGTAGTAGGAAGTACCATGGTTCATCCTTATTATACTTGTGAGAATATGCGCTTCTATTCACTTAGTGGAGCTTTTCCTAGTTGGAGGAACAAATTCAAAATTCCAGGAATAGACAGTGCAAAGAGCCCTGAGGAACTCTTTTCTTATATCAGACACTCAGATTATGTTGTTACCTTGGACGGATGGCAGGGACCCTCTCATATTCCCAATAATCAGCATGCTCAACAGGTAAACTCATGGCTTAAGCAGGGAAGAGGTGGCTATGTGTTGTTCTACCAAGACAGCATTCCAAAAAATTCAACGGTTAAGGTATATCGTCGGGCTGAAAAACTTATTTATGACCCTCTGCAATTTGACGGTTGGGCTCTAGATGGGCACCGTTTAAATCTTAGGAGTCAACAAGCGGTAGTAACGATTCAAATTGAAGGACAGATTTCACTACCCAAGAGTTTTAGCTATCCAGTTCAACTTTTTCTTTTGGATGATTCAAAAAAAATTGTTTCTGAACCTTTTGTAGTTGAAAATTCTTTTCCTTTTGTAGCTCAGTTTCCAATAAAAATGAAGTCTGAGTGGCAAGGGCAAGCTAGACTACAGCTTTCAGGAAATTACGAATATTCTCCTGCCAAACTGGGTGTTAGTAATGACAACCGCCAGCTCCTAGCAATGATTACAAGGATTCAACTGAAGTCTGAATGGGAATAAATACTACTACAAGTTATTGTACAAATTTCTGATCGCTTTTACTTTCCGATCACAGACAGGCTAGTGGTG
>CAYWYX010000208.1:0-2860 GCA_964462735.1 uncultured Acidobacteriota bacterium | reverse complement strand
CACTTGGAGTTTTTAAAACGTCTGATTTTTTTTCAGATAGAGGATAATTATTAATAATCTTGTTCATTAGAATTTAAAAATCCAATCAAATGACTAAACTATAGCTCAGATCTTTTTCTTTTTTACATAGTTTCAGTTTTTGTAATTTCAAAAGATTTGTTGGAAAAATTCCATTTCAGTTCCTGGGCTTTTCGATTTTTGACTACCTGTTCTGTTTCACGAAGATGAAGAATAGTTGTATTAACAATATATTTAAGCCGTGCCATATTATCTATTTTGGTAGGTACAGGTAGCACTGGTTGACCTTTTGCATACTTAGCAGCATTCCTTCCAATTATTCTATAGGAATCCAAATCAAGATTTGGTGCTTGTGGAAATAGTTCTAAGTTGTTAAGGGGTTGTAGGTCACGCTGATGAATGACAGTTGTACCCTTAGATTGAAGACCTATGCTAACTCCAGAACCGCTAAGTTGGGCTCCGATATGACCAATGAAACCACAATCAGAGGTTTCATAAACTTTTACAATACGTGGCTTCATTTTCTCCATCCGAATGCCATGGATTAAAACCTGAAGTACATCATGATGAGGAATCCCTAAAATAGTAGAATTTAGAGAGCACCCAAAAGCTGGTCCGATTGCAACAACAATTTCTTGGAAATCATTACTATTTTTAGCCTCTCCAATTTCTCTGATGAAATCATCTGATTTTGGGGAAAACAAAACGCCTATTCCCCTAGGGTTTTCAGCTTGTGGCAGAGATGAAATTTCTTTCCAACGTTCAGCACTAATATTATAACCTGTCCCTGGACCTTGGTAATCATTTGGGTCATTAACAGCACTCAAGACTTTAGGACCCGGCAAGACCATGGATGAGGTTTGTAGATGATCTCCTGACATCCTTAATTTCTGGATAGCTAAAATTTTTTTTGCTATGTCAGAGAAACCTTCTTTAGCCAAAGCTCGAATTACATCGAGACCATTCTTTCCATGCTTAAGGAATCGATTTGCAGCATTTAGATCTGCTACTACATTTCTGTCAGGCATGTCCTCACTACTTCCAGCTTGTATTGCTGCTTCCACTTCAGAATCAGTTATGGGAGGTAATTTTAGTTGGCGGAAGACAGCCTGAATAGCATGCGCTGCTTTTTTCCGAACCTGTAAAATAGTTGTTGAGCTAACTGGTCTGAGTCCTCCATCCACCTGCATGTCTCGTTGAAGAACGTTATAATCATCAAAATCTGAAGCATCAAAGTTACCTCCTCCAAATAGGTTGTCTTCTCTAGGCATTACACTATACCCGGAAAAAATGTAGTCTGTTCCAGGAAGAAACTGTAGCATCAACTTTGCTGATTTTCGTATGGAAGAATGTGAAGCCATTGCATCATTACCTGATGCTAGCTCTAAATCAAACAGAGTGGCAATTAAGTTTTCAGCTAAAACCCCGCGAACACCACCAGGAAGAGATTCTGGAAGGGCAATACAACTAATAGATCCATTTTGGACACCCTGGGATCCAGCTCCTTTAATGGCCATTAAACATCTAGTCTCTAAATAAAGCATGGACTTGGATTCAGCATGTCCCATTAGAGCTTCAGAACCGGTGCCAGAAGTAAATCGTACTTTTATTCCCCGTGAGGCATAGGCTGAGGCTAAAAAAGCTTTGGACCAGGGTGTGTCATCTCCATCACGAAATGCTTTCTCAGTTCCATAAACTGAAAGTGTTTCGGCATAAGTGGTTAATCCTTGTAAAGCTAATTGCAAACTCAAAGCTTCTTCAACCGCACATTGAGTTAGCGCTGTACCTCGTCCAGTTTGTGAACCGACTAAGAGAGCAATGGCATTAAACGGAGCATAGCGAGAAACACCAACAGTCGTTTCTAATTCTGAAAAACCACGTTCAACTGCTTCTGCAGCATCCGCAGCTAATAGAGCTGGATTTTCTTTCTTGTTGGTTACATGTGCTTGATTAGAAGGAGTTTTCCGAGCTCGTAGCTTTTGCAGTGCCATCATCATTTCTACCGTATTAAGTTTGTTAACAACCTGTACAATCTTTGCTGGAGTAAGAGAACTAAAGATACTGATAACTTGTTTCCGTGGCACTGCAATATCAACTAACATTCTTGCTAATTTCATTGAATTCAAGGTCATGTATGTTTCTGCCTGAGATACATTAATTGTATAATTAGCAATGAAACGGTCGATAAGGTCAAACTCCATTTCTGATTTTCCGTCGAGTTCACAGATACGCCCTTGAGAAACTTTAATTTGTGGTTTGGGATCAAAAGGACTGTCAAATAGAATTAGACCTGTCTCAGGCCATTCTTCAATGAAACTGTCTTTGTTTATGGCTCGGTCAGTGCGAGATTTTAAACGTTTTGATTTCACCATTAATTTGTACCTAAGATTTCAAGCCTGAGGTCCTGCCATATCCAATGCAATCATTTAGATCCCCTTCAAAGCATCTTCAAAATCTTGAATCAGATCTGAAGTAGCTTCAATACCAACAGAAAATCTAATGAGACCTTCAGAGATACCAATTCGATGTCGGTCCTCTTTAGAGAGCCCACAATGAGTTGTGAAAGCGGGTCTGGTTATTAGGGATTCAACACCTCCTAGACTAGGTGCCTGAATGGGCAGGACAAGATTTTCTAGAAGTTTTTTAGCTCCTATGATTCCACTATGGAGTTCGAAACTTAGCATTCCACCGTAACCATCAAATAAATAGGTTGCTAACTGGTAATTAGGGTGATTCTTGAGTCCGGGATAATTAACTATAGATACTGCGGGATGAGCCTGTAAAAACTGAGCAATTTGAAGTGCACTTTGGTTTTGAGCTTTGACCCTTAGAACTAAAGTTT
>CAYWYX010000207.1:0-2875 GCA_964462735.1 uncultured Acidobacteriota bacterium | reverse complement strand
TCTCTAAAGAGGGCCTTAACTCCAAAACGTTCACCCACAACTTTTCTCCGCTCTGGATTCCATTCTGCAATGGCCACTAACTCAGTTTGGTCCAATGCCCTGTATATCTCTGCATATTGCTGGCCTAAGCGACCACATCCAATAATTGCCACCTTCAATTTAGATTGACCAGAAAAAGCAGAAAGCTGCTGTGGATTAAGTCCACTTGCTATTGCTGCTGTTGCTACCGAGTGGGCAAGAAAGTCTCTTCTGTTTAAATTTTCCATCTGTTTATACTCCTTATAAAAGTCAACTTTCAAAATCCAAGAACTACTTTCCGTTAGACTGCCGGTCAAACTAGAATTTAAATATTCAATCCAAACAATATAATAACCCTCCCGGTGATTTTTCTCATTCTTTTTTGGAAAATAAAAAATAAAACCAGATTGGAATTGTGGATCTCCATGATATCCTAAAGCCCTTCCACAACCCGTGTACACTGGAAAAACAAAATAGCATCGCTAATGTTTATTAAGACTTGGACATAAAATGACAAATACCTTGTCATGGGAATACCTGTAAGGAGATTTTCTATGTTTAGACGAAACTTCATGAAAACAGCCTTAGCTGCCAGCCTGACCTCAACAGCCGTTTCTAATCCAGTTACCACTAAAGCCAGTAGTGTTAGATCTAATAAAAAGCCCAGGATTATGTTCTATAACGATTGCAGACATCCAGGTATTTATATGTATGAACCCCCTATGGAAAAAGAAGAATTTGAGGCTGCTGTTGACGAATTGATTGGTACCCCAGTCGATGCTTTAGTATTTGGTTTGGGAGATGGAAGAACTGTTTTACATGGGACAAAAGTAGGAGAGTTGTGGGGAAGCCCTATAAAAAAATGGGGGCATCTCATTTTCCGTCGAGCTCACCAAAACGCCAAGATGATGTTGGAATCAGGAAAGGATCCATTACGTATAGTCTGTGATCATGCTCAAGGATCCGGCATGCTCATCTATCCCTCCCTTCTTCTAAACCGAGGAAGAGGGGAAAAACAGGAACATGATTTCCGTGCAGCTAAGTTCACTTGGGAAAATAAACACTTAGAAATTGGGTCTTCTGGAGATCTGCCTAGTAATTTTGCAGGGTTAAGAAAACTGGATTTCAAACATAAGGAAGTTAGAGATGAACGTTTTTCTATAATTGAGGAAGTACTAAATAACTATCCAGTGGATGGTTTTGAACTGTTATTTAGTCATATGCATTTCTTTCACCCTCAAGAACTAGAGGCTGGGCGGAAAATTATGACAGCCTGGGTTAAACGAGTTTATGAAGCTGTTAAAGCGAGTGGAAAAGAACGCGAACTGGCTGTTCTTGTGCCTGCAGATATTGAAACTGCCTTTTCACTAGGTTTGGATCTTAAGGAATGGATTCATGAAGGGATAGTAGATGTCATTAATGCCCAAAGTTATTATCAAAAAATTGATAACTTAGCAAATTTCCGACCACTGGTGGAAGCAGCCAAAGATACATCATGTAGAATTCATGCTAGTATCAACGGTGTCATCAATTCTGACCGTGTAAGGGGGGCACCTATCCTAATGATTCGTGCGTTAGCATCTGATTACTGGGCTCAAGGCAGTGATGGACTCTTACTATCTCAATGGTTTGCAGGAACCAACTGGCCCTATCAAGCTTCTTTTTATGAACAACTTAGAGAGGTTTCATACCCAAAACTTATGGCTCCCAAGGACAAGTTTTATTTGGTGCCTACTGCCGATCAATCTCGCCAAACTCCACCTAACCCCAAAACACCCCTACCTCAGATATTAAATATTGATGTGCCTGTTAAAGTCCAGTTACCTATCACTGATAATCTGCAATACTGGAATCGTCAGGGAAGAATCCACGAAATATTGTTGCGGATTCGATTGACTGACAGCACAGAGATTGACCGAGTACGTTTTTCACTAAATGGAAAAGTACTACCCAAAACACAGTTAAGAAAGATCAATCATCTTTACAGGATGCACGCTCCCCGTTTCAGGGTAAATAATAGCTACTGGTACATTTACCGGTTAGACCAAAACCTTTGGCCTAAACAGGGGGATAATACTATTGAGGTTACCTTAACCCAACGTGATCCCGATCTCACTCCTCCTTTACAACTCCGAGATGTTGAACTAGAGATTAGATATTTGATGGGTAAAAACTACTATCGAAATAACGAAGATTCTGGCCTCGGTCCAGCAGTGGTATCTAGACCGTGGACATAAAAAAAGGACTAGCTTAGACTAATTCTCAATTTCAATGAACCTAGGCCGTGTTTGGATTCAGTTAATTTTAGTAATTATCATTGGATTTACCTATCTCATAGGAATAAATTCCCGTTCTCTTACTATTAATCGTCCCATCTCAGCTGACCTCAGTGATTTTTATGAAATTTTCAAGGATGAAATTTTAACTGCCCCCATCGGGAATGTTTATCAAAGTCTAGGCAATAAATTTCACTTAGATGGAATAGCATATACTAACGTCCTCAATTTCCTGAACGCCTACGATCTTCTTCGCGGAACTTACACTGTAAAACTTGATATTAATACTCGGAACAACTGGATTTCCGAACGGTCAGAAAAAACGCACCAAGCCTTGAAGGAATCGATTAAAGTTTTGAACTGGCCAAGATTTAAGGTAAATATCAGCAATAACTCCATTGATATTACTGAGAGCTGTAAACCGATTATCCTTGAAGAAAGTAACCAACCTGTTTTGCTGCAGTTTGAAAACCGGACAGCTAGCTCCAAAAACATCAAGTGGAAAATTTCAGGACTAGATGTAAAAAGCAAGAAAATTGGGTTGCCAGCAAACTCTAAACGGTACATGTTAGGTTATCTAG
>CAYWYX010000206.1:0-2883 GCA_964462735.1 uncultured Acidobacteriota bacterium | reverse complement strand
GTCTCACATCACATTAATGACCGACAATACTTCCAAGGAAGACCTAACAATCTCTCAGAAAAGAACTATATCCTCTACTGGAACCAAGAGATGCGTGCTGGAAATGTCAATAACCACGTAGGCTATCTTGGTTTAAAAAAACTAGTTCAGCCAGCCTTTGTTGGATGGCCAAATACTCCCTTTCCCTACGATTTTCCTCCCAACTATGAGATGGGGAAAAGAGCAAAAGAACAGGGAGCAGTGGTCACTTACGTTCATCCCGGTTTACCCTCTCAATACCCTGTTGATATTGCACTGGGTGCTGCGGACATGATTGACGTCATGTGTCAACGGAACGAAGATACCAATACCCAACACTGGTACCACCTATTAAACTGTGGTTTTAAATGTCCTATCTCTGCAGGCACAGACTCTTTTCTTAATACTCCGTATCACTTAATTCCTGGTGCAGGTCGAGTATATGTTCAGGTCGGTTCTTCACTTACTTATGATAAATGGATTAAGAATTATCGCAGGGGTTATAGTTTTGCAACAAATTTCCCTTTGTTAAAATTTTCGGTTAATGGTAAGAAACCCGGAGAAGAAATCCATTGGGAATCTGGACAATTAGTGTTAGAAATTAAGGCCGAGGCATACTCCCATATACCTATGGAACGTATGGATCTCATTGTCAATGGTCAAATAGTAAGCAGCCAGAAATCTGTAAAAGATGGAAGTTTCATTCGAATGACAAAGGAGCTTAGCATTACGGATAGTGGCTGGCTGGCAGTGAGAGTTCATGGAAAAGCTCATCGTCTTATTACCAACGATACCGGTCTTTATGCTCACAGCAGTCCTGTGTACTGTTACAAGAAGGACAAAAAAGTTTTCTTTAAAAAATCAGCATCTTTTTTTATAAACGAAATTGACAAGCTCATCGAAACGGTTAGAAAACAAGGAATTTTTAGAAATTCCTTGGAAAGAGAAAAAATGATCCAACTTTTTCAAAAAGGTCAAAATGTCTATCGAAATATTGAGGCTAAAGCAACCAGGTAATTGTCAATTGGTCTGAAAAATTTTGTCTAAACCGTTTTGCCTAGAGCATTGGCTAAAGGAGTTATACAATTGATTAGTTATTATATTTTTTGGAATTAAGGGGAACTTAAATGATCAGACGAGATTTTATGAAATCTGCCGTAGCTTTAGGAACTCTTTCAGGTGGAGCTTCTCTAGGTGCTGTAACCACTAGCTTGCCTAAAACAAAAGGAAAAGCAAAATACCGGGCTGGCATAGTGGGCCTGGGCTGGATGGGCGTGTTGACTGATATGCTCCCGGTCGGGACAAGACGTGACTATGACAAAATTCAGGGTTCCTACAAGACTCCTAAATATGATCTTGAGAGTAGAAACCGTCCTACCCCCGACTGGCTGGATCCCCATAACCAATTTCATTATCATGACCATCCCGGGAAAGAGGGCCGGGTTGCTACTTATGCTGAAGCCTTGTGGGATCGTCCTGAAGTTGACTTGGTGGCTGGCGCCGAACGTGATGAGAAACGTCTGGCCATGTTCGGCGAGCGTTACGGCATCAAGGCCCTGTATACTGATGCTTTGGAAATGTACCGTAAAGAAAAGCTGGATATTCTGGCCATCGCTACGAATACAAGGGGTCGATCATTCCTGACGGTGAAGGCTGTAGAAGCGGGTATTAAGGGCATCTTTACTGATAAACCCATGGTTTTTACCCTAAAAGAAGCTGATGATATGGTCAACGCCTGTGCTGCTGCTGGAGTTCCCCTGGTTGGAGGGGCTACTACTACTTCCCACCCTTCATTCGCCAAAGCCAAAGAACTCATCACCAGTGGTGCCATTGGAAAAATTACCTCAATCGATGCTCCCAATGTAAATCACTCTCAACACCAGGACTGGAGTTATTTTGTCGACAGTGAACTTGCCTGGGTCAGCGGCACTGGTGACAAGCCCCGCCGTGAAAGAGGCAGTACTGAGTTTATGGGACAAGGGATCATTGTGGCAAAAGATGGCACTGTTGTTCACCTTCGTGATGACAAGACCCCAGGGATCATGGTAAGAATCTCTGGCAGCAAAGGTGAGATGGTTTTTAATCGTTTTTGGCGTGGTTGGAGGCTGTGGCAGGACATTGAAACTCCTTCTGGCATTAAAGGCCGAGCCGAAGTCCCCTGGCCTAATCCTCAGTGGGGATCTATGCGAACGGTCTGGTGTTTGGATGACCTGATTGCCAGCATGGAAGGCAGAATGGATGAACCAAAAAATTCAGGACGAAGAGTCCTTATGGCCCTTGAAGCGGAGTTAGGACTTAAACAATCTTCAGTCAGAGGAGGGGAACGGGTCGAGCTGCCGCTTAAAGATCGCAGCCTTGGACTTACTTATGACTGGTTCCGTTAATGAGTCCGTTCAAATCTGAAATGAACGATTTGAACACAGTTTGATTTGTAAAGTTTATTTTTTCAAAAGAGGAGAACAGCAATGATCAGACGAGATTTTATGAAATCTGCCGTAGCTTTGGGAACTCTTTCAGGTGGAGCAGTTTCCCTAAGCGCGGCCACTGGTGGCTTGCCTAAAAAGAAAGGAAAAGCAAAATACCGTGCCGGTGTCCTGGGGCTGGGCTGGATGGGTGTGTTATATGATATGGGGAAACGGGATTATGAAAACATAGTAGGTTCCTACACAACTCCTAAATATGATCTTGAGAGTACAAACCGTCCTACTCCCGACTGGCTGGATGTCCATAAAAAGTATCACTACCATGAACATCCCGGTAAAGAGGGTTTGGTCAACACCTATGCTGAAGCCTTGTGGGACCGTCCTGAAGTTGACCTGGTAGCCGGAGCTGACCGTGATGAGAAACGCCTGGCCATGTTCGGCG
>CAYWYX010000205.1:1426-2899 GCA_964462735.1 uncultured Acidobacteriota bacterium | reverse complement strand
CATTGAAGACTTGGAACCTTCAGTTAGCAATTGAACATCTCAACGAAAAAGGATATGTCGTTGTAGAAAATCTTCTAAGTAAGAACCAGTTAGCTACCCTACAAAACGAAGTAAATAATCTCTTCATTCAAGAACGAAAAAACCCATTTGATCCTGAAGATGGCCCAACCCATCCAAACGACTCTGAAACTGAAGCATTTATTTCGGAAAACTATTCTGTTTCAAAAAATGAGCTGAATCGAATCATGAGAAGAATTCGCCACACACGTGCTATCAATAAGAATACTCCTTGGCCTGTACCACCAAGCCAAGTAATGAAGTTGTTTTTCCATCTTCCGCTCCTTTTTGACCATGATCAATCCCAGAGAATTATGAATCTTCCAGCTAAATCTAATAGTGCGTTGGATCTCATTGAAGAGCCCCATATGTTAGATCTCGTTAGAAGTTTTTTAGGAAGAGATTGTGTCTTGTCAGACATTGGTGCAACCAGTATTGGGCCTCACACTGAAGAAGGAGGAGCATGGCACGTAGATGTTCCACTTGGGCAACTGGATGAACCGTTGCCCGATTTTCCCTTAACAGTACAAAATGCATGGATGTTAGACGACTTTACAGAAGAAAATGGTGCAACAAGAGTTGTGGAAGGAAGTCACAAATCTAGAAAAAAACCGGTCTGGTCTCTACAGCAGAAAGAAAAAAATGAAGTCATTCTAACAGGTCCAGCTGGATCAGTTGCAATGTGGCTCTCAAATACCTGGCACCGCTCTGGACCAAACAACACGGATTATCCTCGTAATGCCGTTCTCTGCTATTATTCTAGATCCTGGATAAAACCTTTCAGTGACTACCGTGAAAGTATTCCTGAAGAAACAGTTCGAAATTTATCACCACATCTCAGATATCTGCTTGGTTTCTCCGCCAACGGTATAGTGCGAGGTTAATTGTTCTCTAATTGTTTTTTACCGGTTCCTGAGCATAAACCCTGTTATAGGATTCTTCAGCGATCCCACCCAATCTGCCCGCCATTAGTTTAAATGCTTGCCTTCTCCTATTCCAATTATCTCCTCGAACGATTTGTTCTAACCAATCACAGAGGTGAATTGTACAAAGATCATTAAAATCATCTAACGAAAGTTCAACTTCTCGTTCTTTAAACCGATCTTTTATAAAATAACTGTTAGCATTCTGCTCCACACTATGATCAAACGAAGTCCTCACCAAAGCACAGTTAATATAGGCTAGGCTTTCAGCTCGTTCTCCAATGAGTGCACGAACTTCATCACGACGTTCTAATGGAAGGGTGAATTTCTGAAAAAGCTCGGTACCATAAACTGAGTGAAACATACCTGCATCGCACACCTCCTCAGTACAACCCCAACTTGTTAGATCACGATATACTCCAACTGCATGGGCCAAATAGGTATTGTTGCTATGACTGATGTCAGCTGCACCTAACTGCTTAAAGAATTCTGA
>CAYWYX010000205.1:0-1326 GCA_964462735.1 uncultured Acidobacteriota bacterium | reverse complement strand
CCCTTCTTTGGCTTATCCTACTGAGTTGTACCATTAAAATCGTGGTTCAAAATGAGTTAGGACGTTATGCTATTGGAACTGGTGAAACAACCTTAGAAGCATTTGATCGATTTCCTGGACCTCGATTTCGGGTATCTTGGATAATTTGGTTGTGGCTCTTAGTAATCATCGTCGGACTTTTCTCTATTGGGGGGATGCTCGGAGGTATCTCTGAAATTATTAGTACTTTTTTACCCGGTCTATCTTTTAAAACCTCCCTCTGGATGCTAACTATTATTACGATGGTGTTATTAGTGATTGGCCATTACTCTCTTATAGAACGTTTTGCTGTATCCATGGTAATCATTTTTACACTTTTAACAGTTGCTTGTGCTTTTCTTCTTTCTCAAAATCCTCAATATTTTTCGTGGGAAAGTGTTATAGACGGACTTAAGTTCACTCCCCCCCAAGGCGGCTTAATAACAGCTGTGACTGTTTTTGGAGCAACTGGTGTGGGGGCAATTGAGTTAATTGCCTATCCCTACTGGTGCATAGAAAAAGGCTATGCCAAGTTTGCCGGCAAACGAGAAAATACCCTTGACTGGACAAAAAGAGCCGAGGGCTGGATTAAAATTATGGGAGTTGACGTCTTGGTGTCTTGGTCCATATACACATTTGCAACTATTGCGTTCTATTTTCTAGGTGCAGGTATTCTCTCAAATCTAGGGTTATTACCACAGGGATTAGATATGATTGGCACTCTTTCTAACATGTTTACTGAGACCTTAGGTAACTGGTCCTACTATCTTTTTCTAACTGGTTCCCTTGCTGTCCTTTACTCAACAGTTTTTTCTGGGATTGCAGGATTAAGCCGCATGCTGGCAGATTTCACAGGAATGATAGGTCTTTATGACAAAAGCCATTACCGTATAAGACTCAAAGTAATGCGTATCTCATCCATTCTGCTACCAATCCTTCCTACTCTCCTTTTTCTGTACTACCAGGAGCCTGTTTTTATGGTTAAAGTAAGTGGAGTTAGCCAGGCATTGTTATTACCAGTTGTAGGTCTAGCAACCCTCTATCTTCGATACTTTCATCTCCCAAAAGAAATCTTACCCAAAACATGGATAACTGCAGCACTTTGGACCTCAACCCTCACTATGTTAATTTTAATGGGCTATGCTGTTTTTCATGAACTAAGCTGGTAATAAGATTTTCTAGCTACAAAAAGTTCTAGCCTCTGTTTATCTATTCCAATCCCAACTGCACTTTCCAGTTAGTAATAATTACATGACATCTTCTTCCAATCACATTTATCAATGACTAATCTACTCTATAGAGTGGATC
>CAYWYX010000204.1:0-2946 GCA_964462735.1 uncultured Acidobacteriota bacterium | reverse complement strand
TTGTTATCCAAAAATATTTTTCCACTTCATTTAAAAATATCTTCATTAATCCATCCTGATTTAAAGTGATCAGGTGACCAATCCAGTGGAACTTCATCTAATCCAGTCAACTGACCCCCTCTTTCTAAATGTGAGTAGTAACCAGCAAGAAAAATCTGAGTCTTTTTGCGAATGATATCGAAAGACTGAAAACTTTCTCCTTTAAATGTCCTCTGCATATCTACAAGTTGAGGAGCAAAGTAATGATAGAGGGTTTCTTTCTTATTAGGACTCCGGTCAACTGTAATTATTTGATTGCCTCTTTCAGCAATAATATTCACATAAAGATAGTGACTTTCAGTAAGTCCATGAAGGGAAGCTAGAAAAGGTGGTTGTCCTTTCTGTTTTTTGAAAAGGATTGTTTCCTGCAAAAAGGATGCCTTCCTCGCATTGTCAGTAATCAACGATACCTTGTCAACATCGTAGCCAACTGTGCGCAAAATGAACCATGGAATATGAAAATGGGCAGGATATTCGTCGCTACGACAAAACCCTTGAATGCTCTTAATAATGCCCAACTGATCCAATCTTTTTTGAAGGTAAGAAGCCTGATAATAATGTTCTTGAACACTAGTGGCCATTAAAGGAGTGTTTCGCTTAGCCGCCAGATCCAAAATAAAATCTATGTCCCGCATTCGATAACTGAAAGGACGACTAAGATAAGTTGGAACACCTGCTTCGACATATGGCCTAGCTAAGAGATGCTGCCATGGAACTTCATAGATTCCTCCAAAAGCAATTGCATCTACCTTGCCCAACATTCCATCGTATTTTTCAACAACTTCACAATGATACTTTGAAGCAAAGGTTTGAGCTTTTTGAGGATTTACATCCCAGCAGTGGCTAATTTCCATATCCAAAAGTCCGCCACCAAACTCGCCTTTCTTAGACAAAATATCAGCCCAGATTCCCCAAAAAGTGTAGTCACCAACATTCAAAGCGCCAACACGAACCTTTTGGTGAGGAGCCAATGCTGCTTTGGTAACAGGAGACTGGGAGAATAACTTTCCAAAAGATACTGTTGCTAAAGACCCTAAAATACTTCTTCTAGTTACCATAGAAATATCTTGCCAGAGTGGGGCTGCACTACTCAGGCCTTTTCTTTTGGATTGATAACAAGGATGGATCCCTTAACGCCAAAGAATTCAAAATATATCGGGCAGTAAGGGTAGAAACAAAAAGTTAATAAACTCCCAAAACACTAAACAACGAAAAGTTTCTTTCTAGGATCCAGAATAAACTGAGTAAAAATTTGTCTTGCCCAAATCATTCAAAACACACAAAAAAACTTAGACCAATTAAATCGACAAATAAAATACAAGTTTTTATACTTATTATTAAAGATTTCTTATTCGATAGGAATTCAACTTAAGAAATCCGGGTAATCAATTCAACCCTTCTAAGTTTCAGCGGTTTTGCTGATCCTGAACCCCTTTTAAGCAAGCGGATTGAGAGTGCATTTCGCCCTTTTTTCAGAGATGAAACAGGAACCTTAAGTCGTAATCCCTTAAAATGCATGTCATAAGGTTCATTGGATGGAAATCCAATCATTCCGTTTCCAGGTAATGGACTAATTTCCTGGCCTAATGTTACCCAGCTGGATTCAGGATCCACTTCTGCCGGGGTTAAGGGAGTTCCACTCATAGAAAAGGCCAGCCGATCACCTGGCTGAGAGTAATCCAAGGCCAACCATAACTCTGCACTTTTAGGACGACTATCTTTCGGATCATCAGCCACTGGAATGTGAAGGACACTTGGACCATCAGCAACGGTCAAATTAAGTGGAACGGGAGCATTTTTTGAAGCAGTATTGTAACGAACAAAATCGGCACCAGGTTGCCTAGGACTTGCCTCAAAACGCTGAACTAAAGTGTAGTGTTTATCCTTCCTCTGCATTCGCTTTGGATCAGCAATTTCATGGAGGAGATGTTTTCTCCATTTTCCATAAAGAAACCAGTTAAACGTATAAAGTCCATCTGCACCGTCATTCCATAAATTAGCAGCACTACCCCGAATGACTTCATCTGGGCTAATTGCATAACTATTTCCGTAACAATAAAGACTAGGGTAAATAGGCAGTTGGCGATCTTTCATCAAACCTCTAAACTCATTTAAGGTTGGCAGCTCTGTCAATCCTTGACCCAAAATTAACATATCAACTAGGTCCTCTTTTAACCACTGATCAATCTCAAAACCTCCAGCATGGCACCATTCTATTCGTTCTGGAATGCGGACAGCAATCTCAATTGGTCTACCTCGTTTAGTCGCTTTTTTCTGCAGACTACTTCGCACAGCTCGCATGAACTCTGTAAGATATTTCCCTTTTTCTTTTTCCGTCCCCCTGTGGAAATAGAGTGAGTGACGCAGCCAGTCTAGTTCGATACCGTCAAAATCCCATCGATCAAAAAACTCTTCTACTACCCTAAGCTTTAAAGCCCGAACTCGTGGGTGCGAATAATCCAATACGGACCACCAGTCCAAATCATCAACTAACCAGTCCGGATTTATTCTCTTAAACGAGGGCAGCTCAGGATTTGGTAATGTACCCTTAGGATGCTGGCCATCATGGATATCATTCATCCTCAAAGAAACAAAAGCGTCTAAACCTCTTTTGTGACATTCTTCTACAATTAAACTTGGAGGGTTATGTCCTGCGTCAGATAACCCTTTAGGATTTAGATATTGATCTTTTGGATCAACTTCAACACCTCCATGCCAGCTCTTGCTCTCGGGAAACTCAAACCGATCCGCTTGCCCAGGCCATTCCAGTACATTACTTTGGTATTCCGCCACATTCCCACTGCCAAAACTAAAACAGACTGTATCCACACCAGTATTCTCTATAGGGGTAAACACCAAAGACGAGAATTGTTCACGTGTCAGTGGACCATACGAATGGGGTAATGC
>CAYWYX010000203.1:0-2952 GCA_964462735.1 uncultured Acidobacteriota bacterium | reverse complement strand
CGTGCTGGTATAGACAACTTTTGCAATGTTCAATGCTTTGGCCACTTCTAATACATTCCGAGTCCCTTCAACATTAGTTAGGTAAGCCTCTTTTTTGTCTTTACTTCCAATCTTGTACCAAGCAGCGAGGTGGAATACTCCATCTACTCCCTGCATGGGTTCTTGGAGAGTAGTTTTTTTCGTGATGTCTCCATAAGAAACTATAGTATTTACAGGTAATACGTTCTTTGCTTTTTCTGGATTTCTTGCAAGAGCTAGAACTTGATGGCCTGTCTGAACTAGAATTTTACAGAGATTTCTCCCAATGAATCCAGTTGCACCTGTTACCAAATATCGCATTGAAAAAAGGAACCTCAATTACCTAATAAAAAGAGATAGTTAAACAGATCTCCGACAAATTCTTAAAAATATTCTGCCAAACACAGAATGCAGATCAATGAAGTGTTTTTTGTCCTGAAGTCGGGGATATTTCATTGAATCCAAGAAGCCGTATCAGATAGGGAAAGGCGATCCATTTCAACTTGAAGTTCAGATTCTGAACCAGAAATTTCGTAAAGATGTTTAATCCAAGAAGTGTCGAACTTGTTGCCGGTGTTGTGAATTAAAAGTCTAGAGGTTGGTGATAGAGTGACTGCTGTTCTAAACTCACCTGCCCGTCGAATAAGCGGAATAAACAGTTTATTCAAATAGGCTTGATCCGAATGGTTAGGGAATTGCGCTACATCCACGACAGTAGTGTTGAGTTTTGGGGCCAAAGATCGAGCCAAAAGACACCATAGACCCGCCTCCTCAAGTCCGACCAGATTAACTACAGATACATCTTTTCTATTTTTAAGGTATGCAAGGCCTGTCAAAATATCTTGGATTCTAAGGGAAGTGGGAGTTCTGTTGTAAGTAGTAAAAAACTTGCTATTACTACTATTGGGTATGTCTTTAGATTTTCCTGTATTAAAGCAATCGATCGCCATCACGAGGTGACCCTTTTTGAGAAGTGACTTTAGTAAAGAAGTAGCTTTTCTATTTATACCGATCCCGCCTTCTGGATGGATAAGTAGCGTTGCAGATAAGGGCGCACTATTTTTAGGGAGCCACATGGTTACAGGAACACGATCTCCGCGACCCTTTCGACCAATGATGAATTCGAATTTCTTTTTAGGAGAAATTTGAGAAGGAGTAGTTTGTCTAATTTCGCTTTGAATAGGGAAGCTAGCAGCTAGAGAGTGACTCATCAAAGGACCTAATATCTGTTTAAATTTTTCAAGGCTCTTTTTATTTTGAGGAAAGAGGTTGGTTAGCTGTTCTTGGGCCTTGGATACTAAATAGGTCACTAACTGATTCTGAGTCTTGGCTGATTTGGGGGGAGGAGTTCCAAAAAAGACGAGTAAATTAGCGGGTGACTCGACTGAAAAAGATCGTTCTTTCATGACACTAAGGGTTTCTTTTTTTTTAAAGAACCAGTAGTCAAACCAGCTATATACTGCTTCGCGACTCTCTTGATTATAATTATGAATAGCAGCTATCTGGACATTCTTAATTTTTTCTTTAGCGTTTAATAAGCTGTAAATCCTGCTAATTGCAGGGAATTCAATTCGAGGTGTTCGCCAAGTCCAATCCCCTTGAGCAGAAACCAGCAAAAGAGGTCGAGGAGCCATGAGCGCTCCAATTTCCATATTATTTGTGTCTAAACGCAGATTAGGGGCATTTTCACAGATACAGCCACCTTGAAAGTCATGAGAAATCATGTTCACTGGAGCAGCAACCTTGATTCGATCATCAATGGCAGACAGCAAGAAAGTTTGAGTGCCACCTCCTGAGGCACCTGTACATCCTATTTGATCTTTATTTACATCTGGTAAGGACTGCAGGAAGTCTACAGACCGGATACTATTCCATAACTGGAGTGACAGAGATCCAATGCCCCACAGCTCTATACGTTTGTCACTTAAATGATGTTCGACTTGACGGCTATCGTTATAGCCAATCATGTCATAAGAAAAAACAATGTAACCCTGAAGAGCTAGGTTAATACAACGACCTGGAACTGAACAACGTTCTGAATTCTCTAGGCGGCCATAATTCCAATGTCCATGAGGTGAAAGAATTCCTGGAAAAGGTCCTTTTTTTCCTAGTGGTCGGTATAGATTTCCAGTTACATAAAATCCAGGATAACTCTCAAAATATACTTTTTCTATCGAATAGCCATTCCTGTCAATTTTCCCAAAGACCTTAGGGCGTAAAGAACTTTTTTCTGGGAATGGCCATAAACCTGAACTGCTCAGAATATTATGACGAAGAGAACGAGCCTTGGATAGCCACTGCTGTTGATTATTAATTTGATCAAAACGAGTCGGAGTTTCAAGAGTTCTCATTTTTTTAAATCTTTGGTCAGTTTTAGCAGTCCAGGTCCTCTGGGTCTGACCAAAACTATTAACAAGGATCAATCCACAAACTAACAGCCAATTGAAAAATGTTACTTTATTCAAAACGTGACTCTTCCAAAATTATTAGAATCTTTCCTATGTAATCTATCCAAATGAAAGTGACAATTGAAGTAAAAAGATAATTATAGCTAATGTTATTAATATAATTGCTGGTTTTGAATTTTATCTAATCTAAACACTGTTATAATGTAAATTATAAAGTTGTTATTTTTTACATGTCATTAAGAAAGGCTATGTTGACAGCACTGTTTGTTGACAGTGTTATTTGTAAAGCCTACTATTTCATGTAAAAAACTATAGTTTCTTTCAGAATGCCAATTTACTTTTTCTTTTACGGTAATGATTAAATTTTTTAACTTAAGTCGAAACAAACCAACTCTAATAAAATATGTTAGATTTTTTTTACTCGGCTTTGTACTTGCTACCCCTACACTTAAGTTAAGGGGCGCCTCTGAAAAGGTTAGTTACTATCTAGACATCAAACCAGTCATTCAGCAACATTGTCAAGGTT
>CAYWYX010000202.1:0-2983 GCA_964462735.1 uncultured Acidobacteriota bacterium | reverse complement strand
GAAATGGCTATTTTTACTGTTTTGCAAGTAATTGAAAATTGGATTAAGAATATGAGGAGGTTTAAATGGTAACTTTGGAAGATGTACAAGCAGCACAGAAGAGAATTGCGGGGGTAATTGTTAAGACTCCTTTGATTCAATATACTGATGCTGTAACAAAAAAACTTACCTTCCCTAAACCAGAAAACTTCCAACCGATCGGTACTTTCAAGTTGCGTGGTGCCTATAATAAGATTGCATCTCTCTCTCCAAGAGAAAGAGCAAAAGGTGTGATTGCTTTTTCCAGTGGTAATCATGCTCAGGGTGTCGCTTATGCTGCCCGTGCTCTTGGAAGTAGAGCGGTAATTGTGATGCCAGAAAAAGCTCCAGCCATTAAAAAGGCTAAAACTATAGAACTTGGTGCTGAAGTGATTACAGTAGATGGGGGAAGTGAGGAAGATTGGAGAATCGCGGCTGAAGACTTGGCAGATAGACATGGTTTGACAATGGTGCCGCCGTTCAATGATGAAGCTATTATCGCAGGTCAAGGTACGGTGGGTCTTGAAATTATTCAGGATCTGCCGGATGTTGAGTTAGTACTTGTACCCATTGGTGGGGGTGGTCTAATCAGTGGGATAGCTGCAGCCCTAAAATTAACGCGACCCAGTATTAAAGTTGTAGGTGTCGAACCAGATTGTGCGAATGATGCTCAAACTAGTTTCCGAACTGGAAAGATTGTGGAATTACCTCTTGAAAGAACTGGTCTTACAATTGCTGATGGAATGAGAGCTACTTGTATTGGGGATATTCCCTTTAAACACATTCAGACTTTTGTTGATGACATTATAACTGTCAGTGAAGATGAGATTCAAAAAGCTTTGTGTGTTTTGGCCCTGGATGCACATCTAATAGTTGAACCTAGTGGCGCTGTCCCTTTTGCAGCTTTTTTATATCATCAAAAAGAACTTCCTGCAGCAAATAAAAGTGTTACTGTTATTAGTGGTGGAAATGTAGATCCTAATCTTTTAAATCAAATCCTCTCTAAATATAAAGAATCAACAGGTTCTCTGTTGCGTTAGTACTTAAATTATGTGGGATCCAATCTCACTTAACTTTACCCATCTCTGTTCAATATGAGAAATCTCACAAGCTTTGATAATCTCTTGGGTGAAAAGCCCATCTGAGATCTTAGGAAGATATGGCACCATCTCGTGCAAGTAGTCTTTATTGCGAACCGCAGTTACAAAATCAGCGATTAATCGATTCCACGTGTGTTGACCGGACAAAAATTCAGATGGTTGCTTGTCTTCCTCCACGATATTTAGACGAATAGGATTAAGATTATTGCCTTTTTGTATTTGGGTAAAAATTTCGTTACCTAGTATTAGGGGATTTTTATTTTGTTTGCTTTTTTGAATGGTAACCCAGTCGTTATTTAGAGTAAGTGTACCTAACTCCCCACAAATTATTATTCGTCGCTCTGGTTCTCCTGGAGTAATGCCGAGATTGAAAGCCGCTAATTTTTGATCAGATAGTTCACATAGTATCCAGGCATAAGTTTCTGAACCAGTTGAATATTTCTTGCGACTGATTATTTCTGAAGAGTCATAAGATCTAAGATGACAAATTAAGCGTTTGAAATTCCAGCCAGTGAGAAAACGTATCCGATCAAACTCATGGCTTCCCGCCTCACGCAGTGATCCACTGGCTGAAGACCAAGATCGTAGGGAACTAATACGTAGTCTCCAGTCACTGCGAGTATTTAATAATTGACCGATCTCTTGTTGCTGTAAAGCTCTTCGCATAGTCTGACAAGCAGGAGAATAGCGCCAATTAAAGCTAATTGCTGTTACTGTCTTAGTTTTTTTAGCTACAGTAGACATTTCATGAGCTTCGGACAAATTTAGGGACAAAGGTTTTTCTATGAGTATGTGTTTTTGTTTTGCCAAAGCTTCTAAGAAAGGTTCTCGACGGAAGATTGGATCAGTAGTAATACTGACGATATCTACTTGTCTGGCCTGGATCAAATCGCGCCAGTTATCGTAAATTTTGAGATTATCTTGATTAAGAGAAGCCGCAAGCTTTTTAGCTTTAGCACGGGTCCTATTCCAAAGACCAGCAATTTTGACTCCTTGAAGACGTGAATAGGCTATAGCATGGCATTGACCTGCTCGACCAGTTCCAAGAATTCCAACTCGCAAAGGTGTATTCATAATTTTAGAGAGTAATTTAAATCAAAACGTTGGTTGAGCTACACCTAAGAGTTTTTGAATTTCTTCGAGGTTCGCTGTTCCTCCATCCATTAACTCTGGTGGTAAATCTAGGTTCATTACTACATCTAGCTGAGAAAACACTTTCCGAAAACCATTGGCGATATAATCAATAATTTTCTCATTTGCTGCAGTGGGTGCCTCCATTACCAAGGAAGTTTCCTTCACAAGTTTAATAGCTTCTGGGTAATCTTGAGGTTTATAAGTGTAGTTTTTCTGCCAAGGTCTTTGCCATGGATATTGGGATTCAAAAGTTTCTGGTTGCGTGAAAATAGGCAGAGAGGGAACAATCCAATTCATCCAAGCGCGACAGAGAACACCCTCTGCACCAAGAGCTGCTACTACCTTAGCCCTAAATTCTGAGGGAGAGACTTGAAGGCCTAGTGACTTTGGGTCAAAACGAACTCGATAAAGATGGTAGGCATGGGTTCTATCTTTAGGCACGTACGGTGGAATTACACCTGGAATTCTATCAAGTTGTGTAGAAAGACGTTCACACAATTGACGCCTTGTTCCATTTAGTTCATCTAGTCTAGCCAATTGCCCTCTAGCTATGGTTGCAGCAATAATACTGCAGCGATAGTTATACCCAAGAGTTGCCACTGGATATTTAAGTTCTTCACGTGGTTGGTGAAATTTAACCCTCATCCAAAGACCATCAATACGATCAAAAAATTCCTGATGTCGAGTACTGAAAAGACCAGCTTCACCAGCCGGCAGGTTTTTCATTGCAT
>CAYWYX010000201.1:0-2993 GCA_964462735.1 uncultured Acidobacteriota bacterium | reverse complement strand
CTAGATACAGATTTTTGGGAACAGTTCAAGCTTGAAGCATTTAACCTTTTTCGAAAGGATTATAAGGAGTTAAGAGAACAAATTGAAATACTAGACAGTGTTATAGATCTTTTCTCTGAAACAAATCACACTTTAGTTATTGACCCACAAAGAGACTTTTCCAACAACGTTGACCTTCGCAATATTTCTACTATTAACAAGTTATTTACCGATCACAATCACTTCAACGTCGGTGGAAACATGCTACTTGCTGAATTCATTAAGAGAGAGTTATTAAACAGGGGATTCCTCAAGAAAATCAGCAACGATCCGTGGACTCCTAAGGGCACAAATACCGATTTTTTTTCCACTCAGTAAATTGCTATTCAATCAGACAAGATATTCCTCTACTAGTATTCAATGGGTGACTCTTCAAAATGACGGTGGAGACGATATTTAATCGAACAGTCTACATCAAACACCTCAATTGTTCCTTTCAGTTTAGGGTCTTTTCTGGTCAGTGTAATCGCAATATGGTTTTTGCCTTTTTTAGGGTAATGTTCTGGTGGCAAATGGTAGTCCATAATATACCCATAAGGACTAACAGCGAAGTTTTTGAGTGTTCTAAAGTGGGCGTCTATCTCTTGCCTGATAGAATCGGGTAAGGTGAAATCATTCAAACTAACCTCCATCTTATCTAAAGATGGTTCTATAGCTGAAACCCTCACTCGGATACTGACCGACTTAACACGCCCTAATCCATGCCATTTTGGCAAATCATCAGCAACCCTCAATGGTAAAATCAACGGCTCCCCCTCAGACAAACTAATTGGCAAAATTGGATCCTTGATTGGAAAGAGGGGCTCAGGATCTCTTTTTCCCATAGCCAGTGATCTGACTTTGTACATTTTGTCTTCAGTAGCTAGAATTTCAGGGTGTCCAAGCGAGCGCAGGGTAGCATATTCTGTTGGCGTCCAAGGCCAGCCATTCGGGCTCCAGGCTCCACTACATACGCCAAATCCGTCAGCACCTTGGTCGTAGGAAAGAGCGGCAGCAGCATGAGTCATAGGAGGTGTTGCATTTGGTTCTAGTTGGCGGCCAAGAAAAGTTGTAAAACCTGCTAACACCCTGCAACCTGTTCCTCGAGTCAGCTTAACTGCTGCGGACAAGTCTAAATCCTGGTCAAGCATAAGGAGAGCATTTTGGGGAGTTTCTTTTTTGTAGGGACTAATACAAATTAACCCATCTACAAGCTTTTCTGTAACCCAGGTTTCTACTTCAAATCCAGGGATTTTCCACATGGATGAGGGACCCGAAGGAATTCGTACATACAGACGTTTACGTCGTCCCTGTGTTTTTTCTGCTTTTTTTGCTACCTTTTTTAACTCTCTGATCCACTGGGTCAGGATAGGAGCTAATTCCCCTACTTCATCAAAACGACAAAATGGGCCAAATTCATTGTCCAGAGACAAATCCACTTCAATACCATCAGATTCATAACGAGTAAGTAATTCCTCAAAGATTAAAAACCGTTCTTTGCGGACCTCAGGATGAAGAAAATTAAGTCGTTTCGAACTGAACATCCGTCCTAAAAATTTTGCCTGGGAGGCACTATCCTCACCAACATAAAATCGCGGATTATCAAAAACAAAATCAGATTTTCTCCCATAACCTCTTTCAACCTCAGGGTCTCCACCAATAATACAAACTGGGCAAGTAGGTAAAAACCAGATATTTTCCTGGTGGCAACGTTCTGCTAGGATCCTCATCGGATCATTTCCATCGGCAATTAGTTGCTTAAGATTACGTGAAGCCCGATAGAAAATAGGGTGAACCCAAACATCTACATTGTCACCCCACTTTTGCGCAACCTGACTACCGTATTGCACCGCACCACCTTCCAGACCTGCCGAGTAAAGAAGAGTGTCCACGCCACTGTCGACCAATTGATCAACTGCATAGGTTAAATCAGAAGCTTCCAAGGGAGGAGCAAACTGATAGAGACCCGATGCATGGCGACCATCATCATAACTAAACACCGTTGGTTCTTTTGATTGCTTGCTAGTTTTTTGATGATGTTTAGTCGCAGCAACCGAAACCACTGGAGCAACTACAGCACCAGGTACAGCCAGGCTTAATGTTTGCAGAAAGTTTCGTCGTTTCATTTTTGTTCGTGGTCCTAGGTTATCAACAAACCATTCAAACCACTTCTCCTTTCTTATAAATTCATTGTCAATACTTAATCGGATGCCGCTCAAAGTGACGGTGAAGACGATATTCAATCGAGCAATCTAAATCTCCAATTTGAAATGTGATATCTACATCTGGATCCTTATTGAGCAATGTTACCTTTACCCAATTCCTACCTGGTTTGGGATAGAAATCAGGTGCAAGTCGGTACTCATAAATTTGACTGCCCTGATAAGCAACGCCCTCTTTTACAAACCGGTAGTTTAAATCAGTAATATTAAGAAGATCATCTGGTAACGTTTTATCATTAAGTTCAATTTTCAACTGATTTCGTGATGGCTCAAGATTAACAAGTCGGAGCCGAAGTTTGACAACTTTGACTCGTCCAAGTGAATTCATGTGTTGCAAATCATCAGCAATTCGCAGAGGAATTTTCTGAGGTTTCCCTTCCTCCAGTGGTTGAGGGAGAACAGGTCTTACACCAGGAACCCCAGACCCAAAAGTTTCCTGGCTACGGGGTTGGTCCCGAACATGATATATCTTGTCGACACCTGCGAGTAATTCAGGAGAACCAAGAGGGCGTAAAACATCATACATGTCCTTTAAAAAGGTCAGTTCCTGACTTCGTACCATGTCATGGAGTCCAAATCCTGCTGCGCCTTGATGGTAGCCATTGGCTGCAGCTGCCCAAAGAAGCTTTGCTGTTGGCTTTGCATCTCTCCTCTTAACCAAACTTGTGCCAGACTCTGCCAGAATTCGACCGGAAGTGCTCTTAGTAAGAGATACTGCTTTTGAAATTTCAAGGTCCTGGTCAAATACCTCCG
>CAYWYX010000200.1:0-3018 GCA_964462735.1 uncultured Acidobacteriota bacterium | reverse complement strand
ATGCTGATTTTTACTGGCACCAATTTTGAACGAACTCTACATACTGTTCTGTTCCAAGTTGCAGTTGATCTGTAGAAATCCACTCATCAAATGTATGAGCTTGCTCAACATTTCCAGGGCCAATCAGAAGTCGCCTTTTGAGATCTGTATAGACAGAGGCTTCACTTCCATATCCCGCTGCCAGGGCTTTAGGTTTTTCCGTAATGTCTAGGACCTCTTTTATAAAGGAAGAGTTTGGATCTACCCTAAATGCTTCATGACCTCGGTTAATGGTTAATTCAACATTGCATTCTTTTGCAGCTTTTTCAACACGTTCAACCAAAAGGTCTGTTTGAGTTTTAGGCATTAAACGGAAACCAACTCGACAGATACTGACGGGTTTTTTTACATTCATCGCTTTTGGATCATCTTCAATACCAATGTTCCCACATAAAGTTGGAGGATCAAATTCAAAATCCTGCCATTCACTATTGTTTTGAGTCTCTTCATATAGTGCCTTCATTTTGCTCAAAAAAGGAATCATTATCCAGTTGGCATTCATACCCAGTTTAGTGCTGGAATGAGCAGATTCTCCTCGGGCAATGGCTTTGAAAGAACATCCTCCCTTATGGGCATAAACAACTTCAAGCAAGGTTGGCTCTCCAATGATTGTATTACTTTGAGCCTCAACCATTTCACGGTAAAGTTTTGATTGTTCTTTGACCTGGATGGCACCTCCATATCCAACTTCTTCATCTGCTGTACAGGCAATATAAATTGGTCGTTTTAATTCATTTACTTTAAATCGTTCGGCCGCAGCCATCATAGTAGCCACAGAACCTTTCATATCACAGGTGCCTCTGCCATACAGTTTGTCTCCATCTACGGAGGGTTCAAAGGGTCCATGTTTTTTAGTGAACCAGTTAATAGCTGGAACTACATCAATGTGTCCAAAGTAAGCCATACCCCCTGATCCTTCACCTTTTTTACCTACTACACTTGCTTTGCGAACCCCATTTTCGTCACTATATTCAAGGCGTTCTGTGTGAAAGTCCATTTTTCGGAGTCGATCCTCAATATAGTTTGTTAACGCTAGATTACTAAGATCACTAGTAGTATCGAAAGCAACAATATCTTTGGCATATTGGAGTGCATCCACAAAAACATCCTCTCTTTTGAAAGCAGTAAATTAAACCTTATAAATTAGACTTTGTCTCAAAACTTTAAATCTTAGTGTACAACTGGTTTAAATCTATCTCAATTATAATCGAATAAGAGGTTGACGAGAACTATCTCTTAAAAACTAAATTTATTATCTATATAAATCTTAAAAATTAAGGAATTTCATAGAGAATTAATATTCTCGTTGGCTCAAAATCATTCATTCTCCATTAGAGACAGAAAAAATCTGGCATTTTGGGTAATTCTTTTTGGAGGCAAAAAGAATTACTTCGTAAATATTAGATCTCCATATACTTCATATTCATGAAATCCTCCTTCTTTAGAGACAGGGGCAGTGGAGGTGTTTTTAGGGTGCTCCCAGGAGTCATCATAGTCATACCGGCAAGCTGCAACTTTCCAACTTGAGAGGTCTTTCTTATTCCCCTTTATGTTATCTAAAGGAATTGCTACCTCGACAGTCCAGCCATAATCTTTATCTTTTGATTGGTTAAGGGTTCCGTCAATGTGCACAGCTGATCTAAGATTGCTATTCCACGAAGTTGCTTCCTTAAGTTTCCCCATCGTACCTCTTTTTGACCAATATGCATCAAAGACTTGATTGGTGGGGCTAAATTGGAACTCGTAATAAATAGAAGATGAAAAGTTCGGTTTGATAAACAGTTCAAGAACATCCTCTTCCCAAAGTCTTTGATCTCGACCTTTATAGGTAGATTGAACGTCATTATCTTTAGCAACAATTGCTACATAGAAATTAGTTTTGTCCCAAAGAAAACGGGCATAAGCTCGAGCAGAGCTCAGGAAAGATCCCCTTGTATCAAACGTTAGTTGAATTCGGGATGCGTGTTTCCAGTCAGATTCCAGTAGTAACCCATCAATCAATATGGGTTGAGATGCTAATTTACAGGGGATTTGACTTGCTTTTTGAGGTGTTTTTTTGCCTTGGGATAACGCTATTGGAAATACTGTTACCATGATTGATATCGCTAAGAGATAAACCCAACCTTTTATTTTCATTATTGATTCCTTTCTGTTTCTATAAATTGTAAGTCCCAAGTTTAGGACGAGTGTCTTGGATTCTTTCGAAATTAGGACCTGTTGATGGTTATGTCTCGGAGGTTCAGACTAGGGCCCAAGTCAGGATCCTCATCTCGATGAAAATTTTTCCCCTTTAGATATCTAATTTCCATCTCGATATCGTGTAGGGTTATTTCAGGTATAACTTGAGGATCGCGATAATCTAAAATGATTTCTATCCAATTCTTTCCTTTTTTTGGCCAAAAGTTTTTATCTAATTCATAAATAAACCAATAACCAAAACCAAAACCAGAATTGTTAGGCACACTCATTCGGTAAATCTGGTTGATTTTTCTTAGGGATGAGGTAGGCAAGTCTTTTTCATTGAGACGGAAAGTGATCTGATCAACTTGGTTAGTATTCATAATTCTAAAACGTAGGAGTATTTTATGTAATCGCTTTACTTCTTCCCAGTGACTTAAATCATCACTGATGGGTAGATTAAAGCGTATAGGTTTTTTAACTTCTAGTTTTTGAGGCAGAAGCATTGGAGGTTCCCAAGGTGGAGATTTATAATTACCGGCCGTTGGAACAAGATAAATCTTATCTTTTGGAGCCATGATATCAGGATGGGAAATCTCTCTTAGTTGCTCATAAAAATTAGAACGGTATGGCCAATTTGATCCTTGAAACCATTGATTAAGATAAATGCCATCAATACCTTGTTCCCAATAGTTGCAAGCAGCTCCACGGATTATTTCAATAGGCGCATTGGATAACCTGTCTGAATCAATCATACTATTTAGAACTCCAGCAATGCGGGTTTGTGTACCCTTGGCCGCT
>CAYWYX010000199.1:1582-3042 GCA_964462735.1 uncultured Acidobacteriota bacterium | reverse complement strand
TAGTCCCCTGGCGCCTAGAAGCTCTATACCACCTAGTGTTTCCTCCACTTTGAGAATAGTAAGAGTTCCTATATCCACCATTTCGGACGTATCTAGAGGACCTATACTTGGAAATGGTTCCTCTACTATTGGTGCCATATCTAGGCTGACCAGTATTAGTCCTTCCGTAATAAGTCCTACCAGCCGAGTAAGATCTTCGGTAACTATTGTAGTCATTCCTGTAAATTGAGCCGTAGGTAGGCCCCCAAAATAAATGGCTCATAAACATATACTGACCATAAAATGCCCAGACAGAACCTCCATAGCCATCACGCCGCCATTGTCCGTACTGATTACTTTGACCTGGGGCAGCTATATAAGAGTATCCTGGAGGTTGCGCTAAATTCTCAGCCTCATTTTCAAATTTTCCTGCTGCCTTGCGAGCAACTGACATCCCCAATTTATCTTTCAATGTATCGTATGTTTTCTTCGACACTTGGACCCACTCCTCACTTTCTGAATGAGTTCCCTTCTTCGACCGAGGACTCTCAACTCTAACCCTGACTTTTCTGTATTTATGGTGAAGAGTAATGGTCTCATTTTCCTTTACTTCCATATCTGTCAATATTTTATCCCAAGAAAGATAAAGTTCATCAACATGCTGACCTAATTCACCATTTAAACGAGCTTGCTGTATATCATAGGTTTGGAGGTTCTGAAGGAGGTTGAGCAGGACAAAAGAATCAACGCTAGGCTGTAGAAATTTTTCTTTGTTCTCATTCCATAATATCTCGGCATTCTTCTTTACTTCATTCATACTCTCGATCCGACTAGTCAAATAAGTCTTTTTAGCAGGCCAGTCAATAATAGCACTTCGGGTTCTTGCTATTTCAGTTGGAGTATAACCAACTAATTTTTGATAAATTCCTTTTATTTCTTTAATCACCTGATCCTTGGCACTATCAATTTTAATAATTCTTTTGGCTAAATCATCAATTTCTGTCACCCCTTGAATGATCGCCAATCGCCTTTGATTAGCACTATTGATCCTACTTTCAATCTGTACTCTTATGGCGTCATCATTTTGGTCAGCCAATTGGGTGGCCTCTGACAACTCCAAAGCACCCATTTCTTTTTGTTTTCCCATACTATTCAGTTTGGAAAGCCAGTCTTGTTCCTTAACAGCAAACAACTTTGGCTTCGATTTGATCATTGACCTCACATTCTTGTTAAGCCCCTGAAAACGAATCTCTGAGGAAGACCATAGTTGCTTGGTTGTCTCCAGTTTTAACCGAGTCCTTTCATTCAATCTTCCAAGGGAATTGGAAACTACCCCTATTAAAAGGAAAAGGACAAGAATTCCAGCCGAAGCGTAAAGGAATGATTTTTTGTCTATTTCTTTATACATATATTTTCTCCTACTTAATCCTCATTAAAGATCGACTTAAAACAGCCAAAGACTCCTGAGAATAATAATGAAG
>CAYWYX010000199.1:0-1482 GCA_964462735.1 uncultured Acidobacteriota bacterium | reverse complement strand
CCTCCCCCAATTCCACTCAGTTCATACCAAGTCTCATCATGAGATTCATATCGATTGAGGCGATCTACAGTGAAATTAATGTCATCATACGTTTCACTAGCACCGGAAATGACCACAACGTCACCTTTGGAAGCATCTTTGATACTTAACCCACTAAGATTTGACGTATTAGAGTCAGAAGCCAGCGATTTATCTTTTTTTCGCATGGCCATATATAAAAGATATCCTGCTAGAGCGAGCAGAATAAGGATGACACCTATTTCCATGGTGAAGCCTGAACATTTTCAGTCTATTTAGACTTTGATTCCTCTAATTCCGCTTTAATTCTTGCTAACTCAGTATCAGTACTTGAAACATCCAAATCGGCAAATTCCTTTTCTAGGTCAGGATCAGGCCCTGCAGACATACTTTCGTATGCTTTTGCCGCTGCTTCTTCTCTATTTACAGCCTCTTCAAACCGGGAAATAGAGGCAAAAGCATTATTATCTGTTCCCAAACCACTCATCACCTGAGCCATCTTCTTTTGGGCATTAGCAGCATTTTTTCTAGCAATCAAAGTACTTGCTTTACGCTTGGAATCATCAATTTTACGACGAAGCTCTTCTACTTGATTTTTGAGCTTATCACGAGCAACTACCCCTTGTTCGACAGCAGTTTTTAAGGAAGCAGCCTGTTGGTCGCACTCAGTTTTTTTAGCTAATGCTTTACGGGCCAAATCCTCATTCCCAGCTTTCAAGGCCTTTTTAGCCTTATCTTCCCAGTCTTTAGACTGTTCAACGAAGTTATTGTACTCAACCTCCAAACGATTACAATTACTCATTGCATCAGCCGAAGAACGAATCACTTTGTGAAGTTCACCTTCCATATCTCGAATACTCTGTTGGAGTGTAGATTCGAAAGTCGCATCCTCTAGAATATCTACTCCTTCATTGAGCTTTCCTTTACTAACCCTAAACAGTCTATCCAAAATCCCCATTTTTCCTCCTTTAATCAGACATATCTAGTATTTATCAAATGTCATCAAAAAATTCCAAATAACCTATCCCAATGATAACATCTACTAAATTATACTACCCAAAAGATCTTTAGCCTCACAAACATCTCCAATCAGGAAACTAACACATGACAATATATCATCACGGTCGTCTTCTCCTAAATCCTGAAGCTTTGCAAAGTTATTCAAGGTGATCGCCTGGTTTCCATCACCAAGATTATAAATCTGAAAACTAGAAGTCGGAATGCCGTTTTCAGCATCCAACATTGTCTCCATAAGTTTCGCAGAAACCGAATTAGAATCTACTACCATACAGGATACTGTCATAAATAGAATATCTTTTTCCAGAACACAAGAAATTGAAATACCACTTGCTAAATCTCTCAATTGAAGCATGTTCTCTTCTTCTTTAACAATTTCATAACCCGCATTAGCGATAATTTCGCCAATAGCATCCATTGACGGAACAGCCATTTAAACCTCCTACA
>CAYWYX010000198.1:0-3068 GCA_964462735.1 uncultured Acidobacteriota bacterium | reverse complement strand
TTCGGGAAAGTATAGGGTAAAATGAGTTTCTGATATCGGTGGTGTGACTAATTGTTACTTTTGTTAAAGCATACCTAAGGGCACGTCGTAGTTAGGACCCGGAAAAACTTGATCAATTGCCTCTACATCTTCTTTCAATAAGTTCCAATCAGTTGAACCACTGTTTTCATGTACGTGTTGGATTTTGCTAGCTTTGGGAATTGTGAAAACAGCTGGATTTCTAGTCAGGAAGTTTAAGATGATTTGTCGAATAGTTCGACCACGGCTACTAGCAATTTCACTTAAAATTTTTCCGCCTTTACTATTAAGAGAGGGAAAATTTGAGTGTCCAAAAGGACTATAAGCAACTACAGAAATTTTTTGAGCAGAACAATAAGGGATCAGACGTCGTTCAATCCCGCGATCTCCGAGGTGATAAAGGACCTGATTACAAAGCAATCGGTGATGATCAAGTGCTTGTTCAGCTTCTTTTATTTGATCCAAATCAAAATTACTAACCCCGATAAAACGAATTTTTCCTTGGTCAGCTAGGGTCTCCATTGCCCTCATGGTTTCTTTGATTGGGTACTGCCCCTGCCAGTGTAACAAATAAAGGTCCAACCATTCGGTTTTTAGTCTTTTTAGGCTTTGCTCACAAGCTTTCAGTGTTCCTTTATAAGAAGCATTCTGAGGTAGTACTTTACTAACTAAGAAAACCTCACTGCGTCTTTCACTGATAGCCTCTCCAACTAGTTCTTCAGCTCGACCGTCACCATACATTTCTGCAGTATCGATATGACTTAACCCCAAGTCAAGTCCCAGACGAAGTGCTTCAATCGCTTTACGTTCTTGGAGTTGATCACCCTCAATCATCCATGTACCTTGGCCCAAAACTGGAATTTCAATGTTGGCCCAGCCAAACTTTTTTTTGCTAATAGCCATTGTATTTTTGTTTGCAGTTATGAACCAATTAGAATGGCACCTTCTGATTCTAAAAGTTTGATTTCATTTTGACTATAGCCATGCTCTTTTAAAATTTCCAATGTATGTTCACCTAAAATGGGTGCGCCACGAGCAGGAGAAGCTGGTGTCATAGAAAACTTAACTGGCATTCCAAGAGTTTTAACTGATCCTAAACGACTGTGTTGAACTTCCGTTACCATTTTTCGATATCTGACTTGAGGGTCAGCATGCATTGATGCAATGGATAAGACCGGGCCTGATGGAATACCGGCCCGTTTGAATTGATCCAACCAGGTTTTAGTAGCCTTAGTTAAGAAGTATGGTGACAATATTTCGACTAAGTCATTTAAATTAGTCATGCGAGCTGCATTATTTAGAAAACGTTTATCTTTAGCCAAATGGTTGGCGTTTAAAACATTTAATAGTCGCTCCCAGTTGTTTTGGTTAGCTGCGCCTATGTTGATCCAACCATCTTTTGTTTCAAAAGCCTGATAAGGAGCCATTAATGGGTGGGATGAACCCATGGCAGTAGGTGAGATACCTGTTGCCAGATAGATAGCAGATTGCCAGTAGGTGTGAATAATCCCCGCCTCAAATAATGAAGTGTCAACAACTTGCCCTTTCCCAGTTTTTTGCCGATGAATATAGGCTGCTAGAATGCCCATAGCTGCTAAAATTCCTGCTGTGATATCCGTCATTGGAGCCCCTACTTTTACTGGGGATCTTCCAGGGCCTTCGCCTGTGATACTCATTAACCCACTCATGCCTTGAGCGATTAGGTCAAATCCTCCTTGGTCTGCGTAAGGGCCAGTTTGTCCAAAACCTGATAGGGAACAATAAATTAAACCTGGGTTTTCAGAATTCAACTGTTTATACCCAAGGCCTAATCGATCCATGCTACCCTTTCGAAAATTTTCAATTAAGATGTCACTATTCCTAGCTAAGTGCTTAAAAACTTTTTTTCCGCTTTTGTTTTTCAGGTTGAGCCCTATACCTCTTTTGTTTCGATTCATCATCATAAATGCTGCGGATTCTCCTTGAATTTCAGGAGGAACAGCTCTTCGAGTATCATCTCCTTCTGGAAGTCTTTCTACCTTGATAACATCTGCCCCCATATCAGCTAACATTAGTCCACAAGTGGGGCCAGCCATTACATGAGTAGCTTCTAGTACTTTTAAACCTGAAAGTGGCCCTGAATCTGAATTAGTTGACGAGAAAGAATTCATCGGTTTAATGACCCGTGAATCGGGGCTTGGATTTGTTTAAAAAGGCTTTATAGCCTTCTTGGTGATCTTTAGTGCCAACAATTTTAAATCCTTCGTCTAATTCTTCTGGAGTGAGTGGTTTGGGGTCTAACAGACGATAGGCAAATTTTTTGTGAAGACTATTTGCTAACGGAGCTCCTGATGCTATTCGATGGGCAGTCTGGTAGGTTTCCTTCTCTAACTGGTTATCCTGTACAACGCGAGTTACAAGACCCTTATTTTTAGCTTCTTGAGCACTAAATACCCGTCCTTCAAGAAGAATTTCCAAAGCGGTTGAACGGCCTACTAGATCAATCAAAGCAATAATTTCGGGGTAAGCCATGGTGATACCAATTCTATTAATAGGGACTCCAAATCGACTTGATTCGCTACAGATTCTTAAGTCACACATTGAGGCTAACTCCAAGCCTCCGCCAACACAAACACCTTGGATCATGGCAATCACAGGATGACGGCACTGTCTAATAGCCTGCATTGCATTGTGGATTAATTGCCCATAATTTCGAGCCTGTTGACGATTGGATCGGTGCTCTTCGAATTCTGAAATGTCTGCTCCTGGGGAAAATGCTTTTTCACCTGCTCCACGTAACACAATACACCTTAAATTTTGATCATCTGAGAGTCGATGCATAATCTTAGCTACCTGTTGCCAGAGATCTATGCTTAGTGCGTTTAGTTTTTGGGGTCGGTTCAAGGTAACGGTTTCAATATTTTGATCTCTATGGTTTAAAAGAATATCGTTCATATTTAACCAAGGTTATTTAATGAGCATTATCAAAAAATTAGGATATCTAATTAATAAACTAAAGGATTCAGGTTAGGAATTGGTTGACCCTGATCGAGTTCAACTACATCCCACTC
>CAYWYX010000197.1:0-3127 GCA_964462735.1 uncultured Acidobacteriota bacterium | reverse complement strand
AATTTACTCCTTACTATTTTCATAGCCAAGGCCAGGCTAATTCCTCTAATAGTGATGGGATCCTCAATCTTGAACGACCAACTGCAGAACCCACAGATCAGTATCAATATGATCCTGAAAAACCTGTACCAAGCATAGGGGGAAATCTTTCAACTGCTTCCTGGCCCTGGACTGAACAAGGTGAAAATCCAATTGTCGCTGGACCTGTCGACCAACGGACCCTCGAAAAACGCCCTGACATCCTGGTCTATACGAGCTCTCCGTTAGAGAAAGATCTTGAGGTCACTGGTCCACTAAAAGTTGTACTATTTGCAGCTTCAACAGCTTCAGACACTGATTTTACAGCCAGGCTAGTAGATGTTTACCCAGACGGAAATGCAATCTTTTTGGCTGAGGGGATTAGGAGGGCAAGATTCAGAAATGGTTTTGAAAAACAGGAACTGCTGAAACCTAATAAGGTAGAACGCTATTGCATAGAACTCTATCCAACAAGCAATGTCTTTCTCAAGGGTCATCGGATCCGGATAGATATCTCAAGTTCAAATTTTCCCCGTTTTAGTCGTAACCTAAACACAGGCGAAGATGTTGGGACTGGAACTCGGCTGCAGATTGCCCATCAAACCATATTCCACGACAGGGACTATCCATCACATATCATTCTTCCTCTGATTCCTGAGTAGAAAAAATTTAAATGCTTTGTTATCAAGCATAGTGCCCAGTCAAACTAGGTAACTTTACAGGTCAATCCTCCGTCTACAAGCAGTTCTATTCCAGTAATATATCTGGACTCCTCTGAAGCTAAAAATAAGGCCGCATAAGCAACATCCCATCCAGTCCCCATTTTACCCATTGGAACCATTGCATCTCTCTGGCGAATCATTTCTTGAACTCCCCCAGTACCATAAGTATCCTTGAGAGGTTCGACAATCATTGGAGTATTCATAAACCCAGGGAGAATGGCATTAGCTCGAATCCCCATAGGCGCATATTGAATGGCAATACTCTGAGTTAATTGGTTAACTGCTCCTTTTGATGCATGATAAGAAACGGCGGGGTATCCCGTGTACCTGATCGCAGCAAAAGAAGAAATGTTAACAATGACACCTTTACTCTGACTCTCCATAATAGGTAAAACGTACTTGCACGTAAGAAACATTCCCTTCACATTAATAGCAAATAGGTGATCCCATTGTTCTTCAGAAATATCAACCGGACCACCCACATGGAGAATCCCAACATTGTTATGAAGAATGTCAACTTTCCCATAGATCTCCAAACATTGATTTACCATAGTTGCTACCTGTTCTGCTTTAGAAACATCCGTTTGCTGAATTCTACATTCCCCTCCCTCCTGTTCAATAATTTTTCTAGTTTCATCAGCTGCAGCAGGATTGTTATCAACAGCCAATACTTTGGCACCTTCCCGGGCAAAAAGAACAGCTGTGGCTTTGCCATTTCCCCAACCAGGACCTACTGACCCAGCACCCGTTACAATTGCTACCTTGTTTTTTAACCGGTCGCCCATACACTAACTCCTCCAATGAATGTCTTGCACTAAACTTCAATTCCCTGATTTGTGGAATTTTACAAATGCCTGACTCACCGACTTAATTATGGCGGCTAAATAGGTCTTCCCCCGTTCTGCATCTCCTTGATCTGGACTATCCGTGTACCCATTGATTTTCTCAAGCCATTGATGTCTCTCATCGCGATATGCAGTATAAAAACTCTGAGGGTCTGAATCAGTGACCCCATCTCGGTGAGGTCTGGGCTCACGAACTAATTCAGGTCGCAAAGCCATGATCTCCGAGGTTTCAAAACTGCCAGCATGACCTGGTAAATTACTCTGCTTATGAGCTCCTACTTCAATCAGGGCATCCCAAGCCACTGTCCAGTAAGACATAGCTGCAAATTTAATTTTATGTTTGATAGCCAGATCACGGGCAACTAGCTGGATTAAGTCATGATTTCCACCATGACCATTTAAAAGCACCAAACTCCGAAACCCAGAAATAATCATCGATTCACCTAAATCGATAAGTGTTCGATAATACGTCTCTGTACTAAGCGACATGGTCCCCCCACAAGAAAGACGGTGGTGAGAAGATCCAAACGGAAGAGTCGGCGCTATCAGAATAGGAATCTCCTCTTTAGCTTGATTTGCTGCTTCCCGGGCAAGATACTCAACCGTTAAATAATCTGTACCGACAGGAAGGTGAGGACCATGTTGTTCAATTGCTCCCACAGGCAATACCAGAAGAGTCTCTGGTGCAACAGCACCAGCATCTTCTCGAGTTAGTTCATGCAACAATATACTAGAAGTCATCGGAATTAATCTCTCCTTTCAAGAAAACCAATCTAAATTATCAGTCTATACGGATACCTTTTTCCTTTTATCCATAGTACTGTATTATGTATAAATCATACTTCATAAATTCGTTCTAATGTCTAATTTAAATTGAAATATACATCAACTACCCCAAGTAATTATTTAAACTTATGGTTATGTCAATTTCTAATAAAAAAAATTGAATTTGAGGCTTGGACTGATGCCTCCTAAAAGTTGTATTTGTTTGACCTAATCTTGTTCGTAGTAATCCCTTTGAGCAGTACAATGATCAATTATCTAAGAGAAACTCTATGAGAAAACAACTTTTTATTATTGTACTAGTCTTAATAAGTTTTTTGTTTCAGGGATATTCAAAAGATATTCCCAAAATTACTGATTTAGAGGATCAACCTCTGTTGGCCCATGCTCAGCGTCTTAATGAGGCTCTGAACTTTTTAGGGAGTTCCCTAACCTCAATAGATTCACAGCGACTTAAAGAGCTAAAAAATGAGGTTCCAAGTGCGAAAACTTCTCAACTCATTCAAGAAATTTTAGATCCCTACTGCTTAGCAATGATAACCATTAATCCAGAGGCTCGGGTAAAGGTCATGCGTGGATCGTCTAAACCCCAGTTAGTGCAAAATGGTTGGAAAAGCTTTTTGGTCAAGATTAACAATGAGGCTCATATAACAGCGCGTCTAGAGGTAGCTAGCCCCAATTCGAAACCAAGTCTTTATAAATCAGGTAATGCTAAACGAGCAAAGCCAGAAAACCTACTTAATTCAGGCCAAATTGCTA
>CAYWYX010000196.1:0-3153 GCA_964462735.1 uncultured Acidobacteriota bacterium | reverse complement strand
CAATACATATATAGCCAGAGCTCAACCGGGGGGTCTCAGTGGAACAAAGGAAATTAGGTAAAACAGACATGCAAGTTAATGTATTGGGTTATGGAGGAGCCGAAATAGGCCTAGAAGCGACAGCTGAATCAAATGAAAACGTCTCGACCTTGTTGAACTCTTCCATAGATGAAGGTTTAAACGTCATTGATACAGCAGAATGCTACGGTAATAGTGAAGAATTGATCGGTAAGGCGGTTTCACATCGGAGAAAAGAATTTTACCTTTTCTCCAAATGTGGCCATCCATTAGGTCGCCAATCTTCCTCAGAGGGTATGCCTGAGGAAGATTGGCGACCTAAATCCCTATTGGAAAGCATTCAACGAAGCTTGATCAGACTTAAGACCGATTATTTAGATCTGATTCAACTACATTCCTGCAAAAATGAATTTTTACTCCAAGGTGAAGTGATCGAAACTCTTCAAAGAGCTGTTGATAAAGGCTATACACGATATATAGGATATAGTGGGGATAATCAAGAAGCCATTTTTGCGGCCACCTGTGGTGCCTTTGACTGCCTCCAAACATCAATTAGCATTGCAGACCAATCTGGTATAGACACTGCAGTATCCTTAGCCAAAGAAAACAATCTAGGCGTAATCGCTAAAAGACCAATTGCTAATGTCGCATGGAGATTCTCTAGTCTACCTCCACTTGAATATCACCACACTTATTGGCGCCGTCTTAATGTCTTAAGGTATCCCTTTATGAAAGAAGGGTTAAAACATTCAGTAAAAATAGCATTAAAGTTTACCTTAAGCGTTCCTGGAGTTCATACAGCAATTGTTGGAACACTGACAAATGGGCGCTGGAGGGAAAATTCAGATAGTCTTCAGGATGGACTCATGAGCGAGGAGGAGTTCAATGTTATCAGAAATCATTGGGAGGAATTTTCAGAGCCTACTTGGGTTGGACTAACATAATCGATTTAGCACGCTCTAGCTAATAAAGGCCTTAATTCAGGAGATTAAAATGAGACTAAAAAATAAAATTGCGCTTATCACTGGCGCATCCGGAGGTTTAGGAGCTGCTATATGTCGAGAGTTTTCAATTGAAGGAGCAGACTGCATAGTGGTTTATAACAGTGACAAAAAAGAAGCCGAGAATACTGCTAAGGAGGTTCAAAAGAATGGACGTCAAGCTGAGATAATAAGAGCAGATATTTCGAAAGAGGCAGAAATAGAATTAATGTATAAAACGGTTAAAAATACATTTGGCCACTTGGACATAGTTGTAGCTAATGCAGGACTTGGCGGAGCATCAAAACCCATATTAAAAACAACGGTATCAGACTTCAAAAAGGTAATTGATACCAATCTGATTGGTACTTATCTAACAGTTCGAGAAGGAGCAAAATTAATGGTTCCGCAAAAATCAGGGAAAATAGTAACCATGTCTTCAGTTCACGGACTAGGCGGAACTCATCAGTGTTCTCTTTACGAAGCAACTAAAGCAGGAATCATAAATCTTACGAGAGGAGCGGCCTTCGACCTATCAGAATTCAACATCCAAATTAACTGCATCGCACCTGGTGCCGTCCCTGTTCCAAAAGATCCACCTCCCGACCCTGATTCCGTACTTTATAAAGCTTGGATGCAATTCACGCCGCTTGGGCGTTTTGGAGAACCCAAAGATGTTGCAAGGACAGCAGTCTTTCTAGCTAGTGCAGATACAGATTGGATTACAGGTCAGGTAATTTCTGTTGACGGAGGAATAACAGCTGGACACTTAATTCCCTCTTTTATTCATTATGGTCCCAAGCCTAAAATGGATTAATTTAAATTAGTATTGTCGTGATCTTTGTAGAGTTATGTCAAACTGAGCAGTATCAGCTACAGCCATTACAGCCATCACCCCTGCCTGCACAGGATCACTTACTACCAAATCAGCTTCCTGAGGTACACTACCTGCCATATTCAAAGAAATAACAGTGATTCCATCTCGTTTGATTTCCTTAACAGCATCAGTAATTTCTCCCCCCATAATAGCTCCGGCCATAACAAGAACCTTTGCCCTTGGTAAAAATGCTACAGCTCTTACGGCTGAAGCCAGATTTTTTTCTTCGACCAATGGTATAGTATCGACAGAGATTCTTTCCCCTCTGAGATTATGACGATCTGCTTCACTAATTGCCCCTAGAGCCACTTGACCTATTTGTGCACCTCCACCAATAATGATTATTCTTTTGCCATATACTTTTAATAGAGGATCAAATGATTCCACTTTTGTAACATTACTAACTTTCCCTAATTCCTCAATGAGAACTGTGAAATCACCACTAAAATCAGCAATCTCTAGATATAAAGTCGCAGTATGCCCTTGGTGACCGACAATTTCCACGGAGCTAATATTGCCACCTCTTTCAGCAATCCTCTTTGTTACCTTGTGTAACACACCCGGTTTATCATCGGCATGAATTAATAATGCGTTAAGATCTGGTTTCATACATATTCCGATTTCATTAGAAGAACTTATTTTAATACATTAGTAACTTTAATCTAAAAATTTAAAGGAACCTTAATAACATGTCAATAAATACAAAGCTTATTTAAATAAAAAGATATTTATCTCAGTTAGAAGTTACACTTTTATAAACTTCTAAAAGAAAACCAGAGAAATAGTTGCCAACCAGTTCATATGTTATAATTTCATTGGAATTTATTAATATTAATTCAAATAAAAAGGTATGCCATGTCAAATGAATCCTCTGATTTTAAAATTCAGGATCGCCGAAAATTCACTGAAGAAGGGGACCTTAGAGATGATTCCAACGAGTCAACATCTCCACAAGACCCATCCAATGAAGCGTCTCCCCAACAACCAGAAGATCAAAATAAATCTGATGTACCAATTAATGATCAATCCAATAGTTCCCCAAAAATGGACTTCCCCACCCTTATCCTTTCATTGACAAGTACTGCAATCTTTCAAATGGGTTTAGCTCCAAATCCTGCCACAAACAAAACTGAAAAAAATATTACTGCAGCCAAACAAACAATAGATATCCTCGAAGTCCTTCAGGAAAAAACTAAAGGCAATCTAGATGGTGAGGAATCAAAACTTTTAAATCATTGCGTCCATGATTTAAAAATGAACTATTTAAAGGCTTCTCAA
>CAYWYX010000195.1:0-3156 GCA_964462735.1 uncultured Acidobacteriota bacterium | reverse complement strand
ACGCTAGTAATTTAGCTCAAGCTAAAGCAGCCAATTACTGTGGACAATTTATCGTCATGCGAAAATTTGGGATTGATGCTAGCAAAATAAATACACTTTATTTGGCGGGTGGTTTTGCTAACTATGTGGATGTTACGAACGCTATTGAAATTGGGTTTCTCGCACCTGTTGCTGAAGAAAAAATTATTAAAGTTGGTAATGCTTCTATCCAAGGCGCGAAGGCTGTGTTGTTATCTAAAGAGAGACGGAATTCCATTGAACAATTGGTGAGAAACATTGAACACGTGGAGCTAGAAACAACGCCAGATTTCTTTGAGATTTTTGTAGAAGGTTGCCAATTCAAACCGATGCCTCGGGCAAATTTTGAACTTTAAGGTAAGAAAGAAATGGAGTCAGCGTCAATTTATCGTACTGATGTTTGGAACAAAAAACCTCTTCGTTTTTTGTTGGAGCAAACGGATACCTTCGTTAACTGTGTTGAATTAGTTACTTCTCGAGGACTCATTACTGAACGCAGTGGACGCCGGGTATTAGATCTTGCTCGGAATCTGTCTGATGATTCCCAAATTCACGCTTTGAGTATTACAGATAACCCTGGAGGAAATGCCATGCTAAGTCCGGAGACTTTGGGGACTGACATGATAGCTAGAGGCCAAGAGGTAATTATTCATCTTTCTTGTAAAGATTGGAACCGAAATGCTCTTCAAAGCCGGGCTTGGAAACTAGCCAGTGAGGGATTTAAAAATATTCTTGCGCTGTCTGGTGATTGCCCTACAGGGGGTTACCAGGGGCAGGCAGGAAGTGTTTTTGATATTGATTCAGTTGGCTTGTTGGATATGTATTCGAAAATGAATGAGGGACTTCTATCAGATGATAAAGTTGGTACAGCTATGGAACCGACTCAATTTTTCCTAGGGGCGGTAGTCACAAATTTTAAGCAACTTGAGAGTGAAGTGATGCCCCAGTATTTTAAACTTGCCCTTAAAGTTAAATCTGGAGCCCGATTTATCATTAATCAGATCGGTTATGATTCCCGAAAACAAGATGAACTATTGAGGGTGATGGGTCATTACCGACTTCAGATCCCGGTTTTGGCCAACGTTTATGTTTTGAGTCGACCAGCTGCTCGCTATTTTCACAGTGGCTCAATACCGGGGGTAGTTGTTACGGATGAACTCCTAACTGTAGTTGAACAGCAGGCCAATTCTCCAGATAAGGGAAAGGCTTTCTTCCTGGAATTGGCTGCTAAGCAGTGTGCCATTGCAAAGGGACTAGGCTATAGAGGTGTCTACATAGGTGGGCATCTAAAGGCAGACGACTATCTGAAAGTTTTATCTATTACCAAAAGTTATGGTACAGAAGACTGGAGAGAGTTTGCTAAGGAGATTCAGTTTTCTCAACCGAGTGAATTTTATTTCTTTGAAGCAAACCGAGAAACCACTCTTAGTTCCAACGAATTAAATCACAAATATCTTGCATCCAAAAGTCCAGAGGTGTTGGAAGAATCTAGAAAAAGAGTCCCTCTTAGCTACAAAATAAATAGAATGGCCCATGATAGGGTTTTTGAAAAAAAACGTTTAGGATTTCAGATTGCGCAGAAATTTTATGAGCGAGTGGAACGTTCTAAAAATAGTGTTCAGAAAGTCCTACATCAGGTAGAGCATGGGTTTAAGATATTGGGATTTGATTGTCGGGATTGTGGGGATTGCTCTCTTCCCGATATAGCTTTTCTGTGTCCAGAGTCCCAATGTGCTAAGAATCAGCGCAACGGACCTTGTGGTGGAACCCGGCAAGGCAAATGTGAGGTTGGCCAGAAAGAGTGTATTTGGTCTTTGGCTTACGAAAGACTTAAAGCCTACGGTGAAGAGGAAAATATGTTAGAAAGAGGGGTTATCTTTCGTAACGGTGCTCTGAAGGGCACCAGTGCTTGGGCCAATAACTTTTTAGGACGCGATCATCATGCTAAGGTTGATGGCAATGATGGGAGAATCAGCTCTGATTTGAAAGGACGAACAAATAATTCATGAAAGAAGATAGGCAGAGTCCTGAATTTACAGTGATTGGTGAAAATATTCATACCACAAGAGTTTTACTGAGAAAAGGTAAGCGTATAGTGGTGGGTCCCAATGGTACTGAGGCAGTTTGTTATCCTGGAAAGAAAGGAGAAACCTGCTATTTATCAATTCCAGAAGAACTGAAGACTACCCAAGATTATGAGGAAGGGCGTGTTAAACATGTAAAGATTGCTGTTCAATCAGCTATGGCAGGCAACTCAGATTCAAAAGAAGGCTATGATTATCTACTTCACCTTGTGGAAAGACAGCAGACCGCGGGAGTCCATTTTCTTGATTTGAATGTTGATGAAGTATCATTAAAATTAGAGGAGCAAAAGGCAGCGATGCGCTGGTTGGTCGAAACTATTCAGCTTATGAGCTCAGTTCCGGTCTCTATAGATTCTTCTAATATAGAAATCATTGAAACTGGACTAAAGGCTTGTCAGGTCGGCGCTGGTCGGAATCTTCTTAATTCTGCTTCTCTAGAACGTCTAGACGCTCTAGACCTAGCAAAACGCTATGATACTAAAGTGATCATCACTGCGGCTGGTGAAAAAGGAATGCCGCAAAATGAAGAAGAAAGGCTTGAGAATACTTCCCGAATGGTAGAAGCTTCTTTGGCCAGGGGCCTTGCTCTAAAGGATATCTTTGTAGACATTTTGGTATTTCCCATTTCGGTGGACGGTCAGTTTGGTAACCATTCTTTGGAAACTATCCGTCAGCTTCGAACTAGATATGGTTCAGATATTCATATAACTGGGGGGCTGAGCAATGTATCCTTTGGACTGCCAT
Source organism: uncultured Acidobacteriota bacterium (assembly GCA_964462735.1). Taxonomy (GTDB): domain Bacteria; phylum Acidobacteriota; class Terriglobia; order Versatilivoradales; family Versatilivoraceae; genus JAKUNG01. Next base: position 310 of record CAYWYX010000195.1, on the reverse strand, counting down.
GCCGTCGATTAATTAATAATATTTTTATACTTTTGGCTCTGGAAGCAGGTGCAGACAGTGGCATTATTGACCCGGTAGCGAGTAATCTACAGAAGATCATTATGATGGATCGCAGTTCAAAACCAGTAGAGTTGGCAGAACAACTTCTTTTAGGTAACGATCTCCACTGCAAAAACTTTTTAAGAGCCTTTCGTAAAGGGGAGTTAAAAACAGAAATCTGATTAATTCAGATTAAGAAAGGATTATGTTTTATGGTGCAATATCAGATTCTGTATTGGAAAGATATACCAGCACAAATTAAGGTTTATGA
>CAYWYX010000194.1:0-3160 GCA_964462735.1 uncultured Acidobacteriota bacterium | reverse complement strand
TACTGGTTTCCCCAGCGTGAGACCATGTCCCATGAGGAACGCAATCAGCACATTCTTAACCGCCTCAAAGAGGTAATCCAGTACGCTTATAAGCATGCTGGGTTTTATCGGACAATATGGGATCAAGCAGGTTTTCATCCTGATCACATTAAAAGTCTTGAAGACTTTGAAGATAAAGTTCCTGTAATTCATAAGAAGGACTTAAGAGAAGCACAAGCGAGGACTCCAAGCTTCGGTGATTATCTCTGTATTCCTGAAGATGAAATCCATCATATCCATGGCACTTCGGGTACGACAGGATTTCCAACTGTTTTTGCTATTGGAAGAGGGGATTGGAATGCAATTGCTAATGCCCATGCCCGAATCATGTGGGGAATGGGATTACGTCCGGGCGATACAATCTTTATTGCCTCATTGTTTAGTTTGTACTGGGGTTCTTGGGGAACACTAATTGGCTCTGAGCGTTTGAATGCTAAGTCTTTTCCTTATGGGGCCGGTGCACCAAGAATGACAATACGTGCAGTTCACTGGCTCAAACAGATTAGACCTACTGCGTTTTACGGGACTCCCTCCTATGCGCTACACTTGGCTGAAATTGCAAAAAATGAAGGGATTGATCCACGTGATTTTGGCTTAAAGATCTTGTTTTTTTCGGGGGAACCTGGTGCTTCAGTTCCTGGAATTCGAAATAGGATCATGCAAAACTATAATGCCCAAGTAATCGATTCTGGATCTATGGCAGAAATGACTCCTTGGATGAGCTGCGCTGGAACTGCACAGACAACTGGCATGTTACTTTGGCAGGATATTGTTTATACTGAAGTTTGTGATCCAAAAACATTTCGACGAGTACCCTTTGGTCAACGTGGAACTCCAATTTATACCCATTTAGAACGAACCTCTCAACCCATGATTAGGCTGGTTTCAGGAGATCTTACAATGTGGAAGCAAGAACTGACACCTTGTGGCCGAACTTATCCACACTTACCTGATGGTATTTTTGGTCGAATCGATGATGCCTTCACTATCCGTGGGGAAAATATTTATCCTAATGAAATAGACACCGCCCTAAATCAGATGGATGACTATGGGGGAGAACATAGAATTATTATTTCTCGTGAAAGTGAAATGGATGAATTACTGGTCCAAGTTGAAATCCTAAAAACAACTTATACTTCGGGTCTTAAATCTATAAACCACTTTAAAAATCAGATATCAGATACACTTCATCGCATACTAGGCATTCGTACTAGAGTAGAGGTCGTACCAGAAAACTCTCTGGCTCGCAGCGACTTCAAAGCAAGGAGAGTAATAGATGACCGCCAAATATTTCAAGAGTTTAATGCTAAGCTAGAAAAGGATTTGTGAGTAATGAAGGATCAAATAACTCCTATTGCACTTGTCAAGGCGGTTTTGGCAGGTGAGGTATTTGCCGTTGCTAGAATGATGAGTTATGCAGAATCACTGAATGAAGGATGTCAGGAAGCTTTAAATGAAATCTATAGACACACAGGCAAAGCACACATCGTTGGAATTACAGGAGTGCCTGGTAGCGGAAAATCAACACTAGTTGCCCAATTATGTAAAACGATTCGAAAAACAAAACGAAAAGTAGGAGTTATTGCTGTTGATCCATCCAGCCCTTTTTCTGGTGGCTCTATTCTAGGTGATCGCATTCGTATGAATGATCTAGTTGGAGATTCTGGTGTTTTTATCCGAAGTATGGCTACTCGAGGAACATTAGGTGGATTAGCACGTACAACATTAACTGGCGTCGATATTTTAGATGCAGCAGGTTACGATTTAGTTTTAATAGAGACGGTTGGTGTAGGTCAGGATGAAATTGATATAGTTCAAGCTGTTCATACTACTGTAGTAGTTTCAGCACCTGGACTTGGTGATGATATTCAAGCGATTAAAGCAGGTATATTGGAAATTGCAGATATACATGTCGTTGGAAAATCGGATAGGAGCGATGCTAACAAAACCATTAGTGAACTCAAGAGTATGTTAATGTTGGGAGCACAATCTCAACAGGAGACAGAATGGCAGATACCAGTCTTACCTACTTGCTCCCTAGATGGTCAAGGTATTTCAGAATTGCTGTCAACCATAGATAACCATTTAGAAACATTAAGAAGCTCAGGAGAGTTCAGTCAGAGACGCTTGAATATAGCTAGAACACGTTTACTAAAGGCAGCAGAAAACATCCTCCGAGAAAAATTCGAATATCACTCTGAGGGTAAAATTAATGACCTAACTAACCAGATAATTTCTGGTGATCTTCACCCTAATACAGCAGCTAAAATTTTACTCAGTCAGTTTCTAAGAGAGATGGACTAATGAAAAAATTACATGACACAAAAATTCTCAAGGGACTAGAAAAACAGGTAGAATCCTGGGAAAAAAATGAAGTTGCTTCTTTCCTAAATCGCCAACCTGAACGCCAGAATCAGTTCACTACTCTTGGTGGTTTTCCCGTTAAACGAGTATACACAGCTCTGGACGTTCAGGACATTCCAGTTGAGGATGTGAACCTGCCAGGACAATTTCCTTTCACACGTGGACCTTATCCTACTATGTACAGGGGCAAGAAATGGACAATGCGTCAGATAGCGGGTTTTGGTACCGGCGAAGACACTAATAAACGGTTCAAGTATTTAATCAGTCAGGGTCAAACTGGATTGTCTACAGATTTTGACATGCCTACCTTGATGGGATACGACTCTGATCACCCCATGAGCAGAGGAGAGGTAGGTCGTGGTGGCGTCGCAATAGATACTCTTTCCGACATGGAAGCACTTTTTTCGGACATTGATCTAGAGAAGATTTCGGTTTCTTTAACTATAAACCCATCAGCATGGATCTTGCTCGCTATGTACGTAGTAGTGGCTGAAAATCGAGGTTTCGATTTGAACAAACTTTCTGGCACTATCCAAGCAGACATGCTTAAAGAATATATAGCCCAGAAAGAATGGATTTTCCCTATTGCCCCTTCAGTTCGAATCGTTAGAGACTGCATTACCTACTGTGCCAACAAAATGAAACGGTACAACCCTGTAAACATCTGTGGATACCATATTAATGAAGCAGGTGCATCTCCACTTCATGAAGCAGCTTTTACTTTGGCAAATACTATTACATATGTTGAAGAAGTTGT
>CAYWYX010000193.1:0-3192 GCA_964462735.1 uncultured Acidobacteriota bacterium | reverse complement strand
CAAAGAGCGTCTATCTCGCGAGACACATAATGAAAAAATCAATCAAAATATTGCTGTGATTGAGGCTGCTCTCAAAGAAAAAGGCAAACCAATACAAGAAAAGGTAATCAACCTACGATTATCAGCTTTGCCAAAAGTCTTACACGAAGATTTAAAAACCATGTTGGACACAAAACCTGAGGATCGTACCGACGAACAGAAACTTTTAGCCAAAAAGTTTGAACAGGGATTAATAACTAGATTTAGAGATCTAGAGGATTTTGATCCTAACTATAAAATCCTTTCATATAAAACTCGGAAACAAATCAGGCTGCTCCAAGCCAAGCTAATTCCTGAGTCTAAAATTAGAGCTTTATGGGATCGTGGCACACCCTCGCCGACCTATATCTTGCGTCGGGGAGATCCAATGAGTCCAGGTCGATGGGTAGATCCAGGAGTCCCTGCTGTTTTAATAAAAAACCCTAAATCGTTTAATATACTTCGTCCCTGGCCAGACGCTAAGAAAACAGGAAGACGTTTAGCTCTAGCACATTGGTTAACCCGATCAGACCATCCTTTAACAGCCCGGGTCATGGTAAATCGAATATGGAAGTATCATTTTGGGCATGGAATCGTTAAAAGTCTTGGCAATTTCGGCCGAAGTGGAATTAAGCCTTCTCATCCTGAGCTCCTTGATTGGCTATCTATAAAATTCATTCAAAGTGGTTGGGATATTAAAGCCCTGCATTACTTAATTATGACTTCCAATACTTATAAACAAGCTTCAATAGTTTCGCCAAGCATGGAGAGAATGGATCCCGAAAATATTTTATTCTCTAGAATGCCTCTCCGTCGAATGGATGCTGAAGAATTAAGAGACACCCTCTTTCTAATTTCAGGTCGTCTTAATGAAACACCCTATGGTCCTCCTGACATAGTTTTAGAACGAAAAGATGGATTAGCAACTGCTATTTCTAGCAAAAAAGGATGGCGCCGTAGTATCTATGTTACTCAAGATGCGAATAATAATAATGGCAGGAAAAATCCTACTATCCTAGACAACTTTGATTTCCCTTCAATGACCCCTAATTGCCTTGAGAGAGTAGAATCAACAGTAGTTCCCCAGGCACTGCATCTATTAAATAACCCAACAGTGCTAGAACTTTCACACTTAATAGCAAATCAAATCATCGTAGAATCAGGTAATAATCCTTTAAATCAGATAGACCGTGCTTACTGGAAGATTCTCAGCCGTCCTCCTATTCCAACAGAAAAATTTATAGGCGTAGAAGCATTACTAAAGTTACAACAAACCGCTAGTCAAGACACTCAAGAGAAAAATGTTGAAAAGGCTCTTGCTAAATTTTGTCATACCCTTTTAAATTCAGCAGGATTTCTTTACATTGATTAGTATTTTTGTGAAAGGTATTATGTTCATTAGTAAAACTGCACTTAATTAAATTTATTTTGTCTAAAAAGGCTAAATCGGGAGTAAGACTATCACTAATCTAATTTCTACAGAATTAGCCCCAAGGAACTCTCTTTCACGCCGGAGTTTCTTTAGTAGCCTAACTGATGGAATCTGCGGTGCAGCTTTAGTTTCACTTCTTCAAAAAGATCTATTTGGGGAGACTTCACTCCCTCGAAGTGTCTATGACCTTAAACCACGAAAACCCAACTTCAAACCTAAGGCCAAATCTGTAATCCAATTTTTCATGAATGGCGGACCTAGCCAGGTTGATTTGTTCGATCCAAAACCCCTTTTAAATAAATATCATGGCCAGCCATATTTAAATAAATTAGAAGTAGCAGATGTTCAGGACCCGGAATTTGCCGGAGCTCTAATGGGTAGTCCTTTTAAGTTTTCTCAACATGGGCAATCGGGGGTTTGGTTGTCCGAACTGCTTCCTCATTTAGAAAAACAGGTAGATGATATTGCATTTATCCGATCGATGCATACAAATACTCCCGATCATGGAGGGGCATGTTTTAAGATTAACTCCGGTCAGATGTTTTCTGGTTACCCAAGTTTAGGATCCTGGATCACCTATGGGTTAGGTAGTGAAAGCCAAAATTTGCCCGCTTATGTGGTTTTACAAGATATATCCCCTCCCGTTAATGGATCACAGGGTTGGCAACCAGGTTTTCTTCCCCCTATTTATCAAGGGACTCCCCTTCGTTCGACTGGATCACCTCTTTTAAACCTCCGCCCTGAAGTTGAAGAGCCCACCGAATTTATGAAAGCTGGTCAGGATCTTTTAAGAAAACTTGATTTAATCCATAAGAATAAACGTACAGGTCAACCACGGTTAGACGCTCGAATTGCTAGTTATGAACTTGCCGCTCGAATGCAGTTAGCTGCAACTGATGCTCTTGACCTTTCTAGAGAAAACCAAACGACATTAGACATGTATGGCATTGGGGAAAGTTCACCTTTCAGAGGCCGAACTCATCCTATTGATGGCCCAGACAACTATGCCCGGCGTTGTATCATGGCTAGGCGCTTAATTGAACGGGGTGTTAGATTCGTACAAATTTATATTAATACTCAAATATGGGATATGCATACCCATATTGAAAATGACATGCGCGCTGCATGCAAAAAAACTGATCAACCAATTGCAGCTCTGATACACGATCTCAAACAACGAGGACTCCTCGATGATACTCTCCTAATTTGGAATGGGGAATTTGGTCGGCTTCCAATAACTCAATTCCATAAAAAAAGGGTAGGACCTGGCCGTGATCACAATCCCCATGCTTTTACTCTTTGGATGGCAGGTGGCGGTGTAAAAGGTGGAACTGTCTATGGTTCAACTGATGAGTTTGGGTACCGGGCAGTTAAAAATCGCGTCGGTGTTCCTGACTGGCATGCAACTGTTCTGCATCTCCTGGGGCTACATCACGAGGAATTCTTTTTTAGCCGTGGCGGCCTAAAAGAAAAATTAACCTCTACATTTGAACCAAAAATCGTCGATGACATCATTGCCTAATAATCCAGCTCCAATTTTTAATTTTCGATTCAAATTAACAATAAAATCTATAACTTTTAGATTTTTTAATCCTTCCAAAATTTGATCTGATGCAACTCTATTTTATGAAATGATTTAGTTTAAACTACCAATCAGGAAGACATCTAATCAAACTAAAATATCCTCGACAACTTTAGGTTTGAAATTGAAGGTAATCTTTTCGTTGAGGCCATTTCTTTCA
>CAYWYX010000192.1:0-3226 GCA_964462735.1 uncultured Acidobacteriota bacterium | reverse complement strand
CCGTAACGGTAGATGCTGTTAAGAGCGTAACGGCTAACTTTGAACCTGATTTGTCCGGAGCAAGGGATCTGGTTATAACAAACCTTGAGGGATCAGGGACTGTAATGATCGGCAATCCGTATAAAAATACGATTAAGCTATTCCTTGATGTTGCTAACAGTGGAACCCTCAACAGTGGAAATTTTCGTATAGGTATCTACTTTTCTAGCGATGAGACAATTACAACGGATGATTATTTCTTTGCCTCTTGTGTCTTTGATACTGGTCTTTCTGCAAAAGGGGCAGGCTCGTGTGGGGGGTCAAAAAAATTAGATCTGATAAATAGCGGACTTGGCCCAGGAAAATATTTTTTGGGAGCTATCGTTGATGATCAAGGCCAGGTGGCTGAAACTAATGAGGCTAATAATGTAACTGTTACATCGACAGCCTCAATCTCGATTTCAAAACAGGTTTTTGTCCCAATTATCCTGAGTTTAGCAGGAGCAAACGATTCCTTCTACACTTCTGAGATGACCATTACAAACACACACCCCAGCCAGGAATCAACGATAAATTATTTCTATGAACCTGCATTTGGGGGGGGGAGGAGTCAAGCCCTCAGCGAGGTTGTGCCAGCAGGGCAGCAAAAAATCATACCGGATGTTATGACCTATCTCTATAATTTGGCTCCGGAGATTATTCCTAAAGAGGGGAGTCGTGGAGGTACATTGGACCTGGATCTCCTTGGCTCTGCTGATACTAGTGTGACCATTAGAACGACAACCCCCGTGCCTGACGGTCGGGCTGGTTTGGCTTATTCTGGCATTACAGGCGGGGATGGTTTGACAGCAGTTAGTGGTCAGCAAAGAGATACAGTTTATATTTGTGGTCTTCGCCAGAATGAAACAGATCGATCCAATGTGGCAATTCAAAATCTGGATAGAAGTGGTGGTGTTTTGCTAGAAATCCTTGTGTATTCCTCTGGTATGACTACGTATCAAAAAAGGCTAACGAAGTGGCTTGCACCAAGAGAGTTTCATCAGTATTCAGGGATTTTAGAAGATATTCCCAATGGGTTTGTCAGGATTAGACCGATTGCTGGGGATTCAGCAAAATGGTATGCCTACGGAGTGATTAACGATCAAGCCAACTCGGATGGATCCTTTATATTTCCCATTACCCAAAAATCCCTCTGGGAAAAGACAAAACAAACCTTACCAGTCATCGTGGAAAACACGGGTTTTAACAGTGAACTAACGGTAACGAACTTTTCTTTGATCGAGAAGAAAATTGACTTTACTTTTGTGGCGGATGCCATCCAGACAACAGACAATAAAGCAGGCTTTAGCCTGACAGTGGGGCCCAACGAACAAAAGATTATTCCCAATATTGTAGAGTTTATCCGTACAGAGGCAGCAGATTCATGGGGAACTGAGGGCATTCCTTCAGTTGGAACGACTGTTGTAGGCGCCCTTTTTGCCAGTCGAGAAATAGTCAAGAGCTCCTCTACGCCTAGCATTCATGAAGGTCTTGATAAGTCCGGTCCGGGTTTGGGTGGAATTGTGATTGGAGCCAGGACGGGATCTCCCGGAGGAGGAGGTCAGTATGGTCTTTTCTATAATGCTGTTCCAAATGGAGATGCACCACAGGGTTCAGCTTGGATTTATGGGCTGCAGCAGAATGGGGAGAATCGCAGTAATTTGGCCCTGATCAATACCGGCGAAGTTGATGACAGTGCAAGTGTCTTTACCCTTGATATATACAACGGAGAAACCGGAAGTTTAGCTAAAACAATTGATGTTACAGTCAATGCCCAACGCTGGCATCAGGTGAATACGATCCTGACCAATGCTGCTGGTGTTACTCAAGGGTATGTCAAAGTGACAAGACTTTCTGGCTCGAACCCCTTCATTGCTTATGGGGTCATCAATGATGGAGCCAGCTCGGGTCAACGAAGTGGAGATGGTGCCTACATCCCTTCCCAGAATTAAGATAGGTTTTACTTATTATAGCTCATCAGAAAGACTCTTCATAAAAGACAAGAGAGCTTCCCTTTTACGCCACTCTACCTACGTATATAACCCCCTCCAACAAAATTGATCTGGGTTTCAAAAGGGGGGTCAAGCCCTGGAAATATTTTTTTAATTAAAGGTGTTGGTTTTTTTTGGAGAGGGTATTGTAGAATGTGATTGTGATGATTCTTGCAAATCTAGAAACTGCTTGTACAAAACAAAGATAGGACCAGAGAATTCTTGCTATCCATGTTTTCCAAAACTAGAGTCCCGGTAATCATCTCCTTCCTGCTCTGTTTTTTGGTGTTGACTAAAGCAGAAAACGGACTCGCTCAACCTGATCTGGTGATTTCCAGTGGGCCTTCGACTGTGACCCCGCCTACGGTGATGGCTGGGGAAGAGGTGCTCTTAGGGGCTTGGACGGTAAAGAACCAAGGATCTGAGGCCACTGGGGATTTCAGTAATAAATACTATCTTTCCACAAATACCATTATTAGCACTTTTGATACCCTGCTGGGCCAGAACTCAAACCCCGGTGGGTTGGCCGCGGGAGCATCCTATAACTGGGCAGCAGCGACCCTAACGATCCCAGTAGGAACGGCTGCAGGGAGTTACTATGTTGGAATCTGGGTAGATGCCGATGGACTACCCCCCAATAAAGAAGTAGTCGAGTCAAACGAAGCGAACAACTTTGCCACTGTCCCTCTGACAGTTACAGCATCCATGCCCGACCTGACAATCCCCAGCAACAGTCCGATGGTGAACCCTCCCAGTGTACTCCCTGGAGGAGAAGTGACCTTGTCGGGCTGGACGGTACAAAACCAAGGAACGGCGGATATCGATAGCAACCTTATTTTCAGGAACGGTTTTTATCTGTCCACTGATTTCACCATCACAACTAGTGATACCTATCTAGATGGTAATGGCAACTATGGGTTGGCCCCGGGAGCGTCCTTTACCTGGGGAGGACCAACCCTGACCATCCCGGCAGGGACAGCCCCCGGGGATTACTATATAGGAATCCTGGTGGACAGGACGAATGTGGTAGCTGAGTCCAACGAGACCAATAACTTTGTTTATACCCGTCTAACCGTATTGGGTCAACCCGATCTGGTGATTTCTAGCGGGACCCCGACCGTGACCCCGTCTACGGTGGTGGCTGGGGAAAATATGACTTTAGGGGTCTGGACGGTACAAAACCAAGGAACGGCGGATATCGATAGCAACCTTATTTT
>CAYWYX010000191.1:0-3272 GCA_964462735.1 uncultured Acidobacteriota bacterium | reverse complement strand
GCAACCAAGCCTGTGGCAATGCATTCAACATACCCTTCAACTCCAGAAAGTTGACCTGCAAAAAAAATGTCATTTCTTTTTAATGATTGCAGTGTAGAAATAAGCTGTCTTGGAGCATTAATAAAAGTGTTTCGGTGCACTTGACCTAGGCGGAGGAAGTGAGCCTCTTCAAGACCAGGGATTAATCTAAAAAGCTTTTCTTGTTCACCAAAACGGAGGTGGTTCTGAAAACCTACGATGTTATAACTATCGGCCTTTAAATTTTCTTGCCTTAACTGTACGGCAGCATAAGGCCGTTGCTGAGTGCGAGGATCTATTAGTCCAACTGGCTTCATTGGTCCAAAACGCAGCGTGTCAATTCCTCTGCGAGCCATTTCTTCAATGGGGAGGCAGGCTTCAAAATATAAGTGCTTTTCACATTCGTGTAATGGTACTGATTCTGCATTTACTAACGCTGAGTAGAAATTAAGATACTCCTGTTTATTCAATGAACAATTTAGATAATCTGCTCCACTATTTTCGTATCGAGATCCTTGATAAACTTTACTATAGTTAATGCTGTCGGCATCAACAATTGGACTAATAGCATCATAAAAATATAGGTGGTCTTCACCCATAAATCTTTTAAGGGAGTCAGAGAGTCTAGTAGAAGTAAGTGGTCCAGTTGCAATGATTATAGGTCCTTTTGAAGGAAGAGTGATAACCTCTTGTCTAATTATTTGGATATTAGGAACGGATTCTAATCGCTGCGTAACAGCAAGGGAAAAATTGTTTCGGTCAACAGAAAGTGCTGCACCACTTGGGACTTGATGTTCATTGGCAATCTGGAGTAGGAGAGAGTTTAGTTGTTTTAATTCTTGTTTTAAAAGCCAGGGGGCTGAACCAATTTGATTTGATTTAAAGGAGTTACTGCAAACAATCTCAGCTAAATATTCTGTTTTGTGAGCAAGAGTTGAACAGGTGGGACGCATTTCATAAAGTCGGACGGGAATCCCTCGTTGAGCAACTTGCCATGCAGCTTCTGAACCTGCCAAGCCCCCACCGATAATTGTCAATGGTTCCATTTCTGTTCTCTGAGAATTAGGAGATAAGATCTATTGAAAACCTAGTTTTAATAGGCAGAAAAATTAATTGTGTCTCAATCTTTCTCGAGACTAAGTTTAATTAATAGATTGATAAGAAACGAGAAAGCAAAATTATTTCAGTGGAACTTCCAATATTTTTTGATAATCACAGTTTTCAGAAATGCAGGAATAAAAGCTGCCCTGTTTTTTTGAAAATTTTTCAACAACAAATTTGTTTCCACATTCAGGACAGGATTCATTAATAGGTTTGTTCCAAATACTGAAATTGCAATTAGGATACTGATCACAGGCATAGAAAATCTTTCCACGTCGGGATTTTTTTTCTACGATTTCTCCGTTACATTCTGCTTCAGGACAAGAAACCCCTAGAGTCTTCTTTTTAACATATTTGCATTCAGGATAATTACTGCAGGCTGTGAATTCTCCATAGCGACCCTGCTTAATGACTAGGGACTTTCCACAGTCAGGGCAGTTTTCCTTTAATTGAATGTCTAGGGCGGGCATCTTGTCTGAGCCTGAAGTGATTATTTTTTTTGTTGTTTTGCATTTGGGGTATCCAGTACAGGAGAGGAATTGACCAAAGCGGCCCCTTTTTAGTGCCATTGGTTTACCACATTTTTCACAAACTTCAACAGGTACTTGATGTTCTGTAGTAGGCTTACTTGTCCCTTCACTTGTTAATTCAAGTTCACGTGTATTTTTACAGTCTGGATATCCTGAACAAGCTACAAATTTTCCATGACGCCCCCACTTAACTACCATTGGCTCGCCACACTTTTCACAATTGTCCCCAGTGGGTTCTTCCATCTTCTTAATGTCGCGCATATTTTTTTGAGCTCTTTGGAGATCTAACTTAAATTTTTCATAAAAAGATTCGAGAGCCTTGTTCCAAAGGATTTTGCCTTCCCCGATTTCATCTAATTGTTCTTCCATGCGAGCTGTATACTGAATGTCAAAAATGTCTGAAAAATTTTCGACTAGCAGGTCATTCACAATAAGACCTAATTCAGTTGGGTTAAATTTTCCTGATTCTCGCAGAGCATATTCTCGTTCTTGTAGGGTTGTAAGAATAGAAGAATAGGTGGAGGGACGGCCAATGCCTTTTTCTTCTAATATCTTTACCAAAGTTGCTTCGGTAAATCTAGGAGGTGGTTGGGTAAAATGCTGCTCAGGTGAAAATTGTTCCAATTTGATATTGTCGCCTTTTTTCAATTTGGGAAGATTATTGGATCGCTCTTTTTCATTAATGTCTTTTTCGTCTTTACCTTCTTGATAGATCTTTTGAGAACCGTCAAATTTGAGAACTGAACCGGACGCTTTAAAGAGATATCTTCCTGCACTAATCTCGATTGATGTTTGGTCAAACAATGCAGGTTTCATTTGGGAAGCAACAAAGCGCTGCCAGATAAGTTTGTACAATCTAAACTGATCCTCATTAAGGAATGATTTAATTTCATCTGGATGTCGTGTTGATGTTGGCCTTATTGCTTCATGAGCATCCTGGGCAGCTTTACGACTGCGGTAAAAATTTGCTTTTTCAGGTAAATATTGCACTCCGTATGTTTGGTCTATAAAAGCTCGAACTTCCTTTAAGGCATCATCGGAAACCCTAAGGGAGTCTGTCCTCATGTATGTAATTAAACCTACACTGCCTTCTTTCCCTAGTTCTATACCTGCATGTAGTTGTTGGGCTACAAGCATAGTTTTTTTGACTGTAAATCTTAGTTTGCGGGCAGCATCCTGTTGTAGTTTGCTAGTAATAAAAGGGGGAAGGGGATTTCGTTTTTTTTCTTTAGTGGTTACTTGGTCTACATGGAAATCAGATTTTGTTAGGTCTTCTATAATATTTTCAGTTTGTTCCTTAGTTTTGAGTTTAATAGTTTTGCCATCCATTTTTTGAAGAAGGGCATCAAACGGAGGTGGATAGGGACCACGAAGTTTTGCCGTGAGGGTCCAGGACTCTTCTGATTGAAAAGCCTTAATTTCTCTTTCTCGCTCTGCTATTAAACGCAAAGCAACGGTTTGCACACGACCGGCAGAAATTCCACGTCGAACCTTGTCCCAAAGTAGAGGACTTACCTTATATCCAACAATTCGATCTAGAATTCTTCGTGCTTGCTGAGATTCAACTAACTTAGAATTAATTTCTCCGGGAGTTTTAAAAGCCTGTTGTATAGCTTTTTTGGT
>CAYWYX010000190.1:0-3316 GCA_964462735.1 uncultured Acidobacteriota bacterium | reverse complement strand
ATCACCAATGACTAGAGGTTTAAGTATTTTTTTAGCCTCTTTGAATGAGACCGACTTACAGGGACTTCTGTTTCATTATTATCCAACATCTTAAGTTGCAAGGTTCGATTAAACCAAGGAACAACTTCTTTGACCTTATTTATATTGACTAGGAATGATCGATGAACCCTCCAAAACACCTGTGGATTTAAATTCAGTTGAAGGTCTTCGAGAGTCCTAAAATGAGTTTCTCCCTGAAACTTCTCGGTCGTAACAAACACTGCCCCATCTACTATACTAGCAAAGACAATTTCATCAGAATCAATCATCAAGTGACGCTCATTTTCCTTAATTAACAACCTAGACTTTTTAGAAATAGCTGGTTCCATCATCTCTAGTAAACTTTTCAACTTTTCATTAACATCTGCATTGGATTGAAGCTTATTTTTTGCCCGATCAACTGCTTGTTCTAAACGAAATTTTTCAACTGGTTTTAAAATATAATCAACAGCATTAACCTCAAAAGCTTTCACTGCATATTGGTCATAGGCTGTCACAAAAATCACCTGTGGAAGACAATTTTCTTTTACTAATTCATGTAAAACTTGAAATCCGTTTAGACCTGGCATTTGAATATCCAAAAAAATAAGATCTGGCCTGAGTTCTTTGACTAATCGAATTGCATCTACACCATTCCTTCCTTCAGCAACAATGTCAACATCTGGATCAGAATTTAAGAGAAATTGAAGCTCCTCAAGTGCTAATTCTTCATCATCAACCAAAATACATGATATCGACATGCTAATATTATACTCCGTTATTGTCCCCTAGGATTTGCGAAGCGGAATTTCAATTTTTGTTACTGTACCTTGACCAGGAATACTGTTAACAGTAAATGCAAATTCAGACTGATACGCAATTTTTAGACGTTCGACAATATTACTAACACCTATCCCTGAATGGAATATAGATTTCAGCTTTTCTGAAGACATCCCCAGGCCATTATCTTCAATTCGAATACAAATCATTTCTTTATTCTGCACAGCAGAAATCTTAATCTCACCTCCTTCAATTTTAGGTAAAATCCCATGTTTGATAGAATTCTCGATGATCGGCTGTAAAACCATACTAGGTATCATATATGCGAGCACTCCGCTTTGAATCTTCTTCTCTATTCTCAACTTATCATTACCAAAGCGAATTACTTCAATATCTAGGTAGTTATCAATAAATTCCAACTCTTCTTTTAAAGGGATGAAATTATCATGACCCCGCAAAAGTTTTCGGAGAATGTGAGATAATTTTATAACTATAGCTCGCGCTTTTCTTGGATCTGTTCTAATCAAAGAAGAAATTGAATTTAAGGTATTGAAAAGAAAATGAGGGTTGATTTGATTTGCTAGTGCATCCAAGCGAGCCTTTACAACCATTAAGCCCTGCTCAGCAACTTTAAGTTCCAAGCGAGTATTATTCCAAATTTTAAGAGTCACACCAATGGAACACACCGATGCTACAAGAATAAGAATTAGAATGATCAAATTATTTGCAGGAAAATAGAAAAGGGTCTGCAGATTAAGAACTTGACCAAACACTTGTCGTAGTAATTCAAAACCAATGCTGCTAAAGAAAAAAATTAACTGCCAGCTGCTCTTCCTCAGGAGATTTTTAGAACGAAGGGAACCAATCAAGTTTAAGAAAACAAAGGGAGAAAAATTCCATATCTCTTCTTTCTTGTGGCATAGATTTCTCAACATTCCACTGAATAGTCCCAAGGCTACATACAAAGGTAATGCTCCCCATTCCCAGTACAATAGAGCAACTAACCCAAGTAAAGATCCAACAATAGCTCCAATGAGATTGCCTCCAAGAAGTCCTGCAATAAATGTTCCTTCAAAACTTAAATC
Source organism: uncultured Acidobacteriota bacterium (assembly GCA_964462735.1). GTDB lineage: Bacteria > Acidobacteriota > Terriglobia > Versatilivoradales > Versatilivoraceae > JAKUNG01. The sequence goes on along the minus strand of CAYWYX010000190.1, from coordinate 1,433 downwards.
AAAAGCAGCAAATGGGTTGATTTGACCTTGAGAAGTACCTGAAATTCGGATAATTACTCCAACACATAAAGGAAAACTCCAAAAGCTGATAAATAGAAGCTTTTCTCTAATGCTCCTACTCTCTAAAAATAAAATCTTACGAAAACCCTGTGAACGAGTTAGCAGAGAAGCCAGGGAGGCAACAATGCCAATTTTAACTAAAATTGCAATTAAGATTTCCCTGTTTTCAGAAAAAAAATTAAGCAAAGTAATCTCCTAAAACGTTCTCCAGATAGAATTTCTAATCCGCAATGCAAATTTATAATTATTTGGTAACCTTCATTAATCTTATTCTTTTTAATCCTCTTCCTTCTAAATAAATCTAAATTAAAATTAACTTTCTAAACTTCTCTACTAACTGTGATAATAATCACCTAAGCATTAAAGACATAGACTTTTTTAACTTATTCATTATTAATGAATTGATTACTGTATTGTTTGAAAATTGTCAACTGACTACAGCCAGCGCTATAATATTATGACTGTCAACGGTGTTTATAAATTAGTATAAGGAGTTTGCACCTACTATAAAAAGGAGAACTATAATGAAAAAATGTCTTTCTACCATTGTAATTCTATTTCTCTCGTTAGCAGTTATTTTCCCCCAAGTTAACCCTCGAGGAGAAGCTACTGTTGAACTTTCTGGAGGTACTGTCACAATTAACTATGGAAGACCCGCACTAAAAGGCCGCGATATTAGCACTATGATTTCACCGGGTGAACAATGGCGATTGGGTGCAGATGGATCCACAACTTTAACAACCAAAGTTGCCTTAACATTTGGAGACCAGCGAATTGAAAGAGGAACCTATACCTTACGGGGAAAATTTGTGGGTGAAGAAAAATGGCATTTACTTATCCATAGCCAAGACTACACCAAAGTCGCAGAAATTCCTTTAACTCTAGAAAAGGGTTCTGAAGATGTTGATCGCCTTACAATCCTATTGAGTGGTCAAGGAAAAGACGGATCATTCAAACTAAAGTGGGGAAAGCTTATTTTATCCGTAGCTTTTTCTGGATCTTAATTAATATTATTGTTTGAATTTCGGTTCTCCTTCACAAATCAATACATGGTTGTAATTAGATACTTAGTTAATTACAACCAAATTTACTCACTTCAATTGTTGAGTGGTTTCTTAAAAAAAATCATTCAACTAGAATAAAGTAGATCAATGAATCAGTTATTTTCTTGCCTTTCTCTTTGTTTATTTACTTCACCTTTGATGGCTACTACTTCAGAGATTAACCCGACCCAGCTACTGAAAAGAACAACGGACAGATTGGGTTGTACCTCCGTTAATAACAAGATTTATTCGGACCATCGCCACCTATCTCTAATACGACCACAAGAGGCACTTGTCTTGGATGAATACGGATTTCAGTATCTCCATGAG
>CAYWYX010000189.1:0-3407 GCA_964462735.1 uncultured Acidobacteriota bacterium | reverse complement strand
GAGTAGTCTCTTTAAATTCTGATTCAATTGAGTTTCCAGAATTTCTAGAGCGTCTAATCATTCTTCGAATCACAGTTGTAGGATCCACAGCAGATAAGGATGCTACGGTTAACCCTGAATTGTTAATAATAGTCCCAAGAGCTTCGGTTTTTCGCTCCTCATCGCGAGTTTGCCCACGAATTGATCGTTTTACATTAAGAACAACGCGTACGGTCACAATAGCTGCTTTTGATTGTTCAGCTACATTTAAAGCCATCTTTTGAATATCAGCTGAACTAGCTATTGAGGTGAAAAAAAACCAAAATGTTATTAGAAGACTTTGTTTTATAGATACCGACCCATTCATCATTTCTCTCCTGGTGTTAGACTTTCACCATTTGTTTCTTTTCAGTTTGGTTCTAACTCGATAAAAAGCGTGTGAATTCCACGTTTAACAAAAAATACGATGTTGCGAAAATTTTTGCTTTTGGCCCCCTCTATATGCAACTGGAGATCCTTCACGTTACCAACTGCTTTATGGTTAACTGCTTTAATCAAATCTCCAGCTCTAAGACCAGCAACTGCAGCCCAACCACCAGAATCAACTTGGGTTATCATTGCACCTGATTCTAATTCTGACCATTGGTTAGTAATTTGATCCATGTAGGAAACATCTCGGGCTTCAAATTCTAATCTCAGATCCTGATAAACCTGTAGTTGCTCTTTCGATGTTGGCATCTTAACAAGCTTTGCAGACACAAGCACTTTTTGTCCATTACGTACAACATTAAAATCCACCAGATCATCAACTCTATATGCTCGAATCATTGTTTCGAAGACTTCTGAATCCTGTGACTCCGATGCCTCAATAATTAGTCCATCTACATGTGATAATATATCACCCACTTGAAAACCTGCTTGTTGTGCTGAGCTGTTTGGATAAACCTGGGTAATTCTAACTCCCTTTTTCCCATTTAAATTCATTGCTTTTGCCAATTTCCGAGACAACACTTGAGTTGCAATAGGCAACCAAGCCTTAGTTGCTTCAATGGGTGGATTTAGAGAGTTCCTCAATCCAATTTCAGCTACAGTCAAGAATCGTTCTGATTTACGATCAAAGGTTACAACTACAGCAACAGGTGTCTTTTTTTTTCTACAGAATTCATCAGTCAATTTACGGAATGACCTAATCCCATCAATTGGTCTTTTATTAACCTCTACAATGACATCTCCGGGAAGAAGATTTGGAATAGCCTTATCACTGGGGCCACCAGGTCTAACGCTCCCAACTAAAACACCCTTTTGATCTTGTCGGTGCATTTCTTTTGAATCCATTAGTGTTAAACGTCTCACTGTAATTCCCCATTCACGAATTTCAGTTTCCTTCCCTCGTGCATCATCTCTTATTTCAGGAGTAACTTTTAGGTTCTTTTCAACCGTCCCGCGTTTTATTTTGAGGCGGATGGGAACACCTACTGTTTTGGATAGTAATCTTCCAATCAAAGCTGGCATTTCTTCTTCAAATCTTACCTGTACAGAAATCTCATCAATCGCTAATACAACATCTCCAGCCTTCAAACCTCCTTTCTCTGAAGGAGAACCTGGTATGACACCAGAGACCACTACCCCTTGTTTAAAATTTTCTATATGATTAGACTTAAGCAAGGGTTGAAAACTCGCCCCAATCCAAGCTCTCTTTACTAGTCCATTTTGTATCAATTTTTGTGACACTGAATTAGCAAGCTCACTTGGGATAGCGCCTGATAAACCTAACCCAATTTCATTGATCCCCACAATTTCCCCACGAAGATTAACAAGTGGACCTCCTGAATTCCCAGGATAAATACTCGCGTCATGCCCAATCCATTTGACAACTGAACCAACATTCTCACCATCTAACCTCAGTGGCGCACTCATTCTTTTTGGAATAATCATGTCCTTATTCGAAACAATTCCCCGGGTCACTGATTGCGAAATAGCTAGAGGACATCCCATCGCTAGTATTGGTTCTCCTACTGAAAGACTTTTTGAACTGCCAAAATAAGCAAGAGGTAGTGGGCTACTCCCAACAGGCCTAGAATTCATTTCAAGTTTGAGAACAGCTATATCAGAAAGAGGGTCTGTACCCACCAGTTTTGCCCTGAGCTCTTCCCGTGTAGAGAGTACACAACGAATTGATGTTGCCTTTCCTGCCACATGATGGTTAGTAATCACATATCCTTCAGGGCCAATAATAACTCCACTACCAGCGGATTCAAATTTACGACCTCTACCCCTATTGTGTCGAAGAGAAAGAACATAAATCTGAACTAAAGCTGGATAAACAGCATCAATTGCATCTTGGATCTTTTGTTCAATTTTCTGATTTTGAGGTTGGACTTCCGACTTTAAAGTGGAAGTCATTAAGCTAAAAATTAAAACAATAATAACTGCTGAAATTTTATTTCGCTTGGACATACATCTCCTCATGCTATTAGAGAGCTGTATTCTCTAGTAAATATTAAAAATCCTAAGAAATAATTCTATGGGAGTAGAATCAGTAGCGAGGTAACGATGGGTCTATTTCCTCACCCCAACGGTTGATACCGCCTGTTAAATTTTTAACCTGATTAAAACCAGCTTGTTTCATCAACTCTACTGCCTTAGCGCTCCTACCTCCCATCTTACAATGGACAACGATATTATCTTGACGATTTAATTCATTCATTCGAGATGGGAGTTGTCCTAAAGGTATTAAAATGGAGTTTGGTAGTGAACTAATTTCATATTCATGGGGTTCACGTACATCTAGGATTGTCAGTTTCTCTCCCTCATCTAATGCGCTTTTTAATTCTACAGGTGTAATTTCTCCAGAATCTTCAGACAAATTCACGTTAGACTCCAATTCAGGAGTCACACCACAAAATTGCTCGTAGTCAATCAGTTCAGTAACGGTAGGATTATCTCCACACACTAAACACTCTGGATTTTTCCGTAGTTTAAGTTCTCGAAATTTCATTGCTAAAGCATCATAAAGTACTAATCTACCCACTAATGACTGCCCTTTTCCTAGAGCTAATTTAATTGCTTCAGTTGCCTGAATAAGTCCAATTATTCCGGGTAGAATTCCCAGAACACCTCCTTCAGCGCAACTAGGAACTAATCCAGGAGGGGGCGGTTCTGGATACAAACATCGATAACACGGTCCCTCTTTGGCATAAAAAACCGATGCCTGACCCTCGAATCGAAAAATACTGCCATAAACATTAGGTTTATCAAGCAAAACACAAGCATCATTTACTAAATATCTTGTAGGAAAATTATCCGTCCCATCAATTACAACATCGTAATCTTCAATTATGTCCAAGGCATTATCCGACCTTAACGCTACATCGTATGTTTCTACTTTCACATTTGGATTAATTGCTAGTATTTTTTCTTGAGCAGAT
>CAYWYX010000188.1:0-3462 GCA_964462735.1 uncultured Acidobacteriota bacterium | reverse complement strand
ATCTGGGGCTGTCCTCTTTCTCCCTACCCCATGGGTGATTTTTATTGTAGGGGGAGTGGCCCTTGTTTTCGGCCTTTGCGAGGTTCGGAAGGACGGGGGATGGAAAGACGTTGTCCGAGTATTATCTATTGCCGCCGCACTTACTGTTTTTAGCAAAGCGTTACTTTTGAGATATGTTTCCGGTAACCCGGCCCTCTACGAGTGGCTGGCAAGCGAAAATTACTATTATATTATGCTTGAGCCATTCTCTCCCAAGAATTCGCTTTATTTACTCTTGATAATAACTGTGCTCTGTTTCGCCGTATCCTTCAATGCAATTATAGAAAGAAAAAAATGGCTCTTTATTCCTGGGGCGGCGCTGCCCTTCGTCATTGCATTTTTCTATATTCCGAAACCATATCAGGCTGTTCCTGTTTTTGTGATGGCTGTTTTGGCGATAGCAATGCTCAGTCGGAGAGTTGTGATTAGGGAAACCGAGTCTGAAACGCGGGCGATCAGCTCGTGAGATATCGTTTTGGTCAGGCAAGTATTTTAGAAAAAAAATGCCACTACAGGCGACGAGACCAAGGGGGCTAGGGAATGATTTACAGTATCATTACTGGTACTAGTTCTGGTGTCAGTTTGGACGGCTAAACGATGCCGTTCCATGCTTACAAAGGAACCTTGTAAGACTATAAGCAGGAAAATTAGAGCTACTGTCTATTTATTGAAATAGTTCTTTCTTATGACGAATAGAACTATTTATGATAATAATCTTTTGGCTTGTTTCATCCCAAAACTAAAATAAGAATTTAGAGATAGCACTTAAATTTCACTTTCACTGAACTTATCTTACCCCTAGCCATCTGAATAGGAGAACAGGTTATGACAAGGAATTGGGAATTAAGAGAATGCGATCAGGAATTTTTCCAAAAAGAATTAAGTACATTTGTACCTGATCGAATTTTTGATGCCCATGCCCACCTCTATAAAACTGCCCATTGGGGACGTCCTGGTGAGACCATGCAAGGTCCGGCTGTAGTAACCTTTGAAGAATATCAACGACATATGAAATGGCTTACACCTAGGAGTCAAACGGAAGGACTGTTCTTTGGAACAGGATTCAGTGATGATCGTTTTAAAGACTCTAATGAATTCGTTGCCGGTGAACTAGCTAACCAAAGAAATAGTCGCGGAGAAATGGTTGTTTCACCCCGTATGGACCCCGAGGAAATGCGTCAGGAGGTTAAACGTTATGGGTTCAGTGGCATCAAGGTATACCACCTCTTTGTTCAAGATGAACGGACTTGGGATGCTGACATTTCAAAATTTCTAATTGAAGAGCATGTTCGCATAGCTAATGAGGAGGGTTGGACTATTACCTTGCATATGGTGAAACAAAGAGCAATGGCTGAAAAGGCTAATCAAGAACGTATTCTCGAATATTGTCGAAAATATTCTGACATAAAACTTATTTTAGCTCATGCTGCACGAGGGTTTAATCCGTATCATACAGTTGAAGGAATTCATCATCTTAAAGGACTACAAAATGTTTGGTGTGATACCTCAGCGGTAACTGAAGCAGGTGGCTTTGAAGCCATTGTTGAGACACTAGGACATGAACGACTTCTTTGGGGATCAGACTTTCCTGTCAGTCATGGACGAGGAAGGTGTATTGCAGTTGGTGATCATTTCCTATGGCTAGGTGAAGAAACACTAGATTGGAAAACAGTAGCTGCCTATGGACCTATTGAGCCTGTTTTGCTAGGTCTTGAATCTCTCCGTTCTTTAAAACTAGCTGCACAGAGACTAAAGCTATCCGATTCTCAGACAGAAGATATTTTTTTTCATAATGCTAGGAGAATGCTAGATATCAATACATAACTTGGCACAGTTTACCTTACAAAGGAATTTCTGGGTCTGTTCCATCGATCCCCAAGACCATTACTTTCTTACCCTTTGTTTCTCTAATGCTTTTTAGAATTGCATTCAAACAAGAGAAACTGTGATGTTAAGATGCAGAATATAATTAATGCTTTAAAAGAGTTGCTACAGCTAGGACATCAATGAGTACTCATTAAGCTTTCCTTTGACTATTCTGTGCATTAAATTCCAACGTCCCGCTTAGATCATAGGTTATCATTTATACTTTTGAACAAATCTTACAATTTTTTCAAAAGTAAGATTTTTAAGTTTTAAAAAGTAATACATTCAGTATTTAGAAAAATAAACAATATCGATGTCCAGATACTGTCCGAGCTCAGTCTGTTGGGGTATACTACCTGTATAAAGTCGAACTGAGGTAACCTTTTTATGACAGAGCCAGATGATTTTTTCAACTTGTCGGATTTCAAACACCGAGACCTTTGGCAAAAGGGAGACCAAGTATGGGATGCCCTCAAACGATTACATGGTTACCTGGAAAAACTAATTTCAATTGACGCTACAAACATCCAAGGCAAAGTATCTTCTAAGGCTCATATCCATGGTGGGGGCATCTACATAGGTAGGGGCACCATTGTTGAAGACGGTGCCTACATATCTGGTCCAACATTCATCAGCGAAGGATGTATCATTAGGCATGGTGCCTATGTAAGAGGAGATGTTATTGTTGGAAATGGAAGCATCATTGGTCATAGTAGCGAAATAAAACACTCTATTTTACTCAATGAAAGCAAAGCACCCCACTTTGCTTATGTTGGTGACAGTATTCTAGGTCATCGGGTTAATTTAGGTGCTGGAACAAAACTTTCAAATCTTACAATCCATAGCGCTGAAAAAAGTAACACTGAAAAACGGTTAACAATCCATATTCCCGTTGCAGGGAAAAACTACAATACTGGTCTAACTAAACTTGGAGCGATTCTAGGGGATGACGTTCAGACTGGCTGCAATTGTGTAACCAATCCTGGATGTTTGGTTGGTCCTCGCACCCTTATTTATGCAAATACTTCCCTTCGTAAAGGATTTACCCCCTCAGATAGCCTTGTAAAATTATCCCAAGAAATTAAAGTAGACACCAAATACTGACCCTCCTTATTCACCTCATAAATAGTACTCTTTACAGTGACTTCGAAGATCCATCTCGTATTCTAAGTCAATAAGGGGAGGGCGAGCATATTGCCATAAAATTCCTCGAATACTAGCTCTACCGAATTTAGCCAAAATGTCATCTTCAATTAGCGGATGAATGTCATGAATTGTGTATACATTAGCAGTTGTAACCTTTGACCAAGTCTGCTCTAGGGCTCCTATTCGATTTTCAAGGATACTCATCACAATTGCCACTTTCTCTTGAATAGCATTCTCAGAGATTTCTCCTTGGCGAATGATTTTTTGTTCACCTTGATCTGTAACTGTAATTTCACCAACCCCAGAAGCGACAAAGGTGCTACGCTGGTTTGATTCAACGGGAGCAGCATAAGCAAAAGCATATACAGAAGTTTCAGTTGGTGGATTTAAAACTGGAGCTACGTTTGTTCT
>CAYWYX010000187.1:0-3487 GCA_964462735.1 uncultured Acidobacteriota bacterium | reverse complement strand
AGAGGTGCTTTATCCTTATAATTCGATTTTCCCGTTGTTTCAGATCCCCAGACAGAAAATGATTCCATCCAGGGTACGGCCATTGTTACACCCAAACCACACAAGAATTTTCGACGATTGAGATGATGAATTTTCATGTTTTCATGAATGTCCGACTAAATTTTTATTGATTCCATCACTACATTGTAGTCTTAATTCTATTTAGGTAAATGGTAAAAAATAAAATTAGTAGTTAGTTGCAGTTGATTTGTAGGAACTTTTTCCTCTGATTTCTCGGAATTGACGACTCTGAACGATCATTTCAATAGCTACTGAAAAATGGTAGTTGTTTTCCCTTAATTTTTTCTGTATGGCACTGACAAGAGGTTCATCTGAAAGTTTTAACTCCCTACCAATTGCGTAACCTAAAAGTTTCCTGCAAAACTGTCCAATGAAATTCTCAAGTTTTTTTTCCAATAAATAGTTTCTTAAACCAGAAAGTCCTTGTATTGCACTTCCATCAGGAAGTATCGTCTTGGTATCAATAGCTCGTCCAGCAAGGTCTTTTTCCCGGAGGCGACCGATGGTGTCATAGCCTTCAAGTGCAAAACCGAATGGGTCAATTCTTTCATGGCAAGATGCGCAGCTAGGGTCATTAGTATGTTTTGAAACTAATTGGCGCACCGTAAGTCCGTCAGTTGTAAATTCGTCAGTTGGCAGTTGAGGAACGTTTTGTGGAGGACGTGGCAGTTTTTCACCTAGGAGAACTTCACTGACCCAGTTTCCTCGAAGAATTGGACTCGTTCGTGATGCCCCGGATTGTTTGCTCAAAACCGTTGCAAGTCCTAAGATGCCCCCACGACCATGCTGTTGTATCCCTTCGGTACGTTGCCATGTTTCTCCCTTAATGCCATCAATCTCATAAAGATCAGCTAATTTTTCGTTCAGAAAAGTGTGATTAGCGTTAAGCAAAGTTAGTAATGAATCATCACGTTGGAATAGATTAGTAAAGAATAGGATTGTTTCCTCATACATATCATCCCGGAGACCTGAAAACTCAGGAAAGTATTTCCGACTTTTCTGTTCAAGTAGGTTGAACTCATAAACATGGAGCCACTGGCAGGCAAATTCAGTGGCTAGTCGGCGGATACGAACGTCCGCTAACATTCGCTTAGCTTGTAAGGCTAACATTTCAGGATTGTTTAACCTTCCAGTGGAAGCAATGGAACGAAGTTTTTCATCGGGTTGTGATGACCAAAGAAAATAGCTCAGTCGATTAGCAAGTTCCCAATCAGAAACTTTGGCTGGACCCTGAAGGGGTACCTTTTCAAGCTTATATAAAAATGGTGCCCCTATAAATATTCGAGCTAATGTTAATCGAAATGCCTTGTCGTGGGATAATTCTTGTTCGCGCAATCGGTTGTACAGTTCATAGATCTTTTTTCCCTCTGATTTTCTTAAAGGTCTACGATATGCTTGGGAAGAAAAATCAACTAATGCTTCCAACTGCTTAGATTCTGCATCAACCAATTCTTGCCGAAAAGCATCAGCCTGAATATTCACTGATTGCCGAATAGGTTCAATCGCTTTATGTTGAGTACGGTCGGTTAATCCATTTCCAGCCGTAGCTTCTAAAAGTAACTCTAGAGCAGTAACTTCTTTTAAAGGACTTTGACTAATAAATACTAGTTCTCTCCACAGACGGTCAAGTTGTCCTTGCTCTTTTTTGTTAAGCATTAATTGTGACAATTTGTCATCTTCTCGATGAAATAATCGTGAAGTAAGAATTTCATCGACAGGAACTATTTGAGTGAAACAAAGTGCAGTTGGAAATAAGTTACGATACTTATCTAATGCTAATTCGAAGTGTCGTCGAGTAGCACTGTTTTTTGCAACTAAAATAGGTTGTGAAAAAGAAACGGATCTTTCTTTTGAGAAAACCTGCGTTACACTTGAAAATAGAACTCTCATGTTTGGTGGAAACAAACCTGGTTCAAGGATGGGAGGTTCAGTAGTTAGTGCTAGCTGTACACTTCCTTTACGCCCTGTTTTTTCTTCAAGTACAGCGGAAGTTACAAAATCACGTCCTTTTGCTAGCGAACTAGGAAGGCGCATCTTTATTATTGATGGGGCACGTATACATAGTGAAGCACCGTCAATTTTTGTTCCATTTGGGTGTTTCCCGAACAACATTGGATCAAGTCCCCATTGTCCTTGATGGGTTGTATTGTTGTCGGTTTTAAGGGGGACTGAATCTAGGGCTAAGCGTCTAATATCTCGTAGAAGAATGTCAGGACGTCCAACCCGCACTAGTCGTGGGCGTCGCAATACCACAAAATCATGTTCATTTCCATCTCCGGCATCAGTAATTACTAAAGATAAGACTACTTCGTCACTACCTATCTGAGTTGGAATAGTCTTACATAGGTATTGTTCTGTTACAAGAGGATCAACAGGTTCCATCCACCGTAATGGTCCTCCTGTTCTTCCAATCAAGCCAACGGGGCCAAATTTCCACAACTCCTTTTGCCAAGTTGAAACTGCATGAACCAATTCTTTTGATTGATTTGCTTGGGCACTACGCCACTGAGAGCGAATGTTGTTTAGAAGTGGTATTGAAGTGGTGTCAGTCAGGTTTGACCAGAGAATACCTAGATACTTAGCACTAAGTCCATGCTCTTGAGCCACAGACTCGATTGTTTTTTTACCTTTTAGCAATTTCTCTCGGTTAGTTAGTGTAGCAGCAAAATATTTTTCCAGTGGAAGAATTCCAGCTAAACCAATTCGAGAATTTTGGTGTACGTTAACATTACCAACCGTTAAACCAACTCCCAGGTCTTGTGGATTAACAAATTCTTTATAAAACTGGCGAATTTTTGTAAGGATTTCGTCGGTCCAGTCACGTTGTGTAGATTGAAGGGAGAAACGAAAACCATCTGGTAATAGGACAGCATGCTGAGCAATCTTTTTTCCGGCCTCAAGGTATTTTTGTAATAAACCAGGGGACATCATAAGGGCATTGCCTGCATTAGTGAATCCTTCTCCTGATGCATTGTCAGAAGGGAATTCGCTAGCTGGATTATAATCAATGCCTGTTAAGTCCTGAAGGGTATAGTTATATTCAGCATTACTTAGTCGTCTTAGAACTACTGGTCCAGGATCACCAGCATTGGCTAATGCTTCTGTTTCAAGAAACCGTTTGACCCACTTCTGAACTTCTTTTTGTTGTTCAGGATGTAATTGTTTTGAGTCCTTTGGGGGCATTTCACCCTTGTCGAGCATCGCGGCAACTTTGAGCCAAATCTCTGTTCTTTTTTGTACCTCTGTTAATGTTGTGAATTGTTGAAGGTCTAATTCCCCTAGATGCATGACGGTTGAATGACAACTTAGACAAAACTCTTGTATGACTGGTCGAACCTTTTTTTTGTAATCATGTTCAAGTTCTTTAAGGGATGTTTGTTCATTGCCGATGATGACGATAGGGCCTAGAATGATAGTTAAGCCAAGG
>CAYWYX010000186.1:0-3503 GCA_964462735.1 uncultured Acidobacteriota bacterium | reverse complement strand
CGTCCACCTTCGCGCCTCTGTCCTACTCCTCCTCGTCCACCTTCGCGCCTCTGTCCTACTCCTCCTCGTCCACCTTCGCGCCTCTGTCCTACTCCTCCTCGTCCACCTTCGCGCCTCTGTCCTACTCCTCCTCGTCCACCTTCGCGCCTCTGTCCTACTCCTCCTCGTCCACCTTCGCGCCTCTGTCGGCGACGCTTACGGAGTTCTGGCTTTTTCTCTGAAGCTCCAATTTCTTTTAACTGGGCCTTTCTGGCCTCGCGCAATCCTCTAAGCTCTGCTTTCCTTTCCTCGCGTGAAAGGGAGTTGTTATTACGAATGGCCCTTACCTGGTCTCGGTGTTTATTCCTGAGTTGCCTTTGTTCTTCCGGAGCCTGCTGGGCAAGACTTGCTTGGGCCAAGAACAAAAAGGCGAACGTTGAGAAAATTGTTGATGCGATTGCCGTTTTTCCTTGCATTTGCGTACCCTCCTAAATTGGCTATGATTGAGACCAGCCTTTCGGCCCTTCCAGCTTTCAATTGTGAACTCGTCGGCTTTCAATATTACTTTCTTGAATAGATAGAGCCCAATATAGGAAAAAAGGTTGCCCGGCAATTTGGAAAATTTCCTAGATCCTTGGAATTTCTTTTTCAAGATCTTTTTTCAATTGCTTGTCATTCCAGGACGAAAAGTTACTACTAAAGGCTGTATGCTAAGATGCCTAAGCAGCAGCGTTAGGAGTGGTTTCCCCTTGGATCTAGGTAGTAATCGATGGTGCCATAGTCCCAAATTGCATAATATACTGTGGGTGTGCATATTCTGATTGGTTTTAAGGAAGTAATTAGTCCACTGGCGAACTTATGGAGTGTATTGCTACCGTTGTTATGATGGAGAGATGGAAAACTCCAAAGCTATGATCCTGCACACTAATCCCGCGGGGACCCCAAAAGCCAAAAGAGGAACCTGAATAGGAGGCGCCTATGACTTTGCAAATAGCAACTCTTGAAAAGTTTGAGGAACGATTAAGGAAGCTGGAGAAACAGAACCATAGACTGAAGCAGGTGGGAGTTGCGGCCTTAGTAGTTTTCGCCTCGCTGGTCGTAATGGCGCAAGATTCGCCTAAGAAAGTAGTGAAGACGGATATAGTGTACGCGAATGAAGTGGAGGCGGATAAATTTGTTCTCAGGGACGAGAATAACAAAATTCGTGCTATGTTGAGTGTGGAAATTGGGAATCCATTATTTTCTTTGTACGATGACGATCTGGATGAAGGCTCGAGGTTGAGTATTGGTATCGATGAAGTAGAAGGTGGAATCGTATTTGTAAGGAATGCCAAAGGTGATGCAGCGACCTTGCTGCCAGGGAGAATAGAGGTTAGGGATGTCCAGGGATATATGGCGAAGCTTGGAATAAACGAGCTTAATTACCTGGGTACGGGTGGGACCCGTACGACTTCTGCCAGCTCCTTGATGCTATACGACAAGGAAAGGAAGGTAATTTGGGAAGCACCATAGATAGCGCTGTTCTGCTTTCTGCGTAAACTTATTCCATTCTATAAACCCATTTTCGCAAATTGAAAAAGGATCTTGAAAGAGAAATTCCAAGGATCTAGGAAGTTTGCCAAATTACCGGGCAACCTTATTAAGTGTTAGTTAGGCAAGGAACAGGCAGGAAGCACCTATTACCTCACAAAAAACAGTGACCAAAGATGAGAGGCATTTGTATAAAAGCCTGGCTTGGATATGGCCGATCATAAGCCCTCCCGACGATTATATCCAAGAGACGAAGTTATTCTCGGAAATCATCCGAACACACTCCAAGATCCCCGTAAAAACCATCCTTCACCTAGGCTGTGGAGGTGGACATAACGACTGCACCTTAAAAAGGTATTTCTGCGTGACTGGCATTGATACGAGTGAAGCAATGCTGAGATTGGCCAGGAAACTTAATCCTACAGTTACCTACCATCTGGGTGATATACGAAAGGTACAGTTAGGAAGTGTATTTGATGCAGTTGTGGTCTTTGATTCGGTCAACCATATGGTGAGCGTAGAGGACTTGAGAGCCACCTTTATGACTGCATTTTCTCACCTCAAGCCTGGAGGGGTGTTTCTTACGTTTACGGAGGAAAGCCCTGGATGCTTCAAGCAAAACAATACTACATTCGAGACTAGACGAAAAAATGATGTCGAGATTGTTTTGATTCAAAATAATTATGACCCTGATCCAAGAGACACGAGTTATGAGGCGACATTGGTATACTTGATCAGACACCAAGGAAGATTAAAAATTCATACTGACCGGCATCTATGCGGTTTATTCAAACTGAAGACATGGTTTGATTTGCTTAGGAATGAGGGATTCAGAGTTAAGCAATTAAAGTTTAAGCAACCCCAGGTTCCGGGAGGTAAGAATTATCCTCTGTGGGTTTGCACCAAACCTTTCTGAGGTGGCGGGAGATTTCGGGAGACTCCCGCTCATGTTGCCTTTTCTTGCTTTACTTGGCACTATTTTGTTACCAACTCCCAGTATCCAATATCTATTGATTTTGGACTCCCACCTTCATCTTATTTGCAATCACTCTGCGATCTGTTATAACCAAAAAGGTGAAAACTCCAATCCTAGTAAGGTGGTTATCCGCAATACTCCTACTTCCCATGAACGTCACTATTATTATCCCGTTAATATTGTTTGATTTAAATATTTTAGGATCTAGTAATATAGAAAAATGGTCAGCTATCTTTACGGGGGGAACGGGCTTGGCGCTCTCAATTAGTTCCGTTAAATTATTCTTCAAAAAGGGCGGTGGAGGAACACCCGCTCCATGGGATCCTATCAGTAATCTAATTGTTAGTGGGCCCTATCGCTATGTAAGGAACCCGATGCTAATTGGGGTTATCGTTATTTTGTTTTCTGAGGCGCTGTTCTTTAAATCATTTCCATTCTTTATTTTTAGTTGTTTATTCACCCTTGCAAACATCGTGTATTTTCCATTATTAGAAGAGCCGGCGTTGGTAAAGCGTTTTGGGGACGAATATAAGATTTATTTAGAGAATGTTCCAAGGTGGATGCCGAGAATCAAGCCCTACTACCCCAAAAATAGATTAGATTAACCCTTTGCTCTCGGATATTGAGGCTTTCAGAAAAAAATCGTGCCCTTGCCCTTAACGGGTCTGTAAATTGGAATAAGAGTATCGTGTCAGAATTGCTGCTCCGTGGCGGAAAGGATGCTTATGGAGATTGTTGCTGTTTTTGTTTTATTAGGTGTAGTCTATTTGCTTTATCGGACTTGGAAGCAGATGTTTTAATTGAGACAAGGCACCCAAGGCTATTTAGAGGGTTGAGTAAAAGAGGAGAGCGCATTGCTCTTTGTCGCCTGGTGGATTCTTAGTGGGTCCTAAATTAAATCTGAGGAGATGTAATGGTCGGAGAGAATAGGAGCGATTGGTTTGGCGCATCTTTTGACCAACGCGTTCTTTGGTCTTATGGAACTGGGAACATGGGAGCTGGTGACGGAGAACTCTTT
>CAYWYX010000185.1:0-3541 GCA_964462735.1 uncultured Acidobacteriota bacterium | reverse complement strand
CGATTTGTCCTTCTCCACACTAGTCCAAAGTATAAAGGTACAGCGATAAACGAAAAAAAAGACCATCCTAATTCAATGTATTGGACAATATTTTCCAAAAATCGGGTGGTGATGTACCCAAGGAAAACCGCAATAAATCCCCAAAGTCTTGCATGATTAATATAAAAGCTTGATGGACGGTTGGGGAAGAGTCTTTTTCGATAAAGATAATCTACAACCAGTCCTGAGGTTGCTGTTGCGAATGTGTCAACTGAGGACATCAAGGCAGCAGCAAAACTTGCCACCAGTAAACCAAGAACTCCTACTGGAAGCAAGGATTTCATCAATGTTCCCCAAGCCAATTCAGGGTCTGCTAAGCCGGGGTGATATATAGCAAAAAGGATTCCATAGAGTGCAAACAAAATTGTGACCAAACGCTTCCAAACATGGGCCCATGCACACTGAGTACCCGCTTTTTCATCACGGCCTATAGCTATCCATGTCAAAATATTAGGTGTTACAACAGAACCAACCGTACCAGAAAATAATAAAGCTATTACATAACTCCAGGGGATCTCTTTTGATTGTAAGGACCAGGTTGAACCGGGTAAATCTAAAAGTGCATCTAATCCTCCAGCTGCATTCCAAAGAAAGGGTAACAATCCGAAGCTAAGTACTATTAAACAGAGAATTCCTTGAAAAAGATCAGTCAATAGTGATGACATAGCTCCACCACTAGCCACATAAAGCGCTACCACTGTGCAACATATTAAAACAGCTGAATCAATGGGTAAATTTGTGATGGCAGCTAATACCTTGCCTCCACCAGTTATAAAAATGCCAATGAAGTTGACACAAATTAGCAGTCCTAAAACTGAATAAAGGTTAGCGACGCCTGCACCAAACCGCAGCTCAAAAAATTCTGCCATGTTAAAGACACGAGCTCTTTTGTAAACGACAGAGAAAAGATAGTACATTGGGGTTGCAAAAAGTTGAGACCACCAAAACCATATCCCTGATAACCCACTGCGGTATGCTGCAGCACTGACAACTACTGCTTCAGCACCAGCCAGGGAAGAACTGAAATTAAAGAGGAAAGCAGGGAGTTTTTTCCAGGTTCCACCAGCAATAAAAAAATCACCCAACGATTTAGTTTTCTTAGCTCCAAGATAAATTCCAAGGTAAGCTACTGTTGAGAAATAAATAGCTAAGATGATCCAGTCAAGAATATGTAAGCCGAGCATCCATCCTCACTTTCACTGGGTGGGTTGATTTTATTGAGAAGCTACTAATTCAGTTTGGAGTCCAGGAAAAAATTGATCTAAATTCCAGGTATTCCTTCTACAGCAACTACCCGTACAGGACAAGAATCGAGACCATGAATAGGTAGAGGAGTAAAGGTGATCATAAAGATATCCTGTTGCAATTGGTCAATATTGTTTACAACCTCTAGAAGAAGAATATCATTTCCAAGTAATAGTTCATGGCAAGCGATACACCCCTGCACATGATTTTCAATAGCGATACCATCGCCCCAACCAACGCATTTAACTTTTTTTTCTAGAAACCAACGTCCGGCTTCTTCAGACATATCCGGTCGACAGTCGTCTGGAGAACTAACAAAGCAAGGACTATGGAAGGGAGAATCCAGAAGGACGGTATCCCCTTGACGAATCCGTCCGCCGTCCGCCTCTTCCAGGTCTTCGATTCGAATTAGTTCACGTGGGCGAGCGGTTTTTAGATTTAACAAAACACCCCGACCTAAGAAACGATCGATTGGTAATTTCATGCCGTCCTTCCATTCGTCATTGAAGTGGTAAGGAAATTCTAAATGAGTGCCTAAATGAGAGGTTATATCCATGTGAGAATGATAACCATCAACACCGCCAATAAAGGTGTGATGGCGCTTTAAAGAGCAGCGTCGTTTTTCAGTGGCAGGATCAAGTGGTTTAGAAAGGTCAATAACCCTTAGTCTGTCAAAATCAAGATGTGCTGATCCAATCATTGAATATTTTGTCCTTTCTTTCAGAGAGGTTCAATTTAGAACACTTAATCAAGTGAATTTTCAATAGAAATTTATTATAAATCCAGCTTTTTAAAACTTTTCTGGCAATTTCATCACCAATTTCAGTGTTCCTTGGCGGAGGTTTAATGGTCTGTCAGCGACGAAAATTTAAGCTCTTCTTAAGTTAATTAACGAAACCAATCGTACTGGAGTCCCAAAGTTCGATCACTGAGAGGTAAGCTAATTCGAGCCCCACCTTGAGCAGAAGATTGTTTGAGTGCAATTTCAACTTCAAGGGCAGTAGCCACCCTCCGACCTGAATTTTTGGGTTCATCCAGTTTGCCTGTTAAACAGTTTATCAGGTCGTCTAAGCTATAGACTGCTCCGTATGGAGGAATAAATTGAGGGGCGGGCCAGGGAACTTCCAACTGCTGACTTCTGCCCGTTGGTCTTTTCATTTCTTGTTTTAATCTCCAGCCAATTTGATAAATAAATTGGATCTCTCCCTTGGTTCCATTAATTCGGACTCCAGGAGCTCCCTTTCTAAAATGTACGACCTCTCCTTGCTCTGTGACTAGCATCCCTTGGCCCGAGAACTCGGTAGATCCACCTTGTTTGCGATCTTGATCCCCTGTTCCACTGACCCAGGCTGGACGGCTCTCAAGAAAATAGGACCAGTTTTGGTGTTGAGCTGCAGGACCAGGGGCCTCAATCGAAAGAACTTGTCCGATAGCCCCACTTTTAACTAGCTGTTTTGCTTTGGCAAATGAGGGATGGGTAGTGGTAATAGCTCCACAAGAAAGTGGAATGTTACGATCAGCACAAGTTTTTACCATTTGATCAGCTTCTGCTAGGGTAAAAGCCATTGGTTTTTCAGTGAAAATAGCTTTAACCCCTGCCTCTGCAGCCTTAATTGTGAGAAAGGCCCGGCCCTTGGTATTAGTGCAAACTGCTACAATATCTAAATCTTCCTGCCGGTACATTTCCAAGGCATCGGTATAGAGTGCTTTAATGCCGTACCGATCACCAAAAAGTTTCAAGCGGTATTTGTCTCTTTCTGCGCCGGCCACCAGTTCAACCTCTGGGCGATCCCATAATGCCTCAGAATATGAATCTGGAAGACCCTCTTGGCCAGGGTCCTCATGGTAATGGAATTTTCTATGAACATCGACCTCAGGGGTAATACGCTTGGTGTCTTCTACCTTGTAGGCAGGATCCCAGTAAGGTCCTCGTCGGTGGGATCCATCGCGTTTGGCAATATCGTATAACAAGCCAGTCCAGCCCAGGCCTACAACACCGGCACGGTATTTTGCTTTTCCTTTCTTTTTAGGCAAGCCGCCAGTGGCCGTGCTCAGGGAAACTGCTCCACCTGAAAGAGTTCCTAAAGCTACGGCAGATTTCATGAAATCTCGTCTGATCATTACTGTTCTCCTCTTTTGAAAAAATAAACTCTAAAGATCAAACTGGGTTCAAATCGTTCATCTCAGATTTGAACGGACTCATTAACGGAACCAGTCATAGGTAAGCCCAAGGCTGCGATCTTTAAGCGGCAGCTCG
>CAYWYX010000184.1:0-3551 GCA_964462735.1 uncultured Acidobacteriota bacterium | reverse complement strand
GTTAAGACTCTAAGACGCTATCATACCTATACAACTACGGTAGGAAATACACCTGGACAATGGGCTGCAATTAAAGCCTTAAAAGGTGATCAAACCTGTGTTCATGAGATGGTTGGAGAGTATAGCAAGAGACGGAATAGAATTGTCGAACTTCTGAAATCTTGCTGTCATCTTCAGAGTTATCGACCGCAAGGAGCATTTTATATTATGCCGTCACTTCCAAAGGGAACTGATGGTTCAGAATTTGTTCTTCGAATGCTCCATGAAATAAGAGTTTGTGCGACTCCAGGTGATACTTTTGGTAAATCTTGTCGAAATGCCTTTCGACTGAGTTATGCGACTTCTCTCGGAAGGATTGAAACTGCTTTTGAAAGGATGATCCCATGGTTAGAAAAACAATCGTTTTAAGTCGGGAACAAGTTGCGAAAGAAATTGATTTAAAAGAAATCATTATATCAATTGAAAAGTGCCTTGCTGAATTTGAAAAAGGAAAGGATCTTCTGCCACCTAAATATATTGTTGATCTTCCAGGGGGTATTGCTGCTTGTTTGACTGGCTATACTAAAGCTACAAATACTTTTTCAATGAAAATGGGCCAAGAACGGAAGGGTAATGTAGAACGAGGGTTGCCAACAATCTTCAGCACGATGAATCTTTATGATCCTGATACTGGTGAGTTGTTACTGATTGTTGAATCGGTTTTAGCCACCATGTATAGAACTGCCGCCGCCGCTGCAGTCGCAGTCAAACATTTAGGGAGAGAAGATGTGGAAACCCTGACCGTAATTGGTGCTGGTCAGCTTGGTCAACAGTGTATTAGAGCTGTGAGTACTGTGCGTCCTTTTAAAAAGATTTTCCTTTTCGATATGCGTCAATCACAAGCCGACAAAGTTGTTAACGAATTATCTTCTGAGATTAGTATCCCGATTGAGGTTACCAATAGTGAAACGGCCTGCCGCGAAGCAGATGTTATATGTACAGCTACGAATAGTTCTGAGCCCATTGTAAGAAGTGACTGGGTAAGGGAAGGCACACATCTTTCTTGCATGGGAGCAGATCTGCATAGCAAAATCGAATGTGAACCAAGTTTATTACCCCGTTGTCGACTTTTTGCGGATAAAGTGGAACATTGCAAAGAAAGGGGTGAATCTAGTCAGGCGATCGAAAGTGGTGTTTTATCTAAGGATTGTTATGTTGGAAGTTTAGGACAAGTTATTATTGGAGACGTTAAGGGCCGAACGTGTGATGAGGAAATCACACTTTTTGATGGGATTGGCTTGGGAGTACAGGATACAACAGTTGCTAAGAGTATTTTTGATCAGGCTACTCTTAAGAATATGGGAGTCCACATAGCGTTTTGTTAACCTGGTGAAAAGCAATTTATCTGAACTAATATGAAACAATTTGATGTTGCTATTATCGGTTTAGGGAGTATGGGGAGTTTTGCTGCCCTAGAACTAGCTAAACGAAAACTTTCAGTAATTGGTTTTGACAAGTATTCTCCTCCCCATGAAGAAGGGAGCCATGGAGGTGACACTCGAGCTTTCAGGACGGTTTATACAGAACATCCTAACTATGTGCCATTAATTAAACGTTCTCTTCAGATTTGGGATAGCCTGGCTGCAGAATGGGATTTGCCTCTACTCACCCGTTCTGGAGTAATTAGCATTGGTGATCCTCAGAGTGAATTAATTAAGGGTATAATCCAAAGCGCTTCGGTTCATAATCTAGAGTTGCAGAAACTAAATTCTATTGAGATCCACAAACAATTTCCTGCTTTAAAACCGCCTGAAGAATTCATTGGACTGATTGACTGGGAAGCTGGTTTGATAGATGTTTCAATTGCCATAACTAATGCTTTAAAACAAGCTCGCCAGTTAGGGGCTGACTTGAGAACCAATCAGCCGGTCCTAAACTGGACTTCTGATAAAGGAACTATTTTTATAGATACCAACCAAGAAACAATATCTGCCAAAAAATTACTTGTTACTGCAGGAGCCCTGGTTAACGAGATTTTGGCTTCATTAGATTTACCGTTAGTCATTCGAAGACAAGTCCTTGCTTGGTTTAAGCCCTATAGATCTGAGTTGTTTTCACCCGACTGCTTACCAATATTTGCATTCGCTCCTCGCGGTTTTTATGGGTTTCCTGATATTGGCGGTAAAGGTGTCAAAGTTGCCCATCATGAGAGAGGGGACCGTCTATTAGGCTATCCAGTTGAAGTGCTACCCGTTGATGAAAAAGATTTGAACCCTTTAATCAATGATGTTTTAAAATTTGTGCCGGGTTTAATCAATACAGGCCAGAACCCTTTTAAACAAATAGTTAAGGCGAAGACATGCCTATATGTAATGACTCCAGATGGACATTGTATAATTGATCATGATCCCCACAATGAAGAAATTATCTTTGCAACGGGATTTTCTGGTCATGGATTCAAATTTTCTCCTGTAATAGCAGAAGCATTGGCTGATCTTGTAACCGCTGAAAAAACTTCCCTTCCCATTGACTTTTTTAGAATGAAGGGAAGGTTCTAAAGTAGTAGTTTGACGCTTCAGTGAATCCTAATTTTATTAAAGTAATGGCTGTGTCTTAATTAGTTGACTCTTTGTTTTTCCATTCTTGGTGGATAGTAAAATAATATGTTCGCCAGGAGCGACTCCTGCTAGAGCAGTGACTGAGGTGCTGCCATCCTCCATGCTACGTGCCCCGCGAATGGGTAGGTTATCCTTTGTTAGAAAAAGAAGGTCTGCATTTTTTAATGTTTTTAAATTAGGAAGGAGGGCAGTAGGTGTACACCCTGTCTCTGAGGCCTTGATAATAACTGATCCACCTCCCTGTGGTTTGGCAGTTTTAGAGTCTTTGATATTGCGGATGTTAAGGGCAATTTCTGGATCTTGTTTGGAGGGATCAAATTCAGCTTCTAGTACGTTCCAGTATTGAATTGTTTTTTGTAGATCAAGATCAGCATTCCTATATTTATGGTGATAGAGAGCAATGATTTCTATTGGTCGGTTATCATAATCGGACATCCTTGGTCCGAAGTTTTTAATTAAAGATCGGCTGCCCCATCGTCCTATTGGACCAAAAGAACATTCATAGATTCGTTTGTCTCGATTGCGAAGAATCATACCAGCATGCACGTCGCCATATATACTGATAACACCACTTCTCGCACTTAAAAGTTCAAGAATTCGGTCAACACCTGCTTTTACCCAACCGGCGTAGTCCGCTGAGACTCTATCTCTCGTAATTAATTTGTCAGTCCATGCTGTTCCAGTATGTCCTCCCCAAATAGTGTGGAGAACATTAATGCCTGTCAGACAGATTAAAGGTGAGGAGTCGGTTTTTAGTTGCTGATGTAACCATGCAAACTGTTCTTCACCTAAAAGCACACGAGTTGGATCAGTACGGCTATAAAGTTCTCTGTTATGCCCCCAGCCCTGATCAGTCCAAATAGCAGGGTCTTGGCTTGTACGCCAAAGTCGCGAGTCCATAATTAACAAGGTGAAATCGTGGTCAGGCATTTTCCATTTTCGCCAGCGCTTCGG
>CAYWYX010000183.1:0-3598 GCA_964462735.1 uncultured Acidobacteriota bacterium | reverse complement strand
TTTGCGAGTTAATTTACATAGTACCCTGTATGTAACTCGGGATGCTCTCCCGTTGCTGCTAAAGGGAAGACTTCCTGCAGTGATCAACACCGCTTCCATTTCAGCCCATAATGGTGGTGCTGGAGGTGTTTCTGTTTATGCTGCAGCTAAAGGGGCAATTTTAAGTCTGACTCGCAGTATGGCTAAAGAATTAGCTCCCACGGTGCGAGTAAATGCAATTGCACCAGGTGTGATTTTGACGGATCTTCACAATAGGATTAGTACTCAAGCAGGCTTGGAAAGTCTGGCTCAGCAAACACCTCTCAAACGCAATGGTCAGCCAGAAGAATGTGCTTCGGCTGTTATTTTCCTTTCAAGTAATGCATCGTCTTTTATAACTGGCCAGGTTATTGAGATTAATGGCGGCCTATGGATGGGCTAAATGAGTTTTCGCATAGCTATTGCCCAGGTTTCATCCGAATCCAACCATTTTGTTCCTGGATTTTCAGAACTCGAGTTTTTCAGTAATACAGGCTATCTCCTTGAAGGAGAAGATCTTTTACGCTTGGATAGTTCAGATACAGAGATCGGGGGGTTTCTTTCTGTTCTTCTTAGGGATCAAGAGGTTGAAGTTGTTCCATTAATTGCCGCACGAGCGAATTCTGCCAATCCTTTATCTGATAAATGTTATACGTATTTAAAAGATCAAATACTTAATCGACTAGAACAAAACCCCAGCATTCAAGGAATTCTTATTTCAAATCATGGTTCAATGTGTGTGCAAAGCAAAGATGATCCTGAAGGTGATTTAGCGCAGTCAATCCGAAAAATTATTGGATCTGAGGCACCATTAGCAATAACTCTTGATTTGCATGGAAATGTAACTCAAGAGATGGTTCAAGCTTCTAATCTCATCATAGGCTACCGTACTTATCCTCATTCTGACGCTTTTAAAACTGGTCAGAAAGCCGCTAAGTTATTAATGCAAACTGTCCGCGGTCAAATTAATCCTGTTGTTGCTCTGGCCCAGTTACCCCTACTCCTCACTAGTTTTCATGCTTCAACCGAGGGGAATGGTCCCTTTGCGAAACTCCGCAAAGAAGCCGATCAGATTGAACAAACTCATTTAAAGGTTCTCTCTGCTTCAGTTTTTAATGTGGGTTCTTATATTGATGTTCCTGAGCTGGGCTGCAGTTCAGTAGTAATAACCAACAACGACAAAGCTGAGGCAAAGCGATGTGCAAATAAGTTAGCTAGTCAGCACTGGAATGACCGAAAATCTTATGAAGTTAAGATTTTAGAAGTAGAGAATGCAGTTAGACTTGGGCAAGAAATTGAGGGTGGACCAATTCTATTGTTAGACACTGCTGATACTACCGGGGGTGGAGCAGCAGGGGATGGCATTACATTGGTCAAGCGTCTTTTAGAGCTCAAGATAATGGAATTAACTTTAGCTACGGTGGTTGATCCAGAAACAGTACACCTGTGTAGAGAACACGCTATTGGATCTAAAATTCAAATAGAGGTTGGCCATCGGATTGATTCTCGTTGGGGGCAGCCCCTGAAAACTAAAGCTACAATTATGAATCGGTCGGATGGTCGAATTCGATATCAAGGTGGAATTTTTGGAGGAACAGAGGTTTCTATGGGTCCATCCGTAGTTTTAAAAATTGAGAGTATCCAGCTTCTTGTAACTACCTACCCAACCTATGAATGGGCACATGAGCAATATGACTCAATGGGCATGTATGTGGAGCAAGCTAAGTTTGTTTGTGTTAAAAATATGATGAATTTTAGACAAGGCTATGCCGACATTATGAAGGGTTTCTTTGTAGTGAACCTTCCGGGTCCCACTCCAACTAATATGCGTCTACTGCCATTTCGACGAATCAGGAGACCTGTTTATCCTATCGACAAAATGCCAGATGTCATTACTCCAAAGGTGACGACAAACCTATAGATCGATAAAAAGCAAAAACCCTATAGAAAAATATTTAAAAGTTTATCTAGCCATACTAGTTTAAAATTTTGTTTAGATTTTGGCTTGAAATTTAAGATAAATAGCTTATTTGGTTATTAAACATCAGAGGATCGAACAGCTACTGATTTTCTACTAACTGTTTTCTGAGGAAAGCCTTTCTTTCTTTACGAAAAAAATTGATGAGATGATAGCCTGTCAGGTAACTAAAAGGTGGTCTGCCTCCGGTATAGTGCCCACAAGGTAGAAAGGCTTTCTGAACTTTGATTTTCTCACGATCAACCTGATCAAAAATCTGACGTGAAAGATCTGGAGGAAAAGATAGATCATAAAGGGCTGATAGCATGAGCATAGGTCTACGATTATTCCTTAGTTTTGAGACATAGGCACTTGGACTTAGTGTTAACCATGCCTCACGAAGGTCTTCTTGGGTCATATTTTGTTCTACCGTTTTTCGAATGTGAGATGTGGTTATTCCTCTCCAAACCACATCACCAAAGTAACTTGAAACATGATTAAAAGCTGCAAGTCTGAAACGTTGATCGTGAGCAAAAACAAGCCATCCAACGCATGAGCCTATACTAGAACCCAACAGACCAATTTGACGAATTCCTTGACTGAACAGCCAATCAGCAGAACGACTTACATCCTGAACTGCCTGCTGGACTGCTTGGATAGTGCGTCCAATATTTGAGCTGACCATGTAATCTGCTCGTTCGATACCATTAGGCCGACGCCGGTCATGGTAGGGTAGGCTAAGTCGAAGAGCACCAATACCAAATCGCTGTAGACCTTTACAAAGTCCAATATGTGCTTGTTCGTCACCATTCCACTGAGGCAAAACTATCACTGCTGTTTCGCTTTTTGGAAAATAGCGTGCATGAACGATATTATTCTCTGGGTAAGGGGTTTGAACTGCACTAGGAAATTTTAACCAGAAACCGTCAAACTGAAAATCCGAATTCTGACATGGTGGTGGAACAAAGTAAGATTTACTGTCTGCTAGAACTCTTTGATTATGACGTTTAATAAACTCCAAGGGTTTACGAGTGTTATGGCAGTTGTCTAAAAACTCCGTTCCCCACTCAAAAGGTCTCACTAATCTCTGCTGAATGTCCCGTTTGTAGAGTTTTTTTTCCCGTCTATAAATGAAATGTCGTAACAACATAACCAGTTGAATAACTCGAACTAAAATTTCAGAAGACTTTTTGGATGGAGATCATCATTCCCAAAGTCATTCCACAGTTTTAAGATAGTGTATCATCAGGAGAAACCTTCTTTGAAAGCAATAACATTCTTATGTTAGGTAACTAATGATCTAAATAAATGAAGCTTGAAAACCACTAGGTATAATTTCAGTTTCAAAGGATCTTTAAAATATACTCAACGATTCTCAGGGCTATGTTGTATTCAATCCAAGTTTTTATAAACTAAATAATCATCGATAAAATAAAGTCATGCCTTAGTTTTTGAAGTCTTGGTTGAAGTATTTAAAAAAGATTTGACCCTTTAAACTACTAGATCTTTCATTAAGTTAATTTTACTGTATGTTTTTTAATCATTTTTGATAAGAGAATACTAGCTGTCCAACCTACAGAAAAAGAAGCTAGATTCGAAAAGAATATTGTGGTCCAGGGATGG
>CAYWYX010000182.1:1276-3599 GCA_964462735.1 uncultured Acidobacteriota bacterium | reverse complement strand
TGTTATTGGGAATAATTTCATTGCCCACTCACATGTTTCAGTTCGTGAAGAATCCATTATTGGCAACGACGTTATCCTACAAAACGGTGTGGTTATAGGGTCTGATGGATATGGTTTTGTAAAACAAGACGATGGTAGTTATACAAAGATAACTCAGTCTGGCCGGGTAGTACTGGAAGATGATGTTGAGGTTCAAGCTAACACAACTATCGATAGGGCTGCTGTTGGTGAGACACGAATCCTTAAAGGAACAAAAATAGATAATTTAGTTCAAGTCGGTCATGGATCAAAAGTTGGTTATAATTCTCTACTGTGCTCCCAGGTTGGCTTAGCAGGTAGTACTGAGATTGGTAATAATGTTATTTTGACTGGTCAGGTGGGTGTTGCCGGTCATTGTCGAATTGGTGATAGAGTCATCGCCACTGCACAATCGGGTATTCCCTCGGACGTTGAAGCTGACAGTATTGTTTCTGGTTATCCTGCTATAGAAAACCGACGTTGGCTTAAATCTACTGCCCTTTTCTCCAAACTTCCTGAAATCAGCAAATCTTTAAAACAACTTCAAAGAAGAGTTGATAAATACCTTAAATAAAATGCCTCCACTGTCATGCCTTACAAAAAGGATTTCTTGATTATTAAGTCTGCTGGGTTAATAGGTATAGCTACATTCATTAGCCGTATACTAGGATTAGTTCGAGAACAAATCCTTCTTGCATTATTCACCCGTTTTCAAACCGATGCATTTAATGTCGCTTTTAGGATTCCAAATCTTCTTAGGGATTTATTTGCAGAAGGAGCCTTAAGCGCAGCATTTGTTCCTACATTTACAAAAACTCTTCACAGCAAAGGTTCCACTGCAGCATGGCACCTAGGATCTCTAGTCTTTAATTTTCTCTTACTTATCATAGGTGCTCTTGTGGTTGCTGGAATATTAAATGCTCCTTTAATTGTAAAGGTTATAGCTGGAGATTTTTCTAATAGTGCAGGAAAGCTCCCTCTTACAGTGCAGCTTACCCAGCTTATGTTTCCCTTTTTATTATTGGTAGCCCTAGCATCAGTTGCTATGGGAATGCTTAATTCTCATAAACAATTTTTTGTTCCTGCTCTAGCACCCGCTTTATTTAATGTAGGATCAATACTTGTAACAGTATTAATGTTTTATGTTCTTCCTAAATTTGGAATTGACCCAGTAATTGGTCTAGCTATAGGTGTATTAATAGGTGGATTAATGCAGTTCCTTATTCAATTCCCTTCTCTATTAAAATTAGGATTCAAATATTCCCCTTCATTATCTATTAAAAATTCCGCTCTCCAACATATCCTACTACTTATGGGACCTGGGATATTAGGTTTAGCCGCTACCCAAATTAATCTTTTTATAAATACCTGGCTAGCTACTACTCAGGGTGAGGGTCCTGTTACCTGGTTGAATGCAGCCTTTCGCTTAATGTATCTTCCAATTGGTATTTTTGGTGTAGCAGTTGCTTCTGCAAGTCTTCCTATTATTTCATCCCTGATTGCGAAAAAAAGACTTCAAGAGGTTCGAACTACTGTTTCTTCATCGTTGCGTTTATCCCTTTTTTTCAACGTTCCAGCCTCAGTAGGCTTGATTTGTTTAAGTTACCCCATTGTTTCTTTGATTTATCAACGAGGACAGTTTGGTACGGCTGATTCATGGGAAACTAGTGAAGTACTAATCCTTTATTCCCTGGGTCTTTCTGCATATTCAGCAGTTAAATTATTAGTTCCAACATTTTATGCCATTGGAAGTCCTAGAATTCCTGTGATTATTTCCACTATTACTATTATTACTAACATCAGTCTTAACCTGATGTTTATAAGTACCCTTGGATATAAAGGCCTTGCCTTATTTACTTCCCTTTCAGCTTTCTTAAACTTTTTTCTTTTGTATTATTGCTTACAAAAAACTATTGGGCCCCTCCAATCACTTTTAGTTGCTACAACTTTAGGCAAGCTAATTCTTGTCTCTTTAATCATGGGGTTAGGCTCCCATTACTGCTATCAATTATTAGCTACAATATTTTTACAAGAGAATCTTTGGTGGGAATTGATAACGGTTTTTACATCGATAGGAATAGGTATTCTTTTGTTCGTAATCGGTTGTACCCTACTAAGAATTGCTGAGCTTAATCAGGCGTTAGATATAATTCGTAACCGACTTGTAAGTAGTAAAATTAATAACTGATTCTTTTACCGCAGGGTATTTTTAACTAGCAATGTTTTTAGCTGTAAACCAGTTAGTTCGGAAAAAAAATAAAACCAATAAAAATCCACCAAAAGCAAATATATTTAAACTCCAAAG
>CAYWYX010000182.1:0-1176 GCA_964462735.1 uncultured Acidobacteriota bacterium | reverse complement strand
CCCCTACCCTTTCAATTAGGAAAGAGACTATTAATGATCCTGTTGCTACACCAACAGTTCCACCTGTTACAAAAATTGACATTCCAAAACTATGGCGCCGACCACTTTCAACAGCGACTAAAGCCGCTCCCAGAGGATGAAATCCTGCAATACTGATTCCCCCAAATATTAAAATTATCAGTAAACTTCCATAAGAATTCATCAAACCCAAAGAAGTCATACTTATTCCTGCTAGCAACGGAGCTAAAACTAATAAGCTTATCTGGTGCCATCGGTCAAAAATATATCCAAAGACCGTTTGGGAGAACGTTGTTGAGAGTGAAAACACTGAAACTAAAAATGCTACTTCAGAGAGAGAAATCATTAAAGATTTTTGAAGAATTGGAATCAGAGGTGGTAAGAATCCAGCATAAAAATCTACTGCAAAGTGACCCAGAGCTAAAACAATAACCTGTCTGGTCTTAAAGTTTGAATCTCTAATCATAGGTTTATTTTAATAATGCTCGATTCCTACGAATGCACTAACACGGATTATTTATTAAAAAGATTCAAGAATAAGGCAGGATCAATCATTACTATTAGGATTAGGTGCCATAAAAACCAAAAGTGTTAAGTTAAAGTCAGAATTATTAACAACTCCATGCAACATCCCTGATGGAGCTAACACCGCGGTCCCATTTTTCAAGGTTTTATTTTTATCACCAATACTAAAATTACCTATACCTTCAAGTACGAAATATACCTTATCTGCACCTTGATGAGCATGAATCTTTTGAGATTGACCTGGTTTTAGGCAATATAGATCGCAGAAAAAATTCTTAGTATCAAAAAGTTTAACTTTCTTCATTTTTTCTTTAGAGAAGTTCTTCATCTTATCTAACGCAAAAACTTCCATCTTTAATCCTCTCAGACTAACATTAATCTAAAAAAGCTAAACTTCTTTACTCAGAAACTGTTTGGTTTAAAGGAGAATTTTTAAAACTAACATAATTGCTGAAGATTCAGCTTATTTTTGAAGATTCAATAAAATGAAAACTTAAAGCAGCACCTAAATGCAGTAGTGAAACTCATAACATCAATATTTTAAACACCGATTCTTATCTTTCTTATACTTAGGAGCTTTTCACTCTCTCAACCTCCTCCGACTAACTGAACAATCTCAATCTGATCTCCTTC
>CAYWYX010000181.1:0-3637 GCA_964462735.1 uncultured Acidobacteriota bacterium | reverse complement strand
TTTCTTGGTGGGGCCCTACAAACAGCCATTCTAGATCATGACGACAAAGAACTTGCTAATTTAGTCAGAATACATTTAAGGGAATTACTAGGAATATCTGGAGAGCCTCGGATAAGCTGGGTAGAGCGTCATCCAAATGCTATGGCACAATACGGGGTTGGACACCTTGATTTAGTTAAAGAAATTGATACGGGATTGTCAAAGTGGCCTCAACTAAAACTGGCAGGGAATGGCTTTCAAGGCGTTGGAATTCCTGACTGCATCCATCGAGCAGAAGGTTGTGCAGATGAATTATTTGAACAAAATCTAATCCTTTAAAACCTTAAACTACCCTAGAAGAAGCTTCGTCTATATCAATATTCTGCGTAATCCAGAAACTCCATTTGAAGCCCCGACACTTGTTACTACTCTAGGAATCTTCCTGTCCGCCACCACCGAGTTTTATTAAAAAAGTTGGCAGCCTTAGTTCCATAATTCTTAGCATGTTCAAATAAGGATTTGGGGCTTGGATCATAGGGGTCATCATCGTAGGACCAATAGATAAAAAGTGGCTTGCCTATTATATTTTTACCTGGAACCGGGCCCCAATAACGACTATCATTGCTGTTATCTCGGTTATCCCCCATCATGAAATACGAGTCTTCTGGAATCATCAGGGGACCATAGCTTTCTCTTGGGGCATAAGAGTATTTTCTCTGGTCACCTTCATCATCGAAATATTTATAGGATTCTTCAATCTTTCTACCGTCTATGTAAACCGTTTTGTTCCTTACTTCAATCATCTCACCGGGAAGAGCAATTACTCTCTTGATGAAGGGAATCTCAGGACTTTGTGGGGGTTTAAAAGCTACAATGTCACCTCGATCGATTTCCCGTTTTGGAAGAAAATTTAGCAAAAATTCTGGGTAGTTAGCAGGAAAAGCGAACTTGTCCAAAAAAAAGTGGTCCCCTACTAAAATTGTTGGTTTCATTGACTCAGTGGGCACTTGCGTAGCTTGAGCAATAAACTTTGTAAAGAAAAATACAAAAATTAGACTGAAAACTAAACTCTCTATCCATTCTCTAATGCTACTTTTCTGATTTCTGCCCTTGGTACTGTTAAATTCAGAATCCAGAATTTCAGTCTTAGCCTTTTCTTTCTCTTCGTCTATCATTAGAAAAAATATCCTTGTCAGTAGAATTAATCCCTATACTCTTAACCATCTTCTAATAGAGTTCTGGTATTATAGGAGAAAATCATCACTTGATTCAAGCAACTGGTTTTAATTACAACCTCGCTCAGTTCAACCAAAGAAGGTATATTTAACCTTAATAAAATGAAAACCTCTACCTTTTCTGTCATTAACTTCGGATGTCGCACAACTCAAGCCGATGGATCTGCTATCGAAGAAGCTCTCCTTAACAAGAATTTAAGAAAAGAGGAAATAGGGAAAACATCCGATTTAGTAATTATCAATACATGCACTGTAACAAAAACTGCTGATGCAAAAGCACGCCAGACTATTCGCCGTATTCATCGAAAAAATCCTGCCACCAAAATTGTAGTTACGGGTTGTTATGCTCAGAGAGCCCCTCAGGAAATTGTCCAAATAAAAGGTGTAACATCTGTTATAGGAAACTCTCACAAAGACCAGTTAGCCAGCTTGATTGTAAACAATCATCTCTCGGTTAAGGACTCACTGGTTAATAAAGAAAAATCTTCTATTCTCCCTGGTGGAGCCAGTGTTTATTGCAGTAGCATATTTGAATCAACCGAACTACGTTCCATTGCAGACATGTCGGGCGGTGGAAGAACACGAGCATTCCTCAAGGTTCAGGATGGCTGTAGTTACCGCTGTTCCTATTGTGTCATTCCTTTTGTAAGAGGTCACTCACGGAGTCTTCCATTAGAGGAGGTACTCTATCAAGTTAGAAATCTTTTAAGGCAAGGATACAGAGAACTTGTTTTGACTGGTATCCATTTAGGCGGTTACGGCAGAGAATTAAAAAATAAGACAAATCTAGCAGGGTTAATTCGACGTTTGCTCAAGGAAAAATCCTTGACACGGTTGCGCTTAAGTTCTATTGAACCCCTAGAAATGACAGATGAGATAATAGAACTTATAGCAACATCTCCCAAAATGGCCAACCATTTTCATGTTCCCCTACAAAGTGGTTCTGGACGAGTCTTGAGACTGATGAAGCGACCCTATCAACCAGACGAATATCTTCGTCTAGTGGAAAGGATCCGAAAAAATGTCCCAAATGCGGCAATTGGAGCGGACTTGCTGGTTGGCTTTCCTACCGAGACCTCAAAGGATCACACTCAAACTAGAGATTTAATTCTAAATTCTCCCTTGACCTACCTACATGTCTTTCCATTTTCATCACGACCAGGTACCCAGGCTGCCCATTTACAGAACACGATCCCAAAAACAATTAGCGATCAACGGAGCTTAGATCTAAGAAAAATAGGAGAACAAAAAAATTGCTCTTTTAGGAAATCCCAAATAGGTCGTTCTATCTCAGTAATTACACTAGAGACAAAGATGTCCCAAGGTACAACTAGAGCCCTGAGCAGCAATTTTCTCCGAGTTGACCTCCCTGATCTTTCTGTCCAGCCCAACCAGTTCTTGAATGTTAAAGTTATGAGTATTAATGAAAATGGAGTTAGAGCCATTCCAGTCAACGCCAGTTTTGGCTAGTCTAAATTGAAATAGGTTCAACTCTCTAAGATAACTTCGGCTACAGCATACTGATCGGAGTGTGACAGACTAACCCAAAACCTAGTAGCCCCTAGTTGGGTAGCAACACTGTATGCTTTTCCTGAAAGCAGCAGCTGGGGTTTGCCCGTCTGGTTATTACAGACCTCCACATCATGCCAAGCAACACCTAGGCTCCATCCAGTTCCAAGAGCTTTGAAGCAGGCTTCCTTGGCGGCAAACCGAGCAGCATAATGTTGAAATTTATTCGCATGTTTATCACAATACCTGATTTCTGTTTTAGTGAACGTCCGATCCTTTAGACGATTACCATGTCGGTCCAAAGCATCACGTAGTTTCTTAATTTCAATTATGTCTATTCCTAATCCAACAATCACTAGATTACTCCCTAACTACAAAGGAGACGACTTTCTACTATCTTCATCGGGACTTTACTTATACCACCGAGGCTTAAATTCATTGCCTTGGTTAGCACATGGTTTTACTCTTCGTCATCCTATAAATTCTAAATCAAAACTTACCCTAGACTTTAATAATCAAATCTACAACAAAAAACAGATATCCACTCGAAACCAGCTTATTAAAACCCTAAGTGGGAAAAATTTACCATTAGTTCTTTTAAACCAGACTCACTCGGAAAAAATATATTGCTTGGATCGCTTTACACCTGACGATTCAATTAAAACAGCAGATGCCTTAATTACAACATTACCTGAAATATTACTAGGAATCCAAGTAGCCGATTGCCTATCGGTTCTGGTTGCTGATCCTTCAAAGAGGGTGATTGCAGCAATTCACGCTGGTTGGCGTGGATTGTTAAAAGGTGTCGTACCAAAAACAATCAACTTAATGCAGTCTAATTATTCGGTAAATCCTACGGACTGTATTGCAGTGATAGGCCCTTCTATATGTTCCTGTTGCTATCAAGTAGGCGA
>CAYWYX010000180.1:0-3657 GCA_964462735.1 uncultured Acidobacteriota bacterium | reverse complement strand
TATTTTACAGGCGGCACTTATACCGCTTCTCCAGCACGACTTGATGTTGCAACTAGTATAAGAGGAATTACCCCGAATACTGGCCCAGGCGGTGGGAAAGTGGGTAGTGTTTGGATTGAGTTGACTTCATTGGTCAATAATCCTAACCCTACGAGTTTGGCAGAAGACTTTTTAGAGTTCGTCCAGAAACCTGAAATCGCTAAGGCAGTAGGTTTTGCAGAAGGGACCTATAATCCTGTT
The DNA here is from genome assembly GCA_964462735.1 of uncultured Acidobacteriota bacterium. Lineage (GTDB taxonomy): Bacteria > Acidobacteriota > Terriglobia > Versatilivoradales > Versatilivoraceae > JAKUNG01. The sequence continues at coordinate 3,417 of CAYWYX010000180.1, read as the reverse complement.
GCACAAATGGGTGACAAAAAGGTTTTCTCTATGTACAGTTCTAAAGAACTTGATGCTATTCAGTGGGACAGTTTGTCCGAAGAAATGGACCGCTCCTTAGATTATGATGTTGTTCCTTCATATGATGAGTTGGGTAAAATATACAACTCAGCAAAACGCGGGTAATGTAACTTGAATGGAGGCTTGGATAAGAATATTTTCTGAGTCTCCATTCACTAATTTTAGAATTAATTAGTTGATGCCTAAGAAACAGTTCGTGATAAAAAAGTAACTGGATAATGGTCGAAGTCACTGCAGACTCATGTTTTTGATTGTTTTATAAAACAGGTTGAAAAAGATATCCAGCCTAGACCGGATCCAGTTTCTTAGGCTAAAGTCTGTATAAGCAAGTGTTAAGTTAGTTTGGTCTCCAATTACACCTTTTAGGAAACATTTGCCGAAGCGGCAATCTTGTTTTAAATGACTGATTGAGGCCTCTATGCTAGCTCTTTTTCTGAATCGTATGCTTTGTTTACGCTTTTTGTATTCAGTGTCGTCTTGAGTTGGTAGTGAAGCAGTCAAGAACTGAGTTTTTCCAAAATATTTTTCTCCTGGATATCCGTGATCAACGATCAGGATTTCAGCCTGTGTACCATTAATTCGTTTGAGTTGCTTGAGTAGCACATCGATGGTATGACCATCACAGGGACTTCCCGGTAGGGCTAGAGCACCAAGTATAATTCCGATGTCTATTGATCTGTCAATAGAGACCTTGTCCCCGAATTCATAGGCCTTGTTAGCTTTGCCTTTGGCAATACATTCAACGTGAGGTTCATGGAGAGAGTAGATTTTATCTTTATCATTTTTCTGCTGAAACAAAATGCTGGAGGCATTTAGCAGGGTCTCAACATGTTGGTCTTAGCTGTTAATCGTTCATCTTGCGTAGTAGCTCACGTAGCATAACTCGACCGATTGACCAGATTCTTCTGGTTGCTTTTAGGGCTTTTTTCTTTAGCCTGGTAGATTCTCGGTTGGATGCCTGAAGAAGCAGGCCCGGAGCAGTAGGGCTGTAACTTTGCATTAAGGCAATATCTTCCTTGTTGGCAATCTCCCTGCGGGCGCCTATGACCTTCTTGGCCAGTTTTGCGTTGTAGGATAGGTGATGCTTTTTTCCTGAACTGTGGTGTCAACTACTACTTCTTCCTGTTAGATTTTGGGATGGAAGAGGTCTACAGATAGTCTCAAGATACTCTCGGCACCCTTTTTACCAATTCGCTTGCGGAAATGGGTGAGATCCGATGAGGCAACCGGCGCAGACCACTGAAGTTCATGCTCTCCGCTGAGAAACTGCCAGTAGTGTTTATCAACCCAGCGTTCAACCACTTGGTCGTCACTAAGATCATGCAGTTGATTTAAGAGAAACAGGGGATCATTAAACGAACCGGTTTGGCTGAACGACCTCTGTGACTGTATAGACGGGTAAAATCATTCTCAAGAGATTCCCAGTCGATGATCTTGCTTAGCTGGTAAATGGAGTGTCTTGGATTTAATTGCTCACTCAAACCACTCATTAGAAAGCAGATTTAAAAAAGAACAAGTGATTAGCCTTTCATTGGAATTAGCTTTTTGAAATGCCAAATTGCTGGGTTTTATGACTTTAGAAGAAGAGTGCAGTATTATAACACCTCTTGATTATATATACTATTGATATTATTATATTTATAACTATTTTTTTTAGCATCAACTAATTAATGCCCACAACTCCTATTTTATATCTAAAAGATGTTGTAAAGCGCTTCGATGATTTTACAGCTTTGGATAATATAAATCTTGATATATTTGAGGGTGAATTTCTTACTATCGTAGGCCCTTCTGGTAGTGGTAAAACCACCCTAATTCGTTTAATGGTAGGTATGGACGAGCCCACCGAGGGGACAATTTGGCTTCGCAATGAAAGGATTGATCAAACTCCTGCGAACCAACGACCTACGTGTATGGTTTTCCAATCCCTTGCTCTTTTCCCACACAGATCCGTAGGCCAAAATATTGAATTTCCACTCAAGATAAAAGGAGTCTCTCCAAAAGTAAGGAGTAAGCGTGCACTGGAGCTTTTGGAACTCCTTCATTTACCTAAAAGTTTTTACAATAAACGCATTAGCCAGTGTTCTGGAGGTGAGCAGCAAAGAATTGCACTAGCTAGGGCTTTGGCTTTTGATCCTGAAATAATTTTCTTTGATGAGCCTTTATCCGCACTTGATTATCGACTGAGAAAAAAATTAGAGAAGGAGCTAGTGGATCTTCATGAAAGAACAGGTAAGACGTTCGTCTATATTACGCACTCTCTAGAAGAGGCTATGGTGATGTCTGACAGGATTGCCATAATGAATTCGGGAAAGTTTGAGCAAATAGATGTTGCTGAGGTAATATATTCTAAGCCAGTAAGTCGTTTCGTTGCCAGCTTTATGGGTGAAGTTAATATGTTTGATTTTAAATGCGATTCTAAAGGTGATATCAAGATAGATGGTGTTGAAATTCGTTCCAGTGTTTTAACAAAGGACCCCCAAAAAAAATATTCCAAAAAAGCAAAAGGGACGTTAATGGTTCGCCCAGAATTTGTACGATTTAATAAAGCAAAAGAAACTAACGATTTTCAGATCCGGGGTTATTTGAGAGCGGAATATGAACTTGGTTCACGCATTCAATATGAGGTTGATACTTTGGACGGTTCGCGTGTTATTATAGAGAAATTACGCGAAGATCGTTTTAAAGGAAAACTTGGAGCGACAGTGGTAATTGGTTGGGACATAAAACATACACACTTTATACCTAACGATTAAGTATGGAACGTTTAGATAACAAACTTGGCACGCTAACATCTTTACCGATGGTATTGCTACTTGCAGTTAGTTTTCTTGCTCCGTTATTTGTAGTTGCTGTATTTTCTATCATGCCACCAAAGGTATTCAGTATCATGAACGTTCCAGATTTTTCCGCATATGCTGATTTTTTTCAACAGGGTTATTACAAATCTTTACTCTGGTCGGTTGCAATGGCTTTTATTTCAACAGTTATATTGTTTTTGATTTGTTGGCCGCTAGCTTTTGGTATGGCAAAAGTCTTTGGCAAGTTTACACTTGTCCTAACGATTGCTGTAGCTATGACCCTTATTGTTTCAGAAAACATTCGACTTTTTGGTTGGGTTTTAACTTTGATGAAAGGTGGTTTGATTGATGGGTATTTAAGGACTTGGTGGGGCTTAAGACTTGAGGGTGTTCTTTATAATGGGACGATCATCGTGTTTGGACTTATTTATGTTTATTTCCCATTCATGCTTTTTCCTTTGGCACAAGGTATTGCCATGATTCCTGAAGATGCTCGTCAAGCAGCAGAGGATCTTGGAGCATCACCATTTAGAATACTTTGGGAAATTGATTTGCC